>CAYVNI010000076.1:0-3815 GCA_964452815.1 uncultured Sulfurovum sp.
GGTATTGGTGCAGGATACAACCTTACTAATAATATGAGAGCCTTTACAGACATCATTGCTCTTGATGGTAATGGATTAAAACAGTTGAACTTTGGTGTTCAGGTGAGTTTTTAATTTAAACATACTAAAATACTATTCTTAATTACAATGGCGGCGCTTTTTGCATATAAAAAAGAGGCAAAAGCTATAAAAAGAGGATATAGAGTATGATATAATCTCTCTTTACGTAATTTTTTAAAAGGATTTTGTATGTACGAGAGAGAAGTAGCAAACCAGAGAGTGAGATCTGAGTATCAGACATTCTCATTTAAAGGGACAGGGGCAGAGTATTTTAGGATTTGGATAGTTAATATTGCGTTGACCATTCTCACTCTTGGTATCTACTCTGCATGGGCAAAAGTAAGAACCAACCGTTATATCTATGCCAATTCCTATCTCAATGGTTCAAACTTTGAGTACAATGCTGACCCAATAAAAATTTTGATTGGTCGAGTTATTGTCGTGGGGGTCTATGGGGCTTTTGTTATCTTCTCGGAGTATCTAATGATGCTAGAAGTGGCAGGGTTTATCGCTCTTATGGCTGTGGTACTGATGCCTTGGTTGATGCGTCAAGCAGTAAGTTTCAAGCTACGAAATACCTCTTATCGCAATATTCCCTTTAAATACAGAGGTAAAACAGGTGACTTCTATCTCTTTTTTATTCTGCATGGACTGCTTAATATTGTCACACTTTTTTTAGCAATTCCTTACTCCTATGTCAAGTTCAAAAAACTAATTATTAGCAAATCGGAGTATGGACAGGGTAAATTTTCATTTGATGGAACAGCAGGAGAGTCCTACTCCACTTATATTTTGGTATTTGTCTGGTCAACCATTACTATGATGGGTCTCTTTTTGTTTATAGCCATGATTATGTGGGTAATAGTAGGAGCAGGTGGTATGCTTAGTAATGATGATATAAATGCACTGGGTGAAACAGCACAGATGGCTTCAGTACTAAATGATGTAAATAGTACTATATTGATAGATAATAATATAACTTATGACAATAATATAACTTATGATAATAATATTACCTACT
The DNA here is from genome assembly GCA_964452815.1 of uncultured Sulfurovum sp. Lineage (GTDB taxonomy): Bacteria > Campylobacterota > Campylobacteria > Campylobacterales > Sulfurovaceae > UBA1140. The sequence continues at coordinate 1,082 of CAYVNI010000076.1, forward strand.
CAGATGAGGAGATGGATGAGGCGATGGGGGTGATAGGTTTTCTTGGGCTACTCCTTATGTTTATCATCTATTTGCCAATTATATTTTGGCAAAAAGGTTTCTCCGATGGCTATTTTTCAAACTTTGTGCGTAACTTTTCTCGTTTAGAAGATGCCCCACTAAAAGGAACAATGAGTCCCTTTAAACTGGGCATAATATCAGCAACCAATGTCATCATGATTATATTGTCACTGGGATTACTCTACCCATGGGCAAAGATACGATATTTGCGATATAAGCTAGAGAACACACACTTTAGATGTGCAGATTATGAGAAGTTTGAGTCTCTTGGCTACGAAAAAGGCTCAACTGTTGGTGAAGAGATGGTGGACTTTTTTGATATAGATGTGGGGTTATAGCAATGCTAGTAAAAGCTGTACTCTATGATGGAAAGAGTTCAAAAGAACATCAAGTAATACTCGACTTTACTTTTGGTAAACGGGTTAAAATCGCCTCACATAAAATAGATGTTGCCTTAGATGAGGTAAAAATTGCTTCACGTCTGGGCAATACCCCACGCGTGTTAGAGTTTCCAAATGGCATACGCTGTAAGAGTCGAGAAAATGATAAAATAGACCAAATATTACTAGATTTTGACATCAAAAAATCCAAAACACACAGGATAGAAAGCTCTTGGGGGTTGAGTCTTGGGGCTGTTATCGTGACCATTGCATTTGTGGTATTTATGCTCACCTCAGGAGCAAATTATACGGCAAATTTCATCGCCTCTATTCTGCCTCAAAACACCTTGAACAGAGTAAGTGATATGACACTAGAGGAGCTTGAAGAAGGCTATCTCTATCCCTCTCGATTAAGCGAAGCAAACAGAACTATTTTGCAGACCCATTTTGACAAGCTTACCCAAGGGGATGAGCGTTATGTTCTTCACTTTAGGTCGTCCAATAGAATGGGTGCCAATGCATTTGCTTTGCCATCTGGCGACATTGTACTCACCGACCAACTGGTCGCACTTAGCAAAGATAAAGAGTTTCGAGATATCTTAGGGGTTTTGGCACATGAAAAGGGTCATGTGATACACAAACACTCTCTAAGAATGGCGATAAAAACAGGATTAGCAGGGGTAATTATCGGCTATATGACAGGAGATATTTCGATTTTAGCCACAGGTATTCCCACCGTACTGATTAACAGTTCTTACAGTCGAGAGTTTGAACACGAAGCAGATGTTCATGCCGTGGAGGAGTTAAAAAAGATGAATATCTCACCCCTCTACATCGCCAATCTTTTTGAAGCACTAGAGAAAGAGCATGGAGGAGAGAGCAACAGTACTGCACTAGAGATTTTCTCTTCACACCCTTTGACCCATGAACGTATTGAGTATTTTAAGAGTTTTACAAAGTAAAATACTCCACACCATCTATACAGAAAAAAGACTAAAAAGGAGATATTTGTGTTCTTTAAGCTTATCCTTGCAACCATATTGACGGGACTTATTAGTGGCTTTTTTATCACTTTTTATGAATTTTTGATTATCTTTTTGAGTCACTATATTTTTATGGGTGACCCTTTGAAAAGTATTCCTACTTTGCCTATTTGGTATATCTATTTTGTTCCTATTACCGCAATGTTTTTGGTAAACTATATCGTCTCAAAAGATAAAGCAATTCGAGAATATGGGGTAAGTGAAATTGCAGAGTCTGTTATTGAAAATAGAATGATATTAAGTATTAAAGCCCTCTTTTTAAAAATTATTGCTTCGGTATTGTCTCTTTCTAGTGGTTTCTCTGTGGGAACAGAAGGACCTTCTGCTGGGATTGGGGCAATGATTGCCTATCAGATACATAAACTCTTTAGACTCCCTATAATGTTGGTTAAGATGATGATTGCCGTGGGGGCGAGTAGTGGTATTGCTGCTATTTTTGGTACGCCCATTACGGGAATTGCGTTTGCCATTGAGCATATCGCCTACCAGTTTTTTAAACAGTACATTGGTTATGTAATTTTATCCTCGGTTATCGCATTTGCTGTGGCGACACAGTACTTAGAGATAATCACATTTCACCACTCTATCGGTCGGAAAATACAGTATAACTATATCGTTCCTATTTTACTGTTTATCCCTTTTATTACGCTTTTTATCTACTTCTATCTCTTTATGAAAAAAATTCTTTTACACTTTATTGACTTAAAGGTTTTTAAAACCCTTCCAAAATATAGAAACCATATATTTGCTCTTATTGGAGGAGGTGTGATTGGAACGATTCTACTCATTGATCCGCATGCTGCCTTTTCAGGAAAAGAGGTGGTGATGCATCTTATCAATAGTGAAGGACATATCTCTTTAATATGGATTTTTATGATTATCTTACTGCGTATTGTGGGGACGACCATCTCTATCTACTCCAATGCTGTGGGGGGAGTTTTTTTACCACTTATGAGCATTGGTGCGTTGGTAGGATATGGATTTGGTGAACTTCTTATTTTGGTGCATAATTTTCCCATTGAGCCATTTTATTTTGCAGCGATTGGGGCATCGGTCTTTATGGGGGTGTTGATGAAACTACCACTAACAGCTGTGGTACTCTCCTTGGAGACCACTTTTGATTATAATGTGGTGATTGCCACAGGCATCTGTGTGGTGATTGTAAGTTGGCTCTCCAATCTCTATTTTGATATTAAGAAAAATTATTCGACCAAAGCAGATAAGGTTCAGAGGGTTGAGTAGATTACTCTA
>CAYVNI010000077.1:0-4483 GCA_964452815.1 uncultured Sulfurovum sp.
AAAAAGGCAGGAACAATCAAAAGGGTAAAGACCACCAAGACCCCTGCGAGTTGTACCGATGATGTGACGGTTAGAGCCAAAAGTCCAAAAAACAGCATCTCTTTGTAGACTCCTGTAAGTTTGTGATAGAAGGTAAAAAAGAGTGTCGCTACCACGCCATAGAGTATGAGAGGTTCAATCAAATCACTTGTAGTTGTAAAGAGAATATCGGTCGCTTGAAGCTTGTTAAAAAGCTCTGTTCCTTGAGTGGTGTTGGAGAGCAAGACAATAATCGCACTTGCTCCCAAGGCATAGAGCATCCCAATAAACGCCTCTATGTTTTGCACACGGTGGGTTGCCACAGCGATGAGTGTCGCCCCTAAAAGTGCAAAAAGAAAAGTTAGCCCAAAACTGTAACTCCCCTCAAAAAAGAGCAGACTCACAGCCACCCCAATGGAGGCGAACTGTCCAATGGCAAGGTCGGTAAAGATGACCCCTCTTTTGATGATTTCTAACCCAAAGATAGCATGGATAAAGACCAATAAAATCGCCAAAATAAAAGCTGGATAGAGTAGCGTAACTATTGACATATTCTCTGTGCCACCATAGTATAGAAACTCTCTAATGTATCAGCACCCTCTACAGCTCCGACATCATGAGGGATAATCTTGACCGTTGCTCCTGTCTTGTCGGCAATAAATTGGGCTGTTCTCTTCTCGTGGTAGACATCTTGCAGAATCGTTTTGATATTTTGCATCTTGATAAGATTAATCAACGCTAAGGTATGTTTAGAGCTTGGGCTAATCCCTGGAAGTGGCTCAATATCTCCTGATTTCTCCACACCAAAAGAGGCAAGAGCGTAGTTAAAAAGCTCATGGTACTGAATCACTTTTTTTCCTTGACACCCTTTAACCACAGGCTCTAGTTTGACCATTAGTGCTTCTATCTCTTTTTTAAACTGCTCATGGTTATTGGCATAAGTTGTGGCATTGCTGGGGTCAACTTGGGCAAGTTTCATGCTTATAAGCTCGGCTATGGGTAAAATATTATGAATATCGAGTGCAAAGTGAGGGTTTCCATCAGGGTGTACATCACCATAGGCTCGTGAGACGGTGGCAGATTTGTCCATAAGTGTTACTGCTCCACTCACATCTAAAAATCCACTACCTCCTGCATTGATTTTACTATTGTTGGCACTCTTCAAAAGTGGTGGCAACCAACCAATCTCTAGCTGACCACCATTAATAATCAATAAATCCTCTCCTCTTAGTTTCCCTATAAGTGAGGGCTTAGGGGTAATGAAGTGTGGGTCAAGTTTTGGATTTGCCAAGACATCAACCTTGACCAAATCTCCTCCTATCGCTTTGGTTACTTCGCCCAAATAGTTATAGGTGGTCGCCACATTGAGCTTGGCAAAAGTAGCTGTGGTGAGTAGCAGAGTTATTAATAATGTTTTTTTCATTTTTTATTTCCTTTTTATATCATTGTAGGTGTGACCATGTCACACGCCTAATCTTAATTTAAATCAAATAGAAATTATAATTTTTCACATTAAAATGCGTGAGCCCCATGAGCTCCAATCTCAACCAAAAAATCCAAAGCAATCATATCTTCATCTTGGCGTTTTCCTACAAACGATTTTGATCTGTCTTTGCTGTATTGGAGTCGTATTTTTGAGAACTCAAAAGGTCGGTAGCTCACAATGGCTGAGTATTTTTTAAGGTCATCAGGTTGGTTATCTAGGTTTTTAGTTATGGCATCATAACGCCCTCCAAACTCCCAACTGCTGTCCATGTTGTAGCGTAGTTGAGAGTAGAGACCTGCTTGTCTCTGCTTGTTTTTATCTCGGTAGAGATATTCGCTCTGCCAACTGATTGAACTGTAGCTGTCAATGGTATGTTTTAGGGTCAATTCAGCCCCATAGAGTCGGCTATTTTGATTCTCTTCGGTTTTACCACTTGCCACACTTCCACCCATTAAAAGAGCATTGCTATCGCCAATATCAAACCCTGTTTTGAGGTAACCAACATAGAGATTGTTTGATTCGGGGTAACCAAAACTAAGCTCATTGCTCCCTTGTAGAGCTTCTGCCCCTACCATAAGATAGGTATCCGTTGGGGCAACCCAATTTAGAGAGACCCCTGCATCTTTGATTCCCTCAACTCCCAACATCGCTTCATAGACCAAGGGTTGAGCCACAAATGCTTGTGCATGTTGATGAGTCGCATTGATGCGACCAAAACCACTTCTAAAGAGACCTGCTTTTAGTTGCATATTGGCAGGTAGTTTTTTGGTTGTGATGTACGCCTCTTCTATCTCAAACTCATCAGGATGAAGATGAAAAATAGCATCTGCATCAAAATAGGGACCAACCTCTGAGTGCATTCCAAACTCAGCATAGTTAAGGTTAAATCCTCGGTTTTTATTAAAGGGTATCTCATCGGTATGGTCAACAAAACCATCAATACCATACCCCTCATAGTCACTGTTTTTAATATTTCGACTCACAGCAGAGGCGTTTAAAATAAGCGAAATATCAGGTATAAAGCTCTTTTGGTTAAAGCTATTGCTACCATTAAGGGCTTTGGCAAGTTTGGCTTTTTGTTGTGAGGCTAGAGCTTTCTCTAGCTTGTCAACACGATTTTCTAATGTTTTACTCTCGGTAGCTTGAAGCAGTAATGTGCTTAGAGCCATAGAGAGGAGTAGTTTTTTTTGCATAATCTCTCCTAAGATTTTATTTTAATAGATGGTTGTTTTTTGATTTTAGGAGAGGTGGGGAGGGGCTTGAGCGTTGAAACCTTTGAGTACTATTTTAGTCGTTGGCTCTTGATTAAATAGGGGTGTAATATAATCGTTAAGCGTATGAATAGTATTAAATTCAATAGCAGGAGTATCTCCACTATTTAGTTTTTTTACGACAATACAGATTTTACAATCGGTATTATGCTCTAAATTGTTTTTATGAATATGGGTTGCACTCAGATAGGTTGAAGTGAGATAAAAGAAGAGAAGAAGACGAACAATTATGGTTTGAATGGATTTCATTTTATCTCCCTCTTCATTTTATCTCTCTTTTGTAGTATGATTTTTTTGAAATTATAACATAAAACTAAAATACTAATAGAGATTTTTATAAAAAAATATTTATATATAATCCAAAAAATTATATTTAAGGATATTGAAACGAAGATAGTTTTGTAGATTTCATCTTCAAGTTAGTAATATTCAGAAAATAAAAAAACTAGACATAAGGCAAGAGAAATAGAATTGGCATTTTTAGAATTTATATCATTAGGATTGGAATTGAGTAACGATTATTCCCTTAGAAACTTTTATTTTAAGACAGCCAATCTTCATTGAAATCTGCTAAAATATATCTTATGAAGTTACTCTATAGATATTCTGTTATTTTACTATTATCCCTCTCCTCTTCTAATGCCTCATTTTGGGATAGTTACCATCTCTCTAATGCCTATGAGTGTTACCATAACCAAGAGTATAATGCCACACGGTTACAACTGGATAAAATAGAGACTCCTTCAAAAGAGAGTCAAATTATCTTTGGGGATACACTCTATCGACAAGGGGCATATCAAAAGGCAATAGAGCGTTACCAATCTATTCACTCCACCTCTATTGAGCTAAAACAGCATCTCTACTATAATATCGCTAATTCCTATGTTAAACTAGAAGCGTATGATAAAGCACGAGACTTTTATGCTAAGGTATTACAGTTTATCTCGTTCCCATCCGTCCTCGGTGGGAAAGCATATGAGAGCAACAACAATCAAACCCACACATCCACATTTCGTTAACTTGTAATAAGATAAAATATATTCATCATAATCCAGTAAAGAGAGGCTATATTGATGAAGCTATTCATTGGAGATACTCTAGTGCTAGATATTACGAAGGAATAGATGGGCTTATTGAGGTAGAGAAGTTTTGGTAATTTTGGCTCTCATATGCGTTCCCACCGAGGACGGATGGGAACGAGATAAAGATAATTTTCCTGTAGAGCTTCAAGTACATAAAAAAGTCCCACCTCGTCGCATCCTCTCCTGAGGTGCGATGTATGGGCGATAATAACTAGAGTCAACACCAAACTTTAGGTTCATCTTTTTTGGGGATATATTTACTTTTTACTATGACTATGGTTCTCTTTGTATATTGCTCTTTTGACATAATTCCAACTCTAATCGTTTTCTCTTCTTTCATAAGTTATTCTCCATATCCTATAACTCTTTGGTTTCTTTTATCATGCAATGTCAAACTATGTTTTTACCTTTTGCAGAGACTATTCTTGAAAGAAGATTGTAAAATCATAATAAAAAGTAATGATTAACTATTCTACTTTTCTGCAATAGGAATGAATTTTTATGTTATAATTAAAAATATTTTAACTATTTAAAAGGAGGTAATATGTCATTACCAGTAATTAGTATCCCTGAGATACCTATCCCCCTAGAGATTCCTGAGTTGATTCACCCTGCAATTGTGCATT
>CAYVNI010000078.1:0-3632 GCA_964452815.1 uncultured Sulfurovum sp.
CCAATGTAATATCAATTCTCATGGAGAGAAAATAGACCTCCCAATCAGGAACTTCATCTATATGATATTTGGAGATTACATCAATCTTCTTCACAGGTGAATGCATCTTCTTCTCGATATACTTTTTCATATATCGCTTTACTTCCATCTCACTCATAGCATTTAGGTTAAATGTTAATGAAATCAAGATAAGCAGAACAGTTTTTATACTCATTACTTTTCCTTACTTCTAAAATTTTTAAAAGATTATTTTATCATAAATTAATTTATAATCTATAATAACAGAAAATAATGACATAAAATTGTGTATTTTGTGTGGTGATTATGGGCTATATTTTTAAAAACACTATTTTAGTTAAAAGCCTAAATAGGGTAAAATCCTTTAATGAATTTAAAAACTAAAATAGAACATTTTACGACACCTCTCTATTTGGAGAGCGGAAGAATATTGGAACCTTATCAAATCGCCTATGAGACTTATGGAAAGATTAACCGTGATGCGTCTAATGTAGTGTTGATATGTCATGCCCTAAGTGGCTCACATCATGCAGCAGGACAGTATCCCAATGAACGCAAGGTAGGGTGGTGGGATGGATTGATTGGTTCAGGAAAAGCGATAGATACAGATAGATATTTTGTAATATCTACCAATGTTATTGGTTCCTGTTTTGGAAGCACCTCTCCAATGAGCAACAACTACCCTAGCAATAAACCCTATCGACTCAAATTTCCTGTATTAACCATTAAAGATATGATTAAAGCTCAAAAGCAACTGCTCTCCAATTTGGGAATTTATAAGCTTAAAGCGATAGTAGGTGGCTCTATGGGGGGGATGCAGGCGTTACAGTTTGCGGTAGACTATCCCAATTTTTCTGAAAAAATTATCTCACTTGCAGCCACCTATGCCACACAGCCTTGGACGATTGGTTTTAACAAAGTAGCAATTGAAGCGATACGCAGAGACCCACGTTTTGAAAATGGTAACTATGAAAAAGATGCCTTTGTAGAGAAGGGTTTGGATGGTTTAGCCATTGGTCGGGTAGCAGGACACATCTCCTATCTCTCTCCTTCATCTATGGATGATAAGTTTGGACGTAACTATGTTAACAATGATGGGCTTTTTGAACTCTTTGGACGCTATGAGGTGGAGCGTTATATGGAGTATAATACGGATAATTTCTCCAAGCTTTTTGACCCGATGAGTTATCTCTATATTGTCAAAGCAATTAATACCTTTAATCTAAGCAGAGGGTACGATTCACTCTATGACGCAATATTACGAATAAAAGCAGAGGTGACCCTTATTTCGTTTAAGAGTGACTATCTTTTTTTCCCTAGTGAGATGGCACATATCTCCAAGATGATGATGAGAAATGGGCAAGAACATACTTATGATGAGATTAATAGTGATTATGGACATGACGCTTTTTTAGTTGAGTTGGATAAATTTGATGATATCATAAAAGAAGCATTAAATAAATAGGAGCAGTTTATATGAAAAATCATACATTTGAAGCAAAATTAGAGGTCTCAAAAGAGATACTTAATAAGTTAATGAACCCAGAGATTACGCTTGAAGAGAGTTTAAAACTTTATGAAGAGGGATTGGCTGAGATAAAATTGGCACAAAAAATGATAGAAGAGGCGAAAGTTAAAATTGAAATAATAGAAAAAAAGAGTGTTTAATGGCAAAAACGTTAACCATTGCGGCACTGCAACTGCCAACCTTAGGTATGCAGGCTACAAAACTTAATTTTTATTTAAGAAATGCACACAGTCGAGGGGCGAGGGTGGTACTCTTTGGAGAGTATATCTTAAACCATTTTTTCAAAGAGTTAGAGACCATACCCATGAAGATGGTAAAAAAACAGAGCGAAAAGCACGTAGAGCTTCTTAAAAAGTATGCACTTAAATATAATATGGTTTTGATTGCACCTTTGGTTATTGTTAAAAAAAATAGCTATATTAAAACAATTGTAAAAATTACAGAGAAGTCGATTGCCTATTATGAGCAACAGATTCTTATCCCCTATCCTCATTGGAATGAGAAAGATTTTTTTGCAAACTCTTTAAGTAAATTAAAAACTCCTTTAACTTTTCAAGTAGATGGGTTTCGTATTTTGGTAATGGCAGGATTTGAACTCCATTTTAATCCATTTTGGGATGTGGTACATCAAAAAAAGATTGATTTGGTACTACTTCCAACAGCTTCTACTTTTGAGTCGCATAACAGATGGCGTGAAATTATTAAAACCAAAGCATTTTTGCATGGCTGTTATATTTTACGTGCAAACCGTTTGGGGGAGTATACACAAGATGATATACATTGGAAATTTTATGGTGATAGTATGTTAGTTGAGCCAAAGGGGGAAGTATACATGATGCTCGAAGATAGAGAGTCTATGCTAATTGAGACAATTAATAAAGAGACAATTAAAGAACATCGTCAATCGTGGCTATTTGATAGAGAATTAACCCTTAGAGATGGGTTGTAATTACACACATAATGTTGATTATTCAATGAACTATAACTTTTTTGGTTATTTTTTTAATTTCTCTTAATATTTATAATGTTACAATCTATTAAAATTATAAGGAATGGGAAAAGTCAAAATGAATAATGATTTAATGAAAATAGTTGAAGAGACTAAAAAACTAAGAACAATGGTATTAGAGGACGATCCAGAGACAAATGAGTTAATGTGTACCACGTTAAAGAACTTTTTTGCAGAGGTTCACTCTGCGTTTGATGGAGAGAGTGCGTTGGAGTTGTATGAGCAACATCACCCAGATATTATTTTTATTGATATTATTTTACCAGGTAAAAGCGGTTTGGATATCGCTAAAGAAATTAGAGAAATCAATCCTAAACAGATGATTGTAATTGTCTCTGCAAGTGATGATATGGGTAATATCTCAGAGGCTGTCAAGATTGGTGTCAATAACTTTATTCGTAAACCAATTAACACAGATAAGATGATAGATGTACTTAAAGATATCGTTTCAGATATTAAAAAGCAAAAGAAGAACAGAACAAAAATTTTCTCTATTACTTTGCCACTTGATTTATATGAGCAAGTTGACCAAGATGCAAAAAGTGAGAGTATCTCTAAAAATGCGATGATTATCAGAGCGTTAAAACACTTCTATAACCTTTAATTCCTCTCTTTATAATGTGGTCTTCTCTATGGAGACTACATTAACACACTCACAAACACAAATTTAATATAAATGCCCTCTATAAAAAAGAGGACATTCTGGCAACGATGGAGTTGCTAACTTAGTCGTATTCTTACAGACTCTTCGTGAGCTGTTAACCCTTCTGTATTTGCTATCAACGCACACGCTTCACCAATCTCATCAAGTCCTGCTTTGGTCATTGAGATAATAGATGATTTTTTCAAAAAGTGTTCAACGGATAGTGGTGAATAAAATTTAGCTGTTCCTCCTGTTGGCAAGGTGTGGTTTGGTCCTGCGATATAATCTCCGATAGGCTCAGGGGTATTCTCCCCTAAAAAGATTGCTCCTGCGTGTTTAATACTTCCCAATAGTTCCATCGGATTTTTGGTCAGAACCTCTAGGTGTTCAGGGGCAATTTGATTCATGAGTGCCACCGCTTCTTCCATAGTTTG
>CAYVNI010000079.1:0-2245 GCA_964452815.1 uncultured Sulfurovum sp.
GTGCATACAAAAACGCATGTGCCTTATGAGCATCAAACCTATCAAAATCTATCTCTTTTTTAGAAATAGTCTCATAAGCACTTAAAAATACCAAAACCTCTGCGTGAGACGTTCCTGCCTTTTGATGGGCTTCTAGGGCTAGAATTTCATTATTACATAAAACCAACGCCCCCACTGCTGGATTTGGGTAAGTTCTTAATTGATAGTGCCATGCTTTTTTTAGGGCTTGGGTCATATATAGTTCATTTGAGTTCATTTGGTCTCCTGTGGGGTGCTGTTTTACAACGCACTATTTAATAAAATCGGAAAAAAAAGAGTTTTACCGAAAGGGTTTTAATATATGAGAAGTCTTAATCAAAAATTTACCCAAAGGAACAACCTCAATCTCAATCCCTTTATACTCTACAACTTCATCTCTATCATAAGTTACAAGCTTCCCTCTCTTTTTATCTAGCTTATCAGCAAAAAACCTTAAGCCCTCAAACTCTCGTTTTTTGGTCTGCTCATCTTCAACATCATAAGAAACCTGTAAAAGCTCTCCATCCAAATAAAAGTCACACTCTTTGGTATCTAGCAGATAGGTTAATCCCTCTTGATTTAGAGCTGTAAAAACCATGTTTTCTAGCATTGCTCCTTGCTCTTTGCTTCGATTTACTCCCAAGTTTAAAAAACCATTATCGGTTAGATAGAGTTTTTTTGTAGATTTCAACTGTTGGGTTAACTTGTGATGATATTGGGGAATAGTTTGAATCAAGAAATTATCTTGAAAGTACCCAATATACTCTTTAACACTCTTGGCATCAATGGCTATTTTTTTTGCTAATTTAGAGATATTGAGTGAGACTGTTGCGTTGGAGACCACATAAAAAAATAGGTCACGAATCTCTTTAGAGTTCTTAATACTGTATCGAGGAACGATATCTTTCAAAATAATATCTTCGGCAATATTCTTTAGAAGAGACCTCTTGACCTGTTCATTTGAATTTGAAAAAACAGAATAGTAGCCACCCCATTTTAAGTACTCATCCACGGCTCTTTCTATCTCTATTCTATTTTTAACTATGGTTAAAATAGAGTAGTGTTCTATATTTTTATAAGTCAAAAACTCCCTAAAATTAAAAGAGGAGAGTTCTAGTTTTAGAACCCTTCCTGTTAACATAGTGGCATAAGAACTTGCCAAAAGAGAAGCATTTGAGCCTGTGATAATAAACTTTATATTGGAACTTTCATACTTGGACTTTACAAAAACTTCCCAAGAGTCAAAAATTTGAATCTCATCTATAAAAAAATAGATTTTCTCATCCAAATTTGGATTGGCGAGTTTCAGATAAGCATCATAGATTTTTACCAAATAGTTTGGATTGTTTTTGTAGGGAATAAACGCTGTTTTTTCTAAATTTATAAAAAAAATATTTTTAGGATCAACCTCTTTTAGAAGTGACTTTATCATAAGTTTGGTCAAAGAGCTTTTGCCAACACGCCTAGCACCAATAATGACAATGATTTCTCTTGGACTTAAAAAAGAAAGTGCTGTCTCTAATTTTTCACGATAAGCATACTCATTATAAACTTCACTACTATTTTTTATCCAATGGGGGTTATCTTCAAGAAGAATAGAATCCATATTATTATCCTTTTTATGGAATGTATTCCTGTATTATAGCATATTTATGGGTTCTATTGGATTATTTCGTCTTATTCCACTCATAATAAGTCTTAGCCTTAGAGATATTACAATACTCAAATCGTACCTCTTCGCCTTTTTTGGAGATACTAAAACCACTCTTGTCAGCAGAGGTTATCTCGCCTTTCTCTTTGTCAGCACCATTGATTTTGAACTTGACCCGTTCGCCTACGGCAGAGATGAAGTGTCGTGGCTCTTCTAGTTTTCGTTCGATACCTGGGGAGCTTACCTCTAGGAAGTATGCACCGTGCATGGGTGGGTTTACGTCAAAAAATACAGAGAGTTCATGTGAGATGTCGGCACAAAGATCGAGTTTTACGCCACCCTCTTGGGTGATGTAGACTCTAAAGATTGTGTTGCTGTCCTCTTGTACTGTCTCTGTGCCGTAAAAGTCTGCACCATTGGCGTTAACAATTTTGCCTATCTGTTCATTAAGACTCATTGGATTCTCCTCTGTTAGACTCTTCTTTTTCGTGGCGTTTACCTATCTCTTTGAAAAGTGCTTCTATTTTTGAAATCTCTTCAAGTTGGGTGTCAAACTCAAAAGTAAATTTTGGGGAT
>CAYVNI010000080.1:0-2047 GCA_964452815.1 uncultured Sulfurovum sp.
ATCAAATCAACAAAGCCATCATCATCATTAAAACATTTAGCAACAATATAATCTTCATACTTAATCTTTTGGGCTATCTCTCTATGCTCAATATCAAGCTCATACACAGTTTCCGAGTTATCCACAGTAAACGCAAGAGGATAAATAAGCACTTTTCGATGTCGTGGATTACGCAAGACATCCACCAAGTTTGGCTCTAGCCATGCCGAAGAGCCAACTTTGGATTGATAGGCAAGTTTAATATTATGAAATACCACTCCTCTCTCATGTAGATATATTTTCAGTGCTGAAACATTTGATTCTACCTGTTTCTCATAAGGGTCTCCATCTCGTATGATACTTAATGGTAAACCATGAGCTGAGAGAATCAAATCATACTCTTTGGTCTCTTTATCTCCTATCGCCTCCATAATTTTATCTGCAATCAACCGAATATAATCATAATCATCATAATAGGGTTCTATTACCGATATTTTAGGAGTATATTCTAAAGCCTCACAACGTTGCTCTATGTCCTCTACTGATGAGAGTGTAGTAGTGGTAGAGTACTGAGGATACATCGGAAATAAAACAAGCTCCTCTATACCCTGTTTTTTAAACCCTTCTAATGCCTCGGTAGCAAAAGGGGGAACATACCTCATGGCAGGAGCCACGGGAATATCAAGCTTCTCTTTGAGTTTAGAGATAAGCTCATTGGTCAAGCTAGGCAGTGGAGATTTTCCTCCTAAATGCGTTACAAATGTCTCTTTGACATCCTCTAATCGCTTATAGATGATAATACTCGCTACCAATTTACGTGTATATCTGTCCATCGTCAAGATATTTTTATCTGCAAACATATTTTGCAAAAACATCTCTACCTCATCAACCCTGTTTGCTCCCCCCATATTAAGTAGAATTAGTGCTTTTTTTATTTTTTCTCCTTTTTACAAGAGATTCCAGAACCCTCTAAACAAAAATCCTCTTTACACTCTGCCTTAGAAAAATCGGAACAGCACTTCTCAATCGCTTTTTCAACACGTTTTTCATCTTTATGAGAAAACTTATCCTTGACAAGTTCATGCACATAGTTACTAAAGCTACTGCCTGACTCTGGGTCATTTTCAAACTTTTTCTCTAAAGAGATAAGATAGGGTTTTACTTTTGTATTGACCCCATTGTATAGAGACTTACTCTCTTCATATTTTTTCTTGCCTGAAAAGAAATTAAAAATAGATTCCAAAAACTTGGACAGAAATATTAGTGCAAAAAAACCCAATACCATATATAAAACCATCTCTTTTTCCACCACTTCTCCTTTAAAGTTAAATTTTAAGATGAATTATGCACCTTTTTCCAATAAACTTAACTGAATATATGATAAAATCCGTGAAATTTATAATTAGAAAAAAACAAAGGGACAATAATGGCAAAAAAAGAGATTAAAAAAGCAGTACTCGCATACTCTGGTGGACTTGATACCAGTATTATTTTAAAATGGCTTCAAGATGAGTATAATTGTGAAGTGATAACATTCACAGCAGACTTAGGTCAAGGTGAAGAGGTTGAACCTGCTCGTCAGAAAGCACTGGACATGGGAATTAAACCTGAAAATATTTTTATATTAGACTTGCGAGAAGAGTTTGTCAAAGATTTTGTATTTCCAATGTTTAGAGCCAATACTATCTATGAGGGTGAGTATCTGCTGGGTACTTCTATTGCAAGACCCCTTATCTCTAAAAAACAGATAGAGATAGCTTCTCAAACAGGAGCTGATGCGGTGAGTCATGGAGCGACAGGAAAAGGAAACGACCAAGTACGTTTTGAACTGGGTTACCTTTCATTAAACTCTGATATTGCCGTTATCGCTCCTTGGCGAGAGTGGGATTTAAATAGCCGTGAGAAACTTTTGTCGTATGCCCAGATGCATGGTATTAAAATCGAGAAGAAAAAAGGTCAAGCCTCTCCTTACTCTATGGATGCAAACCTACTTCATATCTCTTACGAAGGGTTGGTACTTGAAGACCCATCAAAAGAGCCTGAAGAGGATATGTGGTTATGGACAGTA
>CAYVNI010000081.1:0-5578 GCA_964452815.1 uncultured Sulfurovum sp.
ATGTTGAGTACAGTATGTATTATGCACTGATTGATTCTCTTGCAGCAGAACACTCTGCACGTATGCAGGCGATGGATGCTGCGACAAAGAATGCAAAAGAGATGGTACAAACACTGACAGTTGCCTATAACAAAGCAAGACAAGAAGCGATTACGACTGAACTCATAGAGATCATCAGTGGTATGGAATCAATGAAATAATTAGAGGAGAAGAAATGACAGGTAAAATAGTACAAGTCTTGGGTCCCGTTATCGATGTGGACTTTACAGATTATCTACCGGAGATCAATGAAGCGTTGGAGACAACATTCGAACTTGACGGTAAAGAGCAGAGATTGGTTTTGGAAGTAGCAGCACAGCTTGGTGACAACAGAGTAAGAACGATTGCTATGGACATGAGTGAAGGTTTGGTAAGAGGTCAGGAAGTCAAAGCGACCGGTGACTCTATCAAAGTACCGGTCGGTGAACCGGTTCTTGGACGTATCTTTAACGTGATCGGTGAAGCGATCGATGAAGCAGGTGATGTGAATGCGACTGAATTCTGGTCAATCCACAGAGACCCGCCGCCATTCGAAGAGCAGAGTACAAAGACTGAAGTCCTTGAAACAGGTATCAAAGTCGTTGACCTTCTTGCACCATACTCAAAGGGTGGTAAAGTCGGACTGTTCGGTGGTGCGGGTGTCGGTAAGACAGTCATCATCATGGAGCTTATCAACAACGTTGCGATGAAACACAGCGGTTACTCTGTATTTGCAGGTGTTGGTGAAAGAACACGTGAGGGTAACGACCTTTACTATGAAATGAAAGAGTCGAACGTACTTGACAAAGTTGCACTGTGCTATGGTCAGATGTCAGAGCCTCCGGGAGCAAGAAACAGAATTGCCTTGACAGGTCTTACTATGGCTGAGTATTTCAGAGATGAAATGGGTCTTGATGTTCTTATGTTCATCGACAACATCTTTAGATTTGCACAATCAGGTTCAGAAATGTCAGCACTTCTTGGTCGTATCCCTTCTGCGGTTGGTTATCAGCCGACACTTGCAAGAGAGATGGGTGCACTTCAGGAAAGAATTACATCAACAACAAAAGGTTCAATTACTTCTGTTCAAGCAGTATATGTTCCAGCAGATGACCTTACAGACCCTGCTCCTGCTTCTGTTTTTGCTCACTTGGATGCAACCACAGTACTTAACCGTTCAATCGCAGAAAAAGGTATCTACCCTGCTGTTGACCCACTTGATTCTACTTCAAGAATGCTTGACCCACAAATTCTTGGTGAAGAGCATTATGCCGTAGCTCGTGGTGTACAGACCATTCTTCAGAAGTATAAAGACCTTCAAGATATCATTGCAATTCTTGGTATGGATGAGCTTAGTGAAGAGGATAGAAACACTGTTGAGAGAGCAAGAAAGATTGAAAAATACCTTTCTCAGCCTTTCCACGTTGCTGAAGTATTTACAGGAAGTCCTGGTGTTTATGTTGAGTTGGCTGATACTATCGCAGGATTCAAAGGTCTTATCGAAGGTAAATATGACGATATGCTTGAAGCATCATTCTACATGGTAGGTAATATGGACGAAGCAATCGCTAAAAACGAAAAGATTTTAGCTAAAGCTAAATAAGCATAAGGAGTTTAATTATGGAACTCATGAAACTTGAAATTGTGACACCTCTGGGTGTCATTTTCAATGATGAAATCAAACAAGTAACCATTCCTGGTTCAGAGGGTGAGTTTGGAGTATTGGCAGGTCACGCAGCACTCGTATCTCTTCTTGATGCAGGAGTAATGGTAATAGAGACAAAAGAGTCAAAAGAGATTTCTGTGGCTATTAACGGTGGTTACGTCAAAGTTGAAGAGGAGAAGACCCTTTGTGTGGTTGATGGTGCTGTGGCACTTGATGCTGAAGGTTCTGACCTCTCTGCTTCTCTTGCAGAAGCAAAGGAGTTACTTCGCAAAGCAGGTGAATCTAATGTAGGAATCGCTTCTGCTATGAGCAAAATAGATAGATTGGGTTAATCTTTTGTCTAACTACTTGAACAGGACTTTTGGTTCTGTTCTTTATATCAATATAAATTTTTTACTTTAATATAGATTTTTTTCTTACTTTTTCTTCTTATTATTTTTACATTTTTTCCCCACAAACCCCTATATTTGGGATATAATTCCAAAAACAGTATCATAAGGACAAGGAATTGAACCTGACCAATTTGAAAAAAACCATGAACTTGGCGATAAAAGATATCTTTGGGGGTGGGAGCTATGGAGATGCTCATCGACTACCTCTTGATTATGTGGCAACGCATACCCAACAAGCACCCATTAAATCAAGACTTCCCTCCGATATCTCAATGCACTCAAAAGCACGTTATCAGCAGTTTCCACAACTCTCCAAGGAGCTACTTGTTAGGTTGTTTTGTGAAATTGGGGTGAAGTATGTGCCAGAAGTTGCACTCTATCAGTTACAAGAGAGACGACCCATTGAGATTTTTCAAGAGTTTGTGACCTCTTTTGGTATCAGTGTGGAGGATAGGGTCAATAAGAGAGAGATTATTGATGCTGATATTCTAAATTTGGTGATACTGTCTCTAAAAAAGATGGATGCGTTAAGAGAGGTTTACCCTTTTGATAGCAAACCCATCTATAAGCTATTGGCACAGCAGGAGTTTGAAAAAGTAGAGAGGTTGATAATGGAGTTAAAAGAGAATGCTTTACGCTTAACAAAATTGCTTTCTCAACATAAGGATGAGTTAAGACAAAGAGAGATTAAAATGGTTTTTATTGAGAGTTGGCACAAACTTAAACCTATCTCAAATTTAATAAAAAGGATAAAAAATGATTAAAATGCTATTTAGCGTTGTGTGGTGGTTTGGTTTTATTGTCGCCATTGGTTTAATGCTTGGACTCTATGGGGGCGTTGGTTTTATTGAACAGTATGTGGGGACACTCTTTCTTGCTATCGGGATTCAACACATGATACTACTCGTTGTCTTGGGGTTTCTCTCTATTATTCAAGAGAGAGATGACAACATAGAGGTGGGGAATAGGGTCTCAACCATGGGCTATCTGCATACCCTTATTGGAACATCTGTGGCACTTATTATGACCTCTAAGTTTGGGGGGGCTGAGATGATTGAGCATATTGATACCATTATCGCCCCTATCGGTTCGGCACTGATTACCAGTATTATCGGTTGGGCTTTTGGAAAAGAGATGGAGAGAGAGCGATATCGGTTTAAACTTAGCTCTACAGAAGAGAGTGACAATGCTCTAGAGTTCCTTGCTCAAAAGGTGATTAATGCAGGACTAAAGATAGAAAAGAGCAGTAATCTATGGGTCGAAAATATCGAAAAAAGTACCAATCAACTCTTAACAAGCTCCAAAAAATTAGAAGAGACCATTAGCAGTGCAAATCAGACCTCACAAAAGAGCATAGAGGAGCTATCTCGCCTCTTCACCACGCTCTATGAGACTATAGAGAGGGATTTACAAACAATATCAACTCAATCACAACGTATTATCTCCACCTCAACAGAGCAGTTTAAAGAGCAGTTTGAGCAGATAGAGCGACAGATTAACAGTGTTGAGAAAAACTTTGAATACAGTTCAAAAGATGCCAACAGGGTCTATAAGAAGACAATTGAGACATTTGATATGAGTTTGGTGCAGATGAATGTTATTGCCAAAGAGTGGGAGAAGCATATCCGAAACATGAAAAAATTCTCTACCCACTCCGATTCGGCACTTGAAAATCTTACCGAGCAGAGTCAAAAAGTGATAGATGAACTCTCAGAGGTGGCACACAATCTTCCAAGTGCAGGAAAAATTCTCTCTGATATTGATGGATTTTTAGCTAAAATAAAAAAAGAGAGATAACCCCCATGAATAGACGCGAAAACACTACCATGCAGAGTGAGATATTTATTGTTTTGATGATTGTGATGATTCTACTCTTTATTATCACGTCACTCTATCTCGCCCAACTAAAAGAGCATCAACAGCCCCCACTCATTGTCTTAGATGAGGCACATGGCTACTCATTTCATAGTAGCTCTGCCTCTCTTAACCCAACATTTAAAAACCAACTCACCTCACAGGTTATTACCAAAATTCAAACCTTTGCCAAAGAGCATAAGTGTGACATTGTAGAGGTCTATGGTTACACCGATACCCAACCTTTTTCAAAAAATAGCAAAGGAAGTAATTTTGATAGGGCACTTCATAAATGCTTGACCGTTGGGTGTGATATCGACAACATTCAAGCCTCTTCCAATTTGGAACTTGGCATGAAAAGGGCTGTCTCGGTGGTTCGCTTTTTAAAACCACAACTGATACACCCCAACAGCAATATAAAAATTATCCGACCCTACAGTGCAGGACAGTTTATTGATGAAAAAGGGGGCATCTCACCGATTAATAACGCAAAGGGAAACAAGCGTCGCCGTCGCATTGAGATTCGACTCTCTCGTTCTAGGGATTTGATTTAATCCCTCTTTATTAATTTAGCACCTTTTAGCTATAATCGCGACAATAAAAAATCACTACATATGGACTACTTATGAGCGAAACCAAAAATACTGAAACTAAGAAAAATGTATACAACCCAAAAGAGATAGAAGATAGCTACTATAAGCTCTGGGAAGAGAGAAACTACTTTGAGATAGAGGGAAACACGTCTATCCAAAAACCTGACAGACACTTTACCATTATGATGCCACCACCAAATGTTACTGGTCGGTTGCATATTGGTCATGCACTTACTTTTACCCTTCAAGATATTATTGTTCGGTATAAAAGAATGGATGGGTACAAAACATTGTGGCAACCAGGGGTTGATCATGCAGGTATTGCGACTCAAAATGTGGTTGAAAAACAGCTTTTGGCAGAGGGTACGACCAAAGAGGAGATAGGGCGTGAAGCATTTTTAGCCAAAGCATGGGAACAAAAAGAGAACTCACAAGATGCCATTACCTCTCAGCTTAGAAAATTGGGTGTAAGCCCTGCTTGGTCTCGTGAACGTTTTACAATGGATGAGGGTTTAGGAAATGCTGTTAAAAAGTCATTTAAACAGATGTATGACAACGGTTTTATTGTTCGTGGAAACTACATGATTAACTGGTGTACCCATGATGGTGCGTTGAGTGATATTGAAGTAGAACATGAAGACCATATGGGGAAAATGTACCATATTAACTACCCATTGGCTGATGGTTCGGGTGTGATTACGGTGGCAACAACGCGTCCAGAGACCTACTTTGGGGATACTGCTGTGATGATTCACCCTGATGATGAGCGTCATAACCACCTGATTGGTAAAAAGATTAAATTGCCATTGATTGAGCGTGAAGTAGAGATTATTGCTGATGCTCATGTGGACATGGAGTTTGGGACAGGGTTTGTAAAAGTTACCCCTGCTCATGATACCAATGACTACGAAGTGGGTAAACGTCATGATTTGGAGTTTATTACTATCTTTGATGAGAAGGGTATCTTAAATGGATATTGTGGAGAGTTTGAAGGGTTAGAGAGACTTGAAGCCCGTGAGGTGATTGTGGCAAAACTGGATGCCGAAGGCTTTATG
>CAYVNI010000082.1:0-11919 GCA_964452815.1 uncultured Sulfurovum sp.
AGGCTCAGGGGTATTCTCCCCTAAAAAGATTGCTCCTGCGTGTTTAATACTTCCCAATAGTTCCATCGGATTTTTGGTCAGAACCTCTAGGTGTTCAGGGGCAATTTGATTCATGAGTGCCACCGCTTCTTCCATAGTTTGAGCAATAATAATCGCTCCACGCTCTTCAATAGAGGTTCGAGCTATGGTCTCTCGTGATAGCGTTTTCAAAAATACCTCTATCTTCTCCTCAACCTTTGATACAAGAGAATCATCAGTTGTAATTAAAATTGAACTGGCCATCTCATCATGTTCTGCTTGAGAGAGTAAATCAATGGCGATAAAATCAGCTCTGGCACTCTCATCTGCCAAAATTCCTATCTCACTGGGCCCTGCTATCATGTCGATATTGACCTCTCCATAGACAAGCTTTTTAGCTGTAGCAACAAAGATATTTCCAGGCCCTGTAATCACATCCACTTTGGGAATACTTTCTGTCCCATATGCCATCGCCCCAATAGCAGAAGCCCCACCAACTTTAAATACTTTTGTCACTTTACAGAGGTGACACGCTGCCAATAGAAGCTCATTTAGCTCATTGTCAGGTGCAGGGGTACAGACCACTATCTCATCAACTCCTGCGACAATTGCAGGAATAGCGTTCATAAGTAAAGAGCTTGGATAGGCTGCTTTGCCTCCAGGGATATATAGTCCTGCTGAATCTACTGCGGTTACTTTTTGTCCGAGCATTGTTCCACTTTTTTCAAAATCAAACCATGATTTTGGCATAAGCTTTTGGTGGTAGTTTTCAATTCTATCATATGCAAGGTGCAATGCATCTCTTAGTGTTGGATCAATACGCTTATAAGCCTCTTCCATAGATGCCACAGAGACTTCTAGCTCACTACTATCTGAGGGACTCCACTTGTCAAATTTAGCAATATGCCCTTTTAGAGCCTCATTTCCATCATTTTTAATCTCATTAAGTATATTTTTGACAATATGTGTCACCCCATCAATGTCCATCTTGCCACGCTCTAGTAGCTTGGCAAACTCTCTATCAAAATTTGCATCTTTTGTATTAATTATTTTCATTGTATCTCCTTGGAATAGCCTTGGCTACCTATTTCTTTGCGTAATTTTAGCCAAATATTATAATAATCCAAGAAAAACAGATGATTTCTAAAAAGTCTAATTGTTTAAATATCTATTTTAATCCCAAAGGTATAGTTTTTGGTGTCCATTTTAGAGGTATCTATCTCTTTGATATCAAGTTCACTTCCATAGTCGGTATATCCTATAAACATGGAAATAGCTCGATTTAACTGATAGTTAATCTCCAGTCCATAGGTAAACTCTGTCGAAGAGTCAGAGAGGGTTTTGATGGTATCTACGGTCTCAAACTCTCCATCTGTCTTGGTCAGTCCTGCTTTTGGTGTCACTGATAATCCTGATACTAAAGGGAGGGTATAGGTAGCAAAGAGACCGTATCTGCTAATGTCCTCTTTTGTAAATTCTGAATGTTCTGAGATGTTTTTGGTGTATTCGAGTCGTAGACCAACAGAGCTAAGTACATTGATCCCAATAAATCCTGTTGCCATATCTCCATCATTATCACCTTTTGCATAAGCAGCACCTAGCTGTGCAAAGATACCTGCGGTGGAGAGTGAAGTTACCATTAATAGTGCTAAAACTGTTTTTTTCATACTTTATGTCCTAATGTTTAACTTTGTTATTGTTGTTTATTATATTAAAATAGTCTTAAAATTGATAATAAGGGGAAGTTATCGCATCTGAGATAGGTAAATTAATTTCAATTTTAGCTTAAAAGATAATAATAGTAATCTAAACAACATCCTAAAAAAGTTAAAATACCCCTATGTTAAATATCACAAAAAATACCAAAAATATATACTTAGGTCTAATGTCAGGTACCTCACTTGATGGGATAGATATTGCTCTGTGTGAAATAGATGGGCGTGGGTGCAAATTGCTTATTTATAAAGAGTCTTCTCTTCCAAAACACTTAAAAAATATGATTTTAGAAATTATCAATCATGAGATAACTATCGCAAAAGTAGGAGAGTTAGACTGTTTAATTGCAGAGGAGTATGCCAATGCTGTTAACTCTTTTTTAAAGAGGTATAATATAAATAAAGAGGAGATAATCGCCATCGGTTCTCATGGTCAGACGCTATGGCATCAGCCAAATGCAGAAATACCATTTTCTATGCAGTTGGGAAACCCCAGTCTATTAGCGGTGAGAACAGGGATAGATGTGGTGGCAGATTTTCGCTCAAAAGATGTGGCTCTTGGGGGGCAGGGAGCTCCTTTTGCTCCTGCTTTTCATAAAGAGATGTTTTCTCATATTGATAGATGTGCGGTAGTAAATATAGGAGGTATGGCAAATATCACTGTTTTTAGCCCCACAATTATTGGATATGATAGTGGTTGTGGTAATGTTTTGATGGATATGTGGATATCAGAGTGCAAGAGTATTGGTTATGATAAAGATGGAGATTGGGCATCTAGTGGTGAGCCAAATCACGTTTTATTGGAGAATATGTTAGAAGATAATTACTTTAAATTAAATTATCCTAAAAGTACGGGCAGAGAGTATTTTAATAAGAGTTTTTTAAGAAAGTATTTAGCACCATGTGATAAAATATCAGATAGGGATATACAAGCAACGCTTTTAGCACTGACGGTAATTTCTATTGCCAATGAGATAAAACGATTTGATATTGGAACACTTTTGGTATGTGGTGGTGGAGCTAAAAATTTATATCTGATGAAACAACTTCAAGAGGCATTGCCCTTAGTGGATGTTGCTGTAACAGATAAATATAGTGTGGGTGCAGATGAGATGGAAGCGATGATATTCGCATGGTTCGCGTACAAGCGATTGAGAAGTGAAAAAATAGTGTTGAAAACCGTAACGGGTGCAACCAAGAATACGATTTTAGGTGGAATATATGCAGCAGATTGAAGCGTGGATAGAGAGTTTAGGTTATAGTAATTATAAATTAGAGGTGGTGAGTGCTGATGCGAGTTATCGTAAATATTATCGTTTGATTTTGGAAGATGATAAAATATTTATTGTAATGGACTCCTCAATGCAAGTGGAGAGTATCTATCCGTTTATTGATGTGAGTGTGCGTCTCTTGAAATCAAATGTTCAAATTCCCCGTGTTTACTCTCAAAATCTACAAGATGGGTATCTCTTGTTGGAAGATTTGGGCAACACACATCTCATAGATATATTAAATGAGATGAGTTATAAATTGGTTTACATGAAATCTATATCAGAAATTTTAAAAATGCAAAAAGCAGACACAACAGGGCTAGAGCTTTATGATGATGCGTTTCTCCATTTTGAAATGAGTTTGATGGAGGATTGGTTTCTAGCCAAACACCATAATATCTATCTATCTTCTGAAGAGAAGCAGAGTTTAAATACTGTGTTAGAACTGATAAAAGATGAGGTATTGTCTCAACCTCAAGGCTACTTTGTTCATCGTGATTTTCATTCACGAAACATTATGTTTGCTGGACGTGGAAAAGTTTGGGTGATAGATTATCAAGATGCTATAGTGGGTGGGTTAACCTATGATTTGGTTTCACTTTTAAAAGATGTCTATATTAGGTTTGATAGAGCAAAAATGCTAGAGCTTGTTTTGGAGTTTAAGCTTTTAAAGGGCAAAGAACTTACCCATATTAGTGAAGAACAACTCATCAGATGGTTTGACTTTACAGGGCTTCAGCGTCATATTAAGATTTTGGGAATTTTTGCACGACTGAAGTTTCGAGATAATAAACCTGCGTATATAGAGGATATTCCCATGACGTTGACGTATATTTATGAAATGATAGAACTTTACCCTGAACTTGAACCTTTGAAGAGGATTTTAGATAAAATTAGCTAAAATTATAACTTTTATAGAATATTTCAAGGGGAAAAATGACGGCAATGATATTGGCTGCGGGTTTGGGAACCCGTATGCGACCACTGACAAATCACACACCAAAACCACTACTTAAGGTAGGGGGTAAGCCTCTTATTGTATGGCACATAGAACAACTTAAATCTGATGGATTTTCTACTATTATTATAAATGTTGCCTATTTGGGGCATAAGATTATAGAGTATTTGGGGGATGGCTCTAGGTATGGGGTAAAACTTATATTTTCCGATGAACAAAACGAGGGAGCGTTGGAGACAGCAGGTGGCATCGTCAAAGCCTTGGAGCATTTAAGTGAGACTTTTTTGGTCATTAACGGCGATATCTGGACAGATTTTACTTATAATTCCAATTTTAAATTGAAAAAAGAGGCGTTGGCTCACTTGGTACTCATTGACAATCCTGAACATAATCTAAAGGGTGATTTTTTATTAAGCAATACTCAAAAAAAATATACCTTTTCAGGAATTGGCTATTACTCTAAAGAGATGTTTAGAAGTTTGAATTATGGAAAATCTCCTTTGGCACCACTTCTTTTTAAAGCAGTTGAAGATAAACAGTTAAGTACAGAATATTATAATGGAGAGTGGTATGATATAGGTACGCCTCAAAGATTAGAGTTTTTAAATAAAAATTTTTTGAAAAAACCATTAGCTAGATTTTGATGCGTTGCTCTCTTCTACTCTTATTTTTTACTTTTTCTCTATTTGGTGGTACCTTAGAGATAGGAGAAAGAGGCTCCTATTGGGTTCTTCCCTATTGTGAGTATGCTCCTATTGAAAATATGAATAATAGACCACAAGAGTTATCCAATACCGTATGGATAAGAGATAAAACAGAGTTGCAACTTAATCCTAAGAACAGAGGGTTTTGGATGAAAGTAAAAGTTAAAAATCAAGATAAAATTGAGAAAAAACTTTTTTTTATGTCAAAAAGAAACTATGTCTATTTTATGGAGTACTATGTTGTAAATCAAAACAAGACAATAGAGCATATCCAGTTTGAAAATCAATTAGCAGATAAGGGTAGTTCTTATAATGGATTACACCGAATTTTCCCTCTGATATTAAAAAAGAATGAAGAGGTAGAGATATTTTTTAAAATTCAAAGCTTTAATGTGGGATTGGTCTCTTTCAATTTGGTTACCAGAGATTATATGACAATTTTTTATCAAGATTATAGCTTTTTTAAGGGTATATATTTTGGTATTATGATTATAATGATGCTTTATAATTTGGTTCTTTATCTATTTTTTAAATTTTTCTCTTATCTTTATTATGTATTATATGTAGCCTTTTTCTCTTTATATTCAATTAGTTACTCAGGATATCTACATCATTATACAAATTTGACCACAGCCTCTATCGATACATTACTCTCCATAGGATATGTGGGTTTTCTAATTTTTATTGGTTCATTTGCAAAGGAGCTATTTTTTTCAGGAAAAGATGATGGGTTGGTAATCCGTTGGATAAATTATATTCAAATTTATCTATTAATGATGTTAGTATTTAAAATTATTTTTATTTATAAAAATAGTTTTCTCTATATTGAACTCTTTACTACTCTTCAAAATAGTATATTGCCTTTTTACTATATGTTAATTTTATATTTTTTATATGAAGTTTCACGTAAGAGTAATAATAATTTGGCATTATGGTATTTTATCTCTTGGAGTGTTATTGGGATGATAGGATTTTTACAGTTGGCTGCCTTCCACAACATTCTTTCCATGGAGAATGGCTTTGACCACCTGTTTGAGGGGAGTATGGCAGTTGAAACGCTACTGTTCTCCATTCTTTTATCACTTAGAATTAAAGACATAAAGAGAGAGAAAGAGGAGAAGGAGAAGCTTTTAATTCAGCAAAATAAACTGGCATCTATGGGAGAGATGATTGTTAGTATTGCCCATCAATGGAGACAACCACTTGCCGAGATTAATGGAGTTGTGATGAATTTAGATTTGGATTATCAAAATAAAAAATTGGATAATGATAGACTACAAGCACACCTATTAGACATAGAGAACACCACACAGCACCTCTCCTCCACCATGAATGATTTTATGGATTTCTTTAACCATAAAAAGGAAGTTAACTACTTTTCTATTTTTGAGTTGTTTGAACATGCTATTAAACTTGTACAGATGTCATCGAGAGAAAAAGTGGAAATAGTTTATAATATGCAGAGTGATATTGAGATGTTTGGCTATCGGTCTGAATTGATACAAGTATTGCTGATTAGTATTAATAACTCTATGGATGCATTTCTAACCAGTAAAACTAAAAAACCAAAAATAGAGTTAAGTGCGATTAAAAAAGAGGATTATGTTTATTTTACTCTAGAGGATAATGGTGGAGGGATACCCGATGATATTTTGGATAAAATATACGAGCCATACTTTACTTCAAAACCCAAGACCCAAGGTACAGGGTTAGGACTCTATATTATGAAAATAATTATAGAAAAGAGTATGTTGGGAGAACTCTCTTTAGAAAATAGTGAAGAGGGAGTTATTTGTCGTTTTAAGATTGTAAATCTTATTTCAAGTGAAAAATTGTTAGTTTAACATTTAAAACTAATGCTATTTATACAAAAATATTATTTTGTCACTCTTAAATCACAATGTTATGGCACAATGTATTAAAATTACAATGAATTTAGGGAAAAAATTGAATATATTAAAGAAAATTAATGTTTTATTTGTTGAGGACGAGCAGTCCATTTTGGAAAAATATAGTCCATTTTTAGAATCTTATTGTAAAACACTTTATACCGCTAAAGATGGCGTAGAGGCGTATGAAGTTTATAAAGATAAAAATCCAAATGTTATCTTAATGGATTTATATATGCCTAAATGTACAGGTATCGAGTTAGCACGAAAGATTCGAGAAGAGGATAGCAGTGTAGCCTTTATCGCTTTGAGTGCACACTCCGATAGAGATACCCTCCTTGATATAGTTGATTTACATTTTTCGAGTTATTTAACGAAGCCTGTTAATCGAACAGAACTATTGGATGCATTGAGAAAATCGGCAGAGAGAATAAACTCACGTATGATTGTGATATTGCCCTTCAATCACTCTTGGGACAGTAAAAGTCGAACACTTTTTAAAGGTGATGTCCAAATTCCACTTACCAAACGTGAGCAAAAGCTTTTTGAACTGCTGGTAGAAAAAGATGGAATAGCTTGTGGTGATACAGAGATTTTATATCATGTATGGGAGAATGAGTTTGATAAAAATGTTACCAATACTTCCATTAGAACATTAATTAAAAATCTACGAAAAAAGATTCCAAAAGAGTTAATTAAAAATCAGTATGGTGTTGGATATAAAATAGACTTATAAATTTTACTATTTCACAATTATTGTACGTTTTCCACACATTTACCCTACTTTTTTTTGAGACTATCCATTTAGAATAAACAAATAATTATAAACAATAAAAGGGAAAAAATATTATGAAGAGAGAAGAAACGGTTAAGCAATATTTTTGTACCAAAGTAACAGGAGCTTAAGATGAAACAGCTATCTTTACTTTATGTTGATTTTGAAAATGAGGAGAGAGGGCATTATTTATCTCTTTTTAAGCGTTGTTTGCAATATGTGAGTGTTGTCAAGGATGGAGATGATGCATATCAGTTTTATAGAGAGTTCAAACCAGATATTATCATATTGGAACCATTGGTTCCAAATGCGTTAGCCTTGGCAAAAAGAATTCGTCAAAATGATTATCAAACGATTTTATGTGCCATAACAAATGATACTACCACCTCACTGCTTCAAGAGATTGTTGAACTCTTTTTTATCGCTTACCTCCATAAACCTGTATCAAGCAGAGAGTTGATTGGTACACTTATCAAGATAAAAAGAAGATTAGAAAAAGAGGAAAAGGTTAAATTATCTACGGACATCTATTGGGATAAAAAAGCAAAAATACTCTATATTAACAATAGATACGTCCTCTTGACCAAAAGAGAGACAAAACTTTTTGAGCTTCTTGTCGCGAATAGAAGCCAGTTTTGTTCTGATGATGATATATTCTTCTACGTTTGGGGTGATGAGCTTGATAAGAGTGTTGGACTCTCTTCTATTCGTACATTGATTAAAAACTTACGTAAAAAACTTCCCAATGGATTTATCGAAAATAGGTATGGTTTAGGCTATAAAATTAATTCTTAATCTCTTGTAGATATCGAGCAACAGCATCTTCATTATTTGAAAAACTTGAAATAATAGATGCTTGTTGTTTTACTTTATCTAATGCATTAGATACCGCAACGGAGGTTCCTGCTAGTTTAAACATTTCTATATCATTTAACCCATCACCAAAAACAGTTGTATTTTTAAATGAGATATCAAGGTACTCACACACTATTTTTAAGCCATTTGCTTTGTCTCCCAATGGATGAAGTATGGTCAAAAAGTAGCAGTTCATGTAGTTCTCAGGGGAGAGTTTTATCTCCAGACTATCTCCAAAAACTTTTTTTAGTTGTTCTGATAATGGACGTAATCTCTCTTCTTTGTCCATATAGACTATTTTTAAGGTCTCTTTTGCCCCCTCTATTCTGTTCATATATTTTATTCTAGGGTCATGGCTATAACTTTTGTCAATTAAGGAAGATTGAAAATGCCCCATAGAAGGAGGCAGTGCAAATGTCTCTGTTAGGGTTACACGATTATCTAAAGAGATAACAAAAGGAGAGACATCAAACTTCTCTCCTTCGTTAATCACTGCATCACTTATCTCTTTTCCTAAAACTTTAACATCCATAAGTTTCTGATTCGAATCAACAATCATTGCTCCATCCAGTAATATAAGGGGTACATCAAGCTTAAGACCTTTTAAAAACTCTTGGCTTTTATTAAACCCCCTTGCTGTGGCAACAGTTAGGAGGTTATTTTCTGCTTTATCATTCCAAATCTCTTTAGAAAAAGAACTGATAGTTTGGTTACTATGTAAAAAAGTATGGTCTAAATCGGTTACGTATAATTGTTTCACTTATTACTCTTCTTTTTTATGCAATTTTTTTGTGCAATTATAGTAGAATTTCTGTTATGAATATATTGACCCAAATAGTTCTATTGATGTTGATAGTAGAACTTATCGAAACCCACCTACATAAAGCTGAGACCTTAGGGTTGATGATTGAGCGACTCTATGGCTATTATCAAAAATCGGTATTTCTATTTTTTTTGGTACACCCCTCTTTCTACTTTGTTGCTTTTGTTAGTATCTATCTAAATCTATTAAATTTTTATATGATTGCTATTTTTTTCCTCAAAGGGTTGGATATTTTTTTTAAGATAGAGTTGATGAGGCAACGCTTTGTCTACAGAGAGATGGAACCCGACTTGGAGATGATGATGCAACTAAAAATGTCGCCATTTGTCACCTTTTTGAGTAGTTTAATGTATGTCCCTCTCTTGGCAATGGCACTTTTTAGTTGATTCTAACCCAAAATTAAAATAAAAGTGATTATAATGTCGGAACTTCAATACTACAAAACCCCATAAAGCTTTTAAGAGGACCTATGAGCGAACAAAAAAAACAAAATACAAACAAAAAGAAAAATAGTCACAACAGAACACATGTTCCTGTTGATGGATACAAAGTTGAGACATTACAATCAGAACCATTAGAGAAACTCATAGAGATAGCCCTTAAAGTTAAAGTAGAAAATCCAAATGAGTTCAAAAGAAAAGATTTAATATTTGAAATCCTAAAATCACAAGTATCCCAAGGTGGCTTCATCTTGTTTACAGGTATTTTAGAGGTGATGAATGATGGATACGGCTTTTTACGCTCAGAAGATGGCAACTTTGCCAACTCTAGCAATGATACCTATGTCAGTAGTACGCAAATCAGAAGATTTGCCCTTAGAAATGGTGATATTGTTACAGGTCAAGTACGACAACCCAAAGAGCAAGAGAAATACTATGCACTTCTTAAAATAGAAGCGATTAACTACCTTCCTCCCGAAGAGTCAAAAAAGAGACCACTTTTTGATAACCTCACCCCTCTCTATGCGGTTGAGCAGTTAAAACTAGAGTACAATCCAATGAAATTAACAGGTCGTGTACTTGACCTCTTCTCTCCAATTGGAAAAGGACAAAGAGCTTTGGTGGTAGCCCCTCCAAGAACAGGTAAAACAGAGCTACTTAAAGAGTTGGCTCACGGTATCACCCATAATTCTCCTGATGTCTCTTTGATGGTACTCCTTGTCGATGAACGACCAGAAGAGGTAACCGATATGCAACGAAGTGTGGCAGGAGAAGTTTACAGTTCAACATTTGATTTACCTGCACACAACCACGTAAGAACAGCTGAAATGGTAATAGAAAAGGCAAAAAGACGTGTAGAGAGTGGTAGAGATGTTGTTATTCTGCTAGACTCCATTACACGACTTGCACGTGCCTATAACACCGTAACCCCAAGCTCAGGCAAAGTTCTCTCAGGTGGGGTAGATGCCAACGCACTACACAAACCAAAAAGATTCTTTGGAGCAGCTAGAAATATCGAAGAGGGTGGTTCCCTAACCATTATTGCCACGGCTCTAATTGATACAGGAAGCCGTATGGATGAGGTTATCTTTGAAGAGTTCAAAGGTACAGGTAACTCTGAAGTTGTCCTTAACCGTTATGTCTCGGAGAGAAGAATCTATCCTGCGATTGATGTGACCAAATCGGGGACAAGAAAAGAGGAACTCATGGTAGATGCATTAACCTTACAAAAAGTGTGGGCGATTAGAAATGCTATGCAGAATATGGAAGATGTAGAGGGGTTAAAATTCCTCTTCTCTAAAATGACAAAAACAAAAAGCAATGAAGAGTTCTTAGCGATAATGAACGACTCTTAAGCGTTACAGACAAAACGAATAGATGAAAATAGGTGTATTTGATTCGGGTGCAGGAGGGCTTTCGGTTGTTAAAAGCCTTCTTGAACACAATCTCTTTGATGAGATAATCTACTACGGAGACACCGCCCGTGTTCCCTATGGTCCAAAAGACAAAAATACCATTATCCGTTACTCCCTAGAAGCCCTAGAATTTTTTAATAATTTTGATATAGACCTTCTTATCACAGCGTGTAATACCGTCTCAGCCTATGCGTTAGAGGAGATGAATACTCAGAGCCATTATCCTGTTTTAGGGGTAATAGAAGCTGGGGTGATGGCAGTTGAAAATAGCCTTCTCAATAAAGATGATGCCATTTTGATTATCGCAACCCGTGCCACCATTAACTCCAAACGTTATGAGAAGAGATTAGAAGAGTTGGGCTACCATAATATTATTGCACTTCAAACAGGACTTTTTGTACCATTGGTAGAGGAGGGAATATTTGAAGGTGAGATATTAGACTCTACAATGAGATACTACTTTAAAGAGATTCAAGAACCTAAAGCAATTATCCTGGGGTGTACCCATTTTCCTCTTATCGCCAAATCTCTACAGAGGTATTTTACCAATAGACCTCTCCTGATTCATTCGGGAGAGGCAATTTTGGAGTACCTAGAAGCCTACTATAAGCTATCACCTAAAGATAAAAAAGCAGAACTCAAAATATTTGCTTCGGACAATGTGGCAGGATTAAGAGGAATTGCAGATGCTTGGCTATATTTTTAAATTTTAGGTAACAGCATATCAATATAAATATCTAATTAAACTCATTAAAAGTTATGTTATAATTTATCATGATTTTACGTTACTTTTATGTTTTTATATTTTTATTAGTATCGGTATATGGGGAGTTTCATTCTAAGGAGATAGATAGCTATCATCATAAGATATCCCACTGGTTAATTGACTCTAGTAACAGTATTGATGACTATTTTACGGACTCTAACACCACAGAAACAAGTAAAACATTTGCCGAACTAAAAACCTCTTTTGCTGCTGAAAATACGCAAGATATAGATTATGGAATTCGTCTAAAACTGCGTTTGGATTTACCAAAAATAGAAAAAGAGCTACGT
>CAYVNI010000083.1:0-2278 GCA_964452815.1 uncultured Sulfurovum sp.
ATGGATAAAGACCAACAAAATTGCCAAAATAAAAGCTGGGTAGAGTAGCGTAACTATTGACATATTCTCTGTGCCACCATAGTATAGAAACTCTCTAATGTATCAGCACCCTCTACAGCTCCGACATCATGAGGGATAATCTTGACCGTTGCTCCTGTCTTGTCGGCGATAAATTGGGCTGTTCTCTTCTCGTGGTAGACATCTTGCAGAATCGTTTTGATATTTTGCGTCTTGATAAGATTAATCAACGCTAAGGTATGTTTAGAGCTTGGGCTAATCCCTGGAAGTGGTTCAATATTTCCTGCTTTCTCCACACCAAAAGAGCCAAGAGCGTAGTTAAAAAGCTCATGGTACTGAATCACTTTTTTTCCTTGACACCCTTTAACCACAGGCTCTAGTTTGACCATTAGTGCTTCTATCTCTTTTTTAAACTGCTCATGATTATTGGCATAAGTTGTGGCATTGGTAGGGTCAACTTGGGAAAGTTTCATGCTTACAAGCTCGGCTATGGGTAAAATATTGTGTATATCGAGTGCAAAGTGAGGGTTTCCATCAGGGTGTACATCTCCATAGGCTCGTGAGACGGTGGCAGGTTTGTCCATAAGCGTTACTGCTCCACTCACATCTAAAAATCCACTTCCACCTGCATGGATTTTACGGTTATTTGCACTCTTAAGAAGTGGTGGCAACCAACCAATTTCAAGCTGTCCACCATTGATAATAAGTAAATCTTCTCCTCTTAGTTTCCCTATAAGTGAGGGTTTAGGGGTAATAAAGTGTGGGTCAAGTTTTGGATTTGCCAAGACATCAACCTTGACTAAATCCCCTCCTATCGCTTTGGTTACTTCGCCCAAATAGTTATAGGTGGTCGCCACATTGAGCTTGGCAAAGGTAGCTGTAGTTAGTAGTAGAGTTATTAATAGTGTTTTTTTCATTGTTTAATTCCTTTTACTGAAAACTACGGAAAAACCAAAAATCACTCCCCAATCCCAGCAAAATCAGTAATTTCATTCCATTCATCATCAGAAATGCCCCTATCTTCTTTAAAGTGAAATACACTTTGAGCAATCAAAAGCTTCTCCAAGCCCTTTAAAAAATAAAAACGAGTCACTTTACCCTTTCCATCTCCTAATTGACAGATTATCTCAATAGTAGGATGTTCAATTAAAGTAGACTCTATCTCATAAAAATAGTTACCCACAAAAAAGCAAAGAGCAATAATATTTTTGATAGATTCCCAATCTCTAACCTGGAACTCTTCCCAACCTAAAACATCTTTTAGGAATTTAAAAACAGCCTCAATTTTACTACGTAATAGATAGATATGATAAATCTCCTTAGCCTCAATATAAGAGTCAACTTTGATGTTTGAAATCAGTAACATAGGTTTTTTGAAAATATCTTTTCCCTCTCTTGTTTGAAGGGTAACTCGAATTGTGGTATACTCGTTTTCATTAATTTTTACTGTATCCCATTCAATAATAGATTGGGCTTGTTGATAGATTTTACCTTTTAATCTTAGCTTATCTATCACTTGGCTCTCTCTATTTTTAAACTCTGAATCTATCAATTTTACTTTTACTTCATTGCCTTTTTCATTTACTTTTGTTTGATTTGAAACTCTTTTTGCTGTACCTCTTATTACAAATTCATCTTGTAGTGTTTGGTCTATATGTTCAAAATATTTACTCATGTCAGCAAACCTATCATGTATGTGACATATTGATATACAGGGATTTGAGAGCTTTAATGTCTTACTTACACTTTCCGTTTGTCGCATTAGTGAAAGTGTCATATTGATATGCTTATCTTCATCTACCAATGCCTTGATTTCTGCTTCTCTACTCTTGTCTTCTATCTTGTCATTCTCAAACAGTTCTAATTCATCTTGTTTGATAAATCTATCTTCTCTATTAGAAAAAACTGTTACATCCATCAAAGTCACATCATGCTTATTTTCATCTATCGCAACTGATGCCAAGGTAGAGAATCCATTAATTACTTTTTTATCTAAGTCTAAAACTTTTCCAATATTCTCCATCTTCCATGAATGTCTCTTTCTTATATCACAATGGTCTGATGGAACGTAAACTCTCTTTTTCCCTGAGAACTTCTCTATACTATTCTCTTTTAATGCCTCTGATACTTTCTTATCGTCTAAGACCTCTTTAAGTGAATTATCTAGCAAAGTTTTATGCCTATCATACTCATTCCTATCTCCACTTAGGGCATGGACTCTTGATGTCTTTTTTTCCACCATTTTTTTTTATTAAATTCT
>CAYVNI010000084.1:0-5020 GCA_964452815.1 uncultured Sulfurovum sp.
TTGATCTTTCTCTAAAAAAACTATATAATTCTGACTATTAATTAAAAGGATATTATTTGAACTATACATTTATTGATTTTTTTTGTGGGGCTGGTGGTTTCTCAGAAGGCTTTAGACAGCAAGGGTTTACGCCATTAAGAGGAATTGATAATTGGCAACCTGCAATAAATACACATAACTTGAACTTTGGACTCAATGACTCTGTTAAAAGTGTTTTAGAATTTGAAAACGATGAAGAGATTGAGAAGTTAGAAGATTCAGATATTATTTTGGGAAGTCCTCCTTGTGTCTCCTTTTCTATGGCGAACAAAGCAGGAAAAGCCAATAAAAGTTTAGGTATTCAACTTATTGAAGCTTTTTTACGAGTAGTGGCTGTTAAGAAACATCAGAAAAATAGTATTTTAAAAGCTTGGTATATGGAGAATGTTCCAAATTCTCAAAAATATGTTAAAGAGTTTTATACTTTTGATGATTTAAACCTCTCTAATTGGGCTAAAATAAATGGAAAGAATGGAAAAGAGATAGCATTGAAAGTACAAAACAGTGGTGCTATTTTAAACTCAAATAGATATGGTTCAGGACAAAAAAGAGAACGATTTATCTGTGGGGAGTTTATAGAGAGTGGAGAGTTTTTATATCCAAAAGAGACGCATTATGATAATAATCTTATAACACTCGAAGATATACTTAATCAAATGCCAACCCCTATAGAAAAAGATTTTTCTAAAAAATACAGAGACCCTAATTATCCAAATTTAGAGTTAACTTTAGATAAATTAACTGATCATTTTTATGATACAGGTTTATATAAAATAGAATGGGAAAAGGCAAAAAGAGCAAAAACAAATCATCCCTTTATGGGAAAGATGTCATTTCCAGAGAATCAAAAGAAGCCTAGCCGTACCGTTATGGCTACACGTTCAGGTAGCACAAGAGAAGCTCTTATTTATAAAAGTGAATATCAACGAGAAGGCAATGGAGAGTTTAGAATGCCAACCATTAGAGAAGTTGCTACTATTATGGGATTTCCTTCTGTTTTTAATTTTACAGGTTCAGAGGGGACAAAATGGAAACAGATTGGTAATGCAGTCTGCCCTCACATGAGTTTTGCATTGGCAAAAGAGCTGAAAAAAAGATTAACAAAAAATGAAATAAATCATTCAGAAATCAACTTTACACAACTTATAGAAAATAATGATTTAGAAAAAATAAACTTTAATAACTTAAACAGCAAAAAAGAGAAAATTTTCAATAAACCACCCAAGAGAACCCAAACTTCAAAATTTAGAAGACATATTTTTAAAGGGGGAAATTTAACTGTTACATTAATGAACCATTCTCAACTAGATAAAAATATAGAGACAGGGATAAATTGGTATATGTACGTTTTTTTAGGTTCAGGAAAACAGTTTAAAGCCGTAGAAATTGAAAAAGATTATTACAAAAAAATAGAATTATATATTAATGAATTTTTACCTACATATAAAAGTTTTACAGAAGAATCCAAAAAAATGATTAAAAATATTCCATCTTCTAAAATGTTACATACTTTATATATTGAAAACAATAGAGACTCAAAATATTTAGATGTAGAAACTTTTTTTGAATTAGCAGAATCTTTAATAGAAAAAAACTACTGTACAGATATTATAAGTCAACCATTTTTTAAAGAGAAAGAAAAATTACCAATATTTCAAATATTATCTCTTTATTTAATTAATCTTTATTATTCTGATATTTAACCTGTAAAGCCTCTGTAATCACACTCTATTGGGTTTTCACTCAACGCACCCTACCATTATATATTTAGAATCGGAGGAATTGTTACTGAGTAAAAAAATAAAATAAAATAAAATACCTTATCTTCTACTTCCATAGATAGCAATAATGTTGCTCGTAGAGTGGGCAGACACATCGGTCTGCCCCTACAGATATTTTAACCTATTCGATGTGTCGACCCTTGTCTAATAATTATCCCCTATCTTCTCCAAAACGACAGTTTTTAGACGCTTTCCAACCAGTTCGACTTTAAGATAACTCTCTATATTTATTGAGACTTCATCTAAAATTTATTATTATAAGTTATAAATATTATAATTTAAAAAATATTTAGGACTCTGTATGTATCTCAAACTACCTCTTTTAATATCTCTTCTCCTCTTATCTATTGGTTGCCAAGAGAAAGCCAAACCGATTATTAGCAAAAATGCAAAGCTTCAAGCTCCTTTGGGCTGTTTGAAGCTTGGTCTTTTGGAGGAGGATGGGGAGTTTGTCAAAACACTGCATACTCTCTATAGCTTTAAAAAAGATTGTCCTTATAGACTTTCACTCTCTTATAAAAAGGATATTGTCTGTAATAGTAGCTATAATGTGAGTATGAAAAATATGGCTAAATTCCCAAGAAGCTTTGTGAAATTGGAGGTGAGAAATGGCTTGGATAGCCTCTATAGCTACTATGTTGACCTCTATAGCAATGTGGATGAGGATGACGTGGTGGATGGTTTTTTACAACTGAAAAAGGATGTGTTGTGATGTTCAGGGGAGGAGAGAGAGTTGTTAACTTCTCTCTTGTGTTGTGTTAATATCAATACTCCCGTTTCTATCTTCACTTCTTACAATTATCTTTTTAGTAGGCTTTTTCTCTATCATCCACTTTTTAAATGGTTGTAATGAAGAGATATAATCAGCCACATCTTTAAACTGCTCATCTTCAAGGGGCAAGGTTGGCATGGCATTGGCACTGTATCCAAATGCCTTAAACATACTATACGGGTCTTTGGCATAGTACTCTATCTCCTCTTTATGTCGTGTGTAGGCGACCATGTTCAAATCAGGTCCCATTCCACCACCACCGTTGATGCTGTGACAGATAGCACAATTTTCTTTGTAGACCTTTTCTCCTGCTGTTACATCAGCAAGAAGGGCAGAGGTTGTTAATAGGGTCATTGAGATAAGTAGCTTTTTCATATAAGAGTCCTTTATGATTTAAATTATAATGGATAATATACTAAATCGGATAAAATTACTCTTAATTAGAATAAAATCAGATAAAATTACTCCTAATTAAAAAATCTAATTTAAAAATTTCTATATTCTAACTCTTCAACTCTTGATGTAAATCATATTCTCTCTCTTTTATTTATAATATAATAATCTATATTTATAAAGCTTATAACTATTGTTTATCTAAAATCATAAGTTTTATTAGACCACTTCGAGGAGAGATGATGCACCCAAGTTTTATGAAGTCAAAAATTTTTGCTACCTTAGCACTGCTTATAATGACTGTCGCTTTTACATTCCCTATGATTGCTTTTCATGGTACGTTAAATAAGATAAATGAGGGAAAACCTGAAGAGATATCTGGTTTTTCTAAAACGGTTTGGAACTTTTATAACCAAGGCAGGTATAAGAGTATTGCGACCCCAAAAGAGTCTCACAACAACCTAGATGGCATGATAAAAAGTGCCTCTGAGATTGGGGTAGCTTCTCTACCTATTTGGGCTGTTTCATTGGAAGCACCCAACTATCCAAAAGAGGCATTTCCCGAGGGGATTCCTGTCTTTTTTCACTTTGATGGATACAGTGGTGAAGTACATGAGATGAACACCATCAACCACTACGTTGGTATGGATCCAATGTGGGTTGGTGGAACAATTGAGCGTGAAATTGGTATCTATGCCTTGTTGCTTTTGAGCTTGGCGATGATATATTTTATCTTCTATAACCATGCTATCTTTAGCTATGCGATGCTAATTCCTGTCTCACTTCCTCTTCTGTTTATTGCTGACTACTCCTACTGGTTGTATTGGTTTGGGCATAATCTTCATGATTGGGGTGCGTTTAAAATCAAGCCATTTATGCCAACGGTATTTGGTGATGGGAAGATTGCACAGTTTGTGACACACTCTTACCCGACCATTGGATTCTACCTGATTGTGGCGATTTCGCTTCTTAGTCTTTTGGCATTTTTTGCGAGACAAAAAGCGATGAGAGAGACCAACGCATAATAAAAAGGTATACATTTGATTAGGTTTATAATACTCTTCTTATCACTGTTCATATTTGCAGACGCAAACCCCCTACAAGAAGCCATAGACAAAGCCCCATCAGGCTCTATTTTAAAGCTTCCCGCAGGTGTTTATAAAGGCTCTATTGTTATTAAAAAACCTCTAACAATTGTGGGTAAAGAGGATGGGGTAGTTATAGATGGTGAGGGCAAAGGGACGGTTATTAAAGTAGAAAGCTCGTTTGTAACACTCAAAAACCTAAAAATCATCAACTCTGGGGAGATGACCCACACACTTGATGCAGGGATTTTAGTAACCAATGCCAAACAGTGTGAGATAAGTGATTGTAAAATAGATGATTGTCTTTTTGGAATTGACATGCAGATGGTCTCTAACTCGTTGGTTCAAAACAACACCATTCGCTCAAAGGATTATGAGCTTGGGCTTCGTGGTGATGGTCTGCGTCTTTGGTACAGCCACAACAATGTGGTCAAGAGAAACAGACTCATAAAATCACGTGACATGGTGGTGTGGTACTCACATGGAAACCTAATAGAGGAGAACTACGGGGAGCATTGTCGCTACTCATTGCACTTTATGTATGCAGGTAAAAACATTGTCAAAAATAACACCTACAAGTACAACTCGGTGGGGATATTTTTTATGTACTCCAAAGATACCATCGCCACAGGAAATTTGATACAGAGTTCACTGGGGGCAACAGGTATGGGCATAGGGATGAAAGATGTTTCTAACTTTACACTCAAAGACAACACGGTTATCTACTGTGCACAGGGCATCTACATCGACAGGTCACCATTTGAGCCTGACACGCACAACTGGATAGAGAACAACAAGGTTTTATATAACGCCGAAGCGTTACATTTTCACTCTTTGAGCGAAAATAACATCATAAAAAACAACGTTATCAAAGGGAATATTGAAGATATCGTCAACGACAGCAGAGGAAGCAAAACCAATGACAATGTGATAGTAGGAAACTATTGGGA
>CAYVNI010000085.1:0-7418 GCA_964452815.1 uncultured Sulfurovum sp.
ATCTCATATTTGGAGTTTAAATGTTAAAAAAAATATTATCCATGAAGGTAGCCGTGGGGTTACTGTTTGTGTTTGGTGTTGTTATTGGTGTAGCAACATTTATTGAAAATGATTATGGTACTCAGACGGCTAGGTCGCTGATTTACTCGGCTCGATGGTTTGAAGCTTTTCTTCTCTTTTTTATTATTGTACTTATCTATAACATGGTTAAGTTCAAAAGTTATAAAAAAGCAAAATGGTCTACCTTTGTTTTTCACGCCTCCTTTTTGATTATCGGTATTGGGGCTGCTTTGACCCGTTATGTGGGGTTTGAGGGGATTATGCACATTCGTGAGGGGAGTACCTCTAGCTCGATGGTCTCTGATGTAAAGATATTTCAGATAGATGCTACGAGTGGAGAGGAGAAGGCACATTTTGAGTCGCCTCGGTTCTTCTCTTCGATGACAAATAACTCTCTTAGTGAGTCGTTGGCTATTGGAGACAAAGAGGTAAAGGTAGAGCTTTTGGAGTATCTTCCTGCTGTGGAGAAGCAGATTGTGCCTGATGAGAAAAATGGGAAGATGATACTCTCTCTAAAGGTAAGTGGGGGAGTGCAGGGTAGAGATATCCAACTCTCCAAAGGTGAACACTATGATGCAGGTAGTTTTGTTGTTACTTTTGGTGATACCCATCAGCACAATGATGGAAAAGCTTATTTTAATATTAGACAAGCAGGAGATAAGTTAGAGGTGGATACCAGCTTTGATATAAAAACGCTCTCTATGTTGACGCAAAAAGAGCAAAATCTTACCAAAGGTGTGAATTTATTTGAGAGGAAAAAACTTTATCAGTTCAACAACAACGGTATGGTGGTGCTAAGAGAGGTGTATGAGAAAGCCTCTAAAAAGTTTGTAAACACTTCGCTTAAAACGGTTGGTGGAAAACCTGAAATGACACGTTTTAGCGTCTCTGTAGGGGATAAGAGCCAAGAGGTGACACTGCTCTCCTTTTCAGGAAATGAGGGTGAGGTTGAGACGTTGACCTTTGATGATATAGAGGTCAAATTGAGCTTGGGTGCAAAGGTTATCAATCTGCCATTTGCCATTAAGCTTAATGATTTTCAGCTAGAGCGTTACCCTGGTTCAAACAGTCCATCATCTTATGCGAGTGAGGTAGTACTATTGGACAAAGAGCAGGGAATCAATATGCCATTTAGGATTTATATGAACCATGTACTCGACCACCGAAACTACCGATTTTTCCAATCCTCTTATGACCGAGATGAGCAGGGAACGATACTCTCGGTCAACCATGACCCAGGAACGCTTGTGACCTATATTGGGTATCTGATGATGATAATAGGGATGTTTTGGAACTTGTTTGCCAAAGGTAGCCGTTTTCAAAAACTCTTGGCACGAAGTAAAAAGCTTCAAAGTGCCAGTTTGACCATATTGGTCTCTTTGATACTCTTTGGAGCAACCACACCCATCCAAGCATCTGAACCAAAACTTGATGAGGTCAACCAAAAGATATTGGAGTCCTATGATGCCGATGTGGTAGAGCAATTTTCGAGACTGATTATCCAAGATAGACAGGGGCGAATGAAACCTATTGATACTTTGGCTCATGAGATTGTGGCAAAGCTTTCGGGGAAAACCTCTCTCTATGGGATAGATGCCAGTGCTATTTTTCTTGGTATGACCACCAACCCAATGTTTTTTCAAGATTTGGAGATGATAAAAATATCACACACCAAAGTAGCCCAAGATATCGGTCTGGACAAAGATGCAAAATATGCAAAATTCTCTGATTTCTTTGATGAAAAAAATGGCTATAAACTCCAAAAACAGCTTGAAGTATCAGCACGGAAAAAGCCTTTTGATAAGAACCAATATGACACACAGCTTATCAAAATTGATGAGCGATTGAGTGTGGCGTATATGGTCTATATGGGGACACTGTTACAGATATATCCTATCCCAAAAGATGCCAACAATAGATGGGTAAACCCACAAGAGGCGATTAAAACTTTTCCTAAAAAGCTCTCTACCATGATTCGTCAGATGACAGGACACCTCTTTAATGGGGTGGAGCATGGGGTAAAAGATGGGAACTGGACAGATGCCAATCAAGCCCTTGATATTATGACCATGTATCAGAAAAAGTTTGGAAGCGAAGTTATGCTCTCTGAGACACATTTGGACATGGAGCTTAAATACAATAGCCTTGGACTCCTATCAAAGATTGTGCCTATCTATTTGGTGGTAGGTATTTTGCTTTTGATTCTCTCGTTTATCAATGTATTAAAGCCCAGTTTCTCGTTAAAATGGGTAATGAAAATCGCCTTGGGTGTAACCCTGTTTGGCTTTATTCTTCATCTTGCAGGAATGGGAATGAGATGGTACATAGCAGGTCACGCACCGTGGTCAAACGCCTATGAGTCGATTGTCTTTATCTCAGCTTCAACGATTGTGGCAGGTCTCTTTTTTGCTAGAAAGTCACCATTTACATTGGGTGCAACAGCCTTTTTGGCAGGGGTAACCCTTGCCGTGGCTCATATGAGTTTTGTGAATCCTGAAATTACAAATTTGGTTCCTGTGCTTAAGTCCTATTGGCTTATGATTCATGTGGCACTGATGATTTCAGGTGATGGATTTTTAGGGCTTGGCTCTATGTTGTCCCTACTTGTGCTTATCTTGTTTATTATCCGAAAAGATGGTCATGAGAATATCGACCGTGCGATTAAAGAGTTAAGTAGCATCGCCGAGATGAGCCTAATTGTAGGGATTTTTCTCTTTACCATCGGTAACTTCCTTGGTGGAGTCTGGGCAAATGAGAGTTGGGGTAGATACTGGGGTTGGGACTCCAAAGAGACATGGTCGGCTGTTAGTATTCTTATCTATGCCACCGTTATCCATTTGAGATTTATTCCAAAATATAACAATCTCTTTATCTTCAATGTTGCCTCTATGTGGGCATACAGTACGGTTATCATGACCTATTTTGGGGTCAACTACTACCTAAGTGGATTGCACTCTTACGCAGCAGGTGAACCGATACCAATCCCGATATGGGTCTACTATGGGACAGCTTCTCTCTTTGCATTGACTCTGTTAGCCTATCGCAATAGAAACATGAAGTAAACAAGATGCTAATGGCTACCCAAGACCTTTATAATGGTCTAATTGTTGATACCAAAACCATAGAAGAGTCAAGTGATGGATTTGAAAACTCTTTAAATCTATTATTAACAGAAGCCAAGGCAGATAAAAAAAATCTAATTTGGCTAGATTTAACCATCAAACAAAACGAGCATATCGCAATAGCGTTAAAGCATGGTTTTGAGTTTCACAACTGTGAGGCTCATCGTGTCATGTTGACCCATCGTGTAAAACCTGATGCCTATATTCCTGTACCTCCTTCTCATACCATCGGTGTGGGTGCAGTGGTTATCAATGAAAAAGATGAACTTTTGATGGTAAAAGACCGTATCTGTTCTGGTCACTCCTCTTTTAAATTCCCAGGGGGGATGATGGAACACGCAGATCGACTTTTAGATGGTGTGATTCGTGAGGTTTACGAAGAGACAGGCATAAAAAGTGAGTTTATTAAAATGGTGACCATTTTAAACTCTCACCCATATAGATTTAACAAATCAAATATCTATATTCTCTTCCAACTCAAAGCGTTAAGCTCCGAGATAAATATCATCGACACCCATGAGATAGCCGAAGCGATTTGGATGCGAATGGATGAGTTTTATGCTGATAGTGAGATGTCACAGTTTCAAAAAACTTTACTGGATACCACGCTCAATAAAAAGGGGCTTCTCTTGATGGATAAGGATATCCATTTTCCCTCTAAGAAGTTTGTTGAGATTTATGGGTAGATAAATTTTATATTTAGATACCCATAAGATTGTTTTCTGAAGATTATTCTCTGAGGATTATTTCTTATTATGGGTCTCTTTGACCATGCTTGCAAGTTCTCTCTCTGTTGCATCAGAAATTTCTAAATCATCTTCGGTTAATCTCCCTGCATCGGGATTATTAAAGGTACTCTCATCCAATTTACCTTCGCTTTTGGCGACAATAACAGAGACAACAGCATCCCCTGAAACGTTGACTGCTGTACGAATCATATCCAACAATCTATCTACACCCAATATAAGACCTATTCCTTCTACAGGAAGACCCACTTGTGTAAATACCATAGATAGCATAATCAAACCAACCCCTGGCACTCCTGCTGTACCAATGGATGCCAATACGGACATAAGGATAACAGTTAAGTACCCTGTAATTCCCAAGTCTACACCATATGCATTTGCGATAAATACGGTTGCTACCCCTTGCATGATGGCAGTACCATCCATATTGATGGTTGCACCAAATGGCACAGTAAACGAGGCAACGGAGTTGTTTACGCCGAGTCTTTCAGTCACGGCTCTAAGGGTTACAGGAATAGTAGCGTTTGAGCTTGATGTAGAGAAAGCAAAAATCTGTGTCTCTCTCATTTTTTTGAGGAAGATAGAGGGACTCATTCCCGAGAATATTTTTAGTATGCTCATAAGCGTTACGAAGA
This sequence comes from uncultured Sulfurovum sp., assembly GCA_964452815.1. Taxonomy (GTDB): domain Bacteria; phylum Campylobacterota; class Campylobacteria; order Campylobacterales; family Sulfurovaceae; genus UBA1140. The sequence continues at coordinate 4,564 of CAYVNI010000085.1, forward strand.
GGTGAATCATCAATGCAGAAATCAGTACCAAAACATATCCTGCTAAATCGGCAAGTAGTCCCAATCCTAAGTTAGCAATCGCTTTGGCGAGTAGGGCAAAGACAGCATATGGTGCTACTGCCATGACGATATTGACCATTTTCATCATAATCTCATTACCAATCTCTATTAGCTCTACAACAGGTTCTGCTTTTTTACCAACCATTAAAATAGAGATACCCACCAAGATTGAGAAGAAGATGATTTGAAGCATTTTACCCAATGCCATTGCATTAATAATATTGTTAGGAATAATATCAATAAGTACGGAACTAAGTGAAGGTGCTTCCTTGGCTGTAAAAGTCGCTGTAGAGGCCATGTTGACACCCTCACCAATACCAATGGTTGCTGCAATACCAATACCAACAGCAATCGCAATAGCCGTGGTTAACATATAGAGTAAAAATGATTTAGCACCTACTTTACCCAATGCATTAATATCACCAATACCCAAAACCCCTGTAATTAACGAGAAGAAGACCAATGGCACAACCAACATTTTTAAACTGGTTACAAACATTTTCCCCACAATATGGAAAAAACCGTTAACCACATACTCATTGATAACAGTGCCTTCCCCATTTAACCCCAACAGATTAATAAATAATCCAACTACAATACCTAACCCCATACCAATGAGGACTTTCGTTGTTAATGTCATTTTCTTCTCAGATGTCATAATATACTCCGTTTGTTTAATATAAAAATAATAATGTTTCCTCTTTTAATGGCAACAAATATAGTTTAACGTTATATAATAGCATAATTTTGCTTTTCGCTTCAATTAAAATTGAAAATTAACTGATAAAATCGTGCTTTATAAACCTACGGCTTATCTCTCTTATGGCAAAATATAAGAAAAGAAGAAAAAGGATTTTTAGATGAAAAAAATATTGATAATCGTTGCTCTTGTGTTTATAGCCGTTTATGTGTTATTAAGAAGTTATTTCCCAGATGTGGAGATAAACAGATATGACTCTTTTGAGACCGTACAGACGCAAAAAGTTATGGAAAAAGGTTGGATACCAAAGATACTTCCTCTCTCTGCTTATGATATTGTAGAGACACACGATATAGACACCAATAGCGTATTTGGTAAATTTAAATATAGAGAAAAAGATGAAGAGGAGTTCCTCTCAAACCTAAAAGAGTCCAAGGACATCTATGAGAGTGAGAAGTTTATATTTAAGATTAATAGAGAGAAAAATAGGGTGGATTTTCGGAATAAAATTTTAGAGAAAACTGATTAAAGATAAGATTATCTATGATGGTATCATCTACTCCTCTAGGATATCATTTGGAAGCAGTTGAAGAGGAAGTATTGAAGTTTCACCTCGCATTTGAGGTCAAATACTTTAAGCCATTTATGGCATAATAGTACCAAAGGATAAATAATGAACAGAGAATATTTGCTCAAAAAAGTTAAAAACAGAAAATCTCAAATGAATATGACCATTGATAATATTGCAAAACTATCCAAACTAGGAAATAGAACTGTTGTAAGGTTCTTTGGTGGAGAGGATGTCAAGTTAAGTACTCTTGAAAAGATAACTAATGTTTTGGGGTTAGATTTTGCAGGTAATGAGATGGTAGATATTGATATACTAAGAGAGCAAAGAGCAAAAGAGAGGGCTTTATATATTGTCTCTTTGGTTCAAGATACATCTGCTTTGGAGATGCAAGGGCTAGAGAAAAGAGAGCTTGATATTTTGATAGAAGATACAAAAAGAGAGTTTCTATATGGAGCGTATCAAAAAAATCTATGGGCTAGTTAAATGATGAGAGACAAAACAGAATGGATTGACTCCCACTAGATGGAATGAGAATCTATTATCAAAAGAGAATACTCATAGAAATAGCTACATCAATGCTCTAAAAATGGCTGATGGTGGTGATTATGGGGAGTTGATACGGTTGCAGAGTAATTTGCTATAAATCGCTTATAGTGGATAGATAAAGGGCGAGTTAAGGGGTGTTTGAAGCGTGGTAGGATGGTTTAGGGTGGGTTGTTTTAGGGTAAAGGTATGTTTAAGTTTTGTTCTGAAAAAGTGCCTGACTCCCTTTCCATTAAAAGTGGAGATTCAACGGCAGGGGTGTAGTTTCAAAACTAAAAGTGTGGGAGAGTCTAAGTGTTGGATATTTGGAAAAGGTTTTGACCATGAGTTGAGTTTAATGCAATATAGAAAGCCTTTACTTGTAAGTGGAGAAGCCCAAGCCATTGGGTTTTGTATGGAGATGATAGGAAGTATTGTGATTGGTAGTGATGGTCTTTTTGACTATACAAGCATAGAAAAAATAAAATATGAGATTCAAGACAAAAATACCACTGCTAAAAACTTAGCGATGTTAGCAAAAGAGGCTACGGGTGGGTTACAGGATGATGTTTCAGTAGTATTGTTAAAGGAAAAACATGGACATACTTCATCATAGTGCTATTGGTGTTTCTTTAGAGCAAGATATGCTAGGTATATTTTTTTTAATAGGGAGCGTTATCCCTGATTTGGATGCTTTTTTAGTTTTAGTTAGTCGGAGTTTTTACTTAAAAAATCATCAAGGTTTTAGTCACTCCTTACTTTTGATTCCTCTGTACTCTTTGTCTATTGTCGGAATACTTTCTTTTTGGATTGTATTTGAATGGCTTAATGTTATTGCACTACTATTAGGATGGATGATTCAGTAGCAATCTGTGAAATTATGAAACAATATGGTAAAATTTCCTAAAAAGATGAGAGGAAAAGAAACAAATGAAATATGCAAGTGACTTAACTGATAGTGAATGGGAATTGATAAAAGATTATTTCAAAAAGCGAGATAAT
>CAYVNI010000086.1:0-3698 GCA_964452815.1 uncultured Sulfurovum sp.
AGAGTTTGAGTGAGGATGCTATGGTTCAGATTTGGAAGATGCTTTATCAGATGGGTAAGGAGGGAAAGTTGGATGTTTTTGAGGAGAAGTAGAGACAAGGTACGCCTTGTCTCATAAATTTTTTAAAATATTAAATTGTGGGTTTTTTATTTTTGCATTTTAGTTAATAAGTCGCAAAGTTTGAACACCCTTTAGCATAATTCAAATCACAAGCTTTTTTATAAAAAATTTTAGCCTTTGATAAATTTTTTGTAACACCATCTCCATATTGATATAATAATCCCAAATTATAACAGCCTGTACCACAATTTAAATCACAAGCTTTTTTATGAAAAATAAATGCTTTAGATAAGTCTTGTTCTATACCAAATCCATTTTTATAGCGATAACCTAATGAAGTACATCCACTTCCATTGTTTAAATCACAAGCTCTTTTAAAAAGTTCTATTCCCTTAAATATATTTTTTTGTAATCCTCCTTCTCCATCTTGATAACTATGACCAAGATTATTACAACCCCAACCATTATTTAAATCACAAGCTTTTTTATAAAAAATTACTGCCTTAATTAAGTCTTTAGCTAAACCTCTTTTTTCATATTCATAGCTGTAACCTATAGAATTACAACTTTCTCCATCTCCTAATTTACATGCCTTTTCCAAAGCCCATAATTTACTATTATCTGATATATCATTAGCTACAGGAGTAACTACAACATCTTCTTTTTGTTTCATATTTGGCAAAGTAAAATAAAAATTCACATTAATAGTATTATCATAAATAGCAGGAAATTGTGCCTTATTTGAAGCTTTATAAACAGCTTCTCTAGCCTTTTGAAAAACATCTTTAAAACTCAAAGGCTCTTGCATATATTTGATTAGATAGGTAGTAAAAAGTCCATTTCCTCCTAATCTGCCATCACTAGAGACCTTTCCTGCTTTTGTAGCATAAGAGACAAATAGCCCAACTGGTGGTTCTGCTTTTGCCAATCCTCCAACTCCCATAGCTTTTGCAAAGGGGTCATTTCTACAAGCATCCAATATTACAATATTTAATTTATCGTTTTCTGATTGCATTCGTGCTGTAACTTTGTTTAGTGCAATAGCTTCATATTGTGTATCACTTTTTGCTTTTATCTTAGCATCTATTGGGATAAGATAATTATCTCCATTAGACTCCAATCCATGACCAGAAAAATATAGAAGCCCCATAGAACCTCTTCTTATCTCTTGATAAAACTCTTCTAAACTTTCGTCAAACTCTCTTTTTGTAACATTAGTCTTATAAATAACTTTAAATCCTCTTGTCTCCAAGATATTTTTCATCGCTTTTGCATCATTTATAGTATTATTCAAACTAGAAAATGGTTTTTGATAATTATTATTTCCAATTACCAAAGCCACCCTTGGCTCACTCTTCATCTTTTTAAAAACTTGAACTAAAGCTCTATCATCTGCTGTTATATTAACAGATGACAGAACCATAAAAACTAAACCTAATAAAAATTTCAAAACCCTCTCCTTATATATGCTCAAACTCAATAATAACAGCTATTATAGCTAAATTTAATAGAGTTCTGTGTAAATTTTATCTTCTTATTCTACCTGTTCTCAGGAGGATTAACCTCATTTTATAACCTCTATAAATTCCATAACTATTGATGTATGCAGATGGCTATATCAACATCGTAAACATACAGTTTATCTATTTTTTTTAGTAATTCCAACTCTTCCACATCGATATACCCGAGAATACCAGTCTCTTTAATTGTAAGAGCTATATAAGCTGTAGACCCCTTTTAAAGTCCGAAATTTAGGGGTTTATAAGGACTTAAAACACCATTTTATAATTTTAAGACACCCTTTTATAACTCAAATGCACCGTTTTATAAGTTTTAAACACCTAAATTATATCTTATGTGTTATTAAAGATATAAGAACAATAAAATCCATTTTATGCCTTTTTTAGAGTCTATTTTGTCATTAATATTGGGATAATCTAATTTTAAAGAGATTAAAAACACCGTTTTATAACTTTTATACACCTCCTATAAATAAGAGGTGTACTCTTATTTTGATTGTGTTATAATGTGAAAAATTATTTAAAGTGAAAGAAAATGGAAACAACTTTAACAAAACAGAACTATAGTCGTCAATCTCATTTTTTGATTAATGCCAAATATGCTTTGACTAGAGGAGAGATTGATTTAATTTTAGCTCTGTTAACAGTTATCAAAAAAGAGGATAAAGATTTTAAAGATTATATCTTTGATATAGAAGAACTAGAGAGTAAATTTGCTAGAAAATTAAATTCACAACAGATTCAAGATAGTGTAGAGAAGATATTTTCTAAATCATTAAAAATTGAAATCTCTAAAAATAGATGGAAGATGTTTAATTGGTTCTCATATTTTGAGTACAATAAAGGATTGATTAGTTGTCGATTTGACAAAGATTTAAAACCATACATGTTAGAAATAAAAGAACGATTTATTTTAAGCGATTTAAGAATGATTCTTCCAATGCGTTCTAGTTACTCTAAAAGAATCTATCTTCTGCTTAAAGAGTATGCAAAGATTGGGAAAAGAACATTTGCTCTAAAAGAGCTTCAAGAGATATTGGTAGTTCCTAATAGTCACAAAGAGAGATATAACAAGTTTAAAGTTTCGGTATTGAAAAAAGCCGAAACGGATATCAATAAATTTACAGACCTAGAGGTAAAACTATCAGAGAAAAAGAGAGCTAGAAAAGTAGTAGAGGTTACATATACCATCAAAAAAAACCACACCGACCTAAAGACCTTTATAAGCGTCATCCGAGAACTATATACCAATAAGATACTGCACTTCTCAAAAGATAGCAGACCCATAATGTGTAGCGAAAAAGGGTTTCTCTACTATAGCGATGACGAGAAGAAATCATATATAGACCAAAAAGAGGCTCAAAAACTTTGGGAGTATCTACATGAAAATAGGGAAAATCTTTATCTCTTCAAACAAAATTTGGAAGAGTCAAAACAACATACTTACCTCTCTAGCATTAGCCTTTTTAAAGAGTACCTCAAAGAGAATTTTATGCATAAGAAAATAGCTAGGCTTAAAAAGGATGATGACTCTTTTGATGTTTCTATATTTCCTAATGGTAGGCTCTATGATATGAGTGGAGAGAGTTTGAGTGAGGATACTATGGTTCAGATTTGGAAGATGCTTTATCAGATGGGTAAAGAGGGGAAGTTGGATGTGTTTGAGGAGAAATAGAGACAAGGTACGCCTTTCTCCCAAATCTTTTAAAACATCATCAACCCAACAGAGGATTAAAATAACAAACGGCTAACCCCTCTACACTATGAAGTTGTTTATCGTTGGTATATAAAATAGCATTTTCAACAAGAGCAGTTGCCACGATAATAGCATCAGGAAGTTTTATTTTTCTTTTTTTCTTTAATCTAATTACCTCTTGGGCAATTTTTTTAGTAATATCTATGACTTTAAAAAGAGAGAGTAATTTACGAACAAAATCCTCTTCTTCTGTTGATGGAAAGTTATATGAGAGTATCTCCATATAGGTTACAAGCGAGATACTATATTCTCTATTCTCTTGAAATATCTCATCAATAGAGAGCTTTTTTTGTGAGAGGTAGATAACGATATTACTATCTAAAATAACATTTTTATTCCCACTCATCTCTGATACTCCTCTG
>CAYVNI010000087.1:0-4190 GCA_964452815.1 uncultured Sulfurovum sp.
AAGTATAGAAATTTTTTTCTCTAAAACTATTGATGTTTATCAACTTTGGCTATTTCTTTGTGTGATATTATGAGCGATTATCTAATTGTTGGAGTAGAACTATGTACAAATTTTTAGAACTCGAAGCTGGTTATCTTTTCATTGCATTTATTATGTTGGCAGTTACTCTTTTTGTAACCACTCGCCCTTTTTTCTCAAAAGGTGCTATTGCAAAAGGTCTGATTTCAGTATCTCTATTTTGGGCTTTTGCCATCGGTTTTCACTATAAAGTAACTATAGACAGAATAAATTCTGTCAAAAAAGAGTTTAATAGTGGGGGTATTGTTGTTTGTGAGAGTCGAGCCACAAGAAAAGTAGCCCAATCGGTTGATGTAGAAAAATCAAGAGAGTGGATACTCGAAGATGATGTTTTTAGCTCACCAAACTATGGTCGTGTTTTTCATACTGCTAGATGTATTGTTAAGCCTTCATTTACAAGAGAGTAGTATTACTCTCTCCTCTTTTATTTCCCATTTTATATTCTCTTTTGTTCTATTATATTAAATATTTATTTATAATTTAAAACTATAAATAAATATCAAAAAATTTATTTATTCATTCATTGACATACATCAATCAATTTCATTAATCAAATAGCGATAATACAATATGCTTTTCTAAAGGCAGTTATTTTAAAAGGATTTCACAAATGAACGAACTTATTGTAAGACCAGAGATTGCACCAGATATGTTTTTACCTATCTTTACTATCTCTACACTTGTACTTGTTTTTGGTGTTGCTTATGCGGGTACAATCACGTTAGCAAAAATGGGTTACTTTTCAAAAAAGTGGATGAATTTAGGATACCTGTTTTGGGCATTACAAACTTACTCTCTATATTTACTCTCCGTCTGGATTCAAAGTGAACCTTTTACCTCTAAGGTATTGATGGTGACGATGTTAGCCTATCTATTCATCCCCCATCTATATTTTAGATTAATAGAAGACTCTGATAGAAGATATGACAACGATGACAATATAGTAGAACAAAAAAACTAAGGAGGAGACATGGCGAACAAAAATCTATCCGTCTGGACAAGTATACCATTTTGGCGACGGTCAGCTGCGTGGGTAACAGGCTTTGCATCTATTTTACTCATTTGGCTAACTTTTGATACTTTGGGTCAAATTACCATGGGAACAGATGATGATTTAAAAAATGGGGTAACGAAAAGAGTCCCTGCAGCTACAGTAATCAATTATAAAATTGGTTATGAAATGAGTACAAAAAGAGGACATGAAGTTCCAACAATTGGTGATAAAGAGCCATTTTTTGGAAAAGAGTGGAGTCCACAAGAAGCAGCAGATTTACTGCACCTTGGAAAGCTTACATCACAAGCTAAAAACTGTATGAACTGTCATACACTACTTGGAAATGGTGCATACTATGCTCCAGACCTTACCAAAGCATGGATTGACCCAGCTTGGAGTAAAACAGGTCCAATGATGGCAATGACAGGAAAAAGTACAAAAGAGGAAGCGATGGCTGAGTTCTTAATACACCCATCACAATATCCTACACACGCAAGAATGATGCCAAATCTTGATATCACAGCTGATGAAGCCAAAGGATTGGTAGCATTCCTTAAACACATGAGTAGTATCGATACCAATGGTTTCCCAAGAAACTTTGGTAAAGAGGAGGGAACAACTAATGCTCACTAGTATAAAAACAAATCATTTGACAAATGAAGGTCAAAAGTTAGGAATGATGTATTTTAGAGTTGCAATTATACTCTTTGGTGCTCAACTCCTTATGGGGCTTATTGCCGCTACTCAATTTTTAGTTCCAGGGTTCTTATTTGAACTTTTCGACTTCTCTGTAGCTAGAATGGTACACATCAATGCACTTGTTGTATGGATGCTCTACGCAATGATTGGTTCAACCTACATAATGCTAACAGAAGAGACAGGTCACGAAGGTGTGGCAATTGGTCTTGGTAAGTTAGGATTTTGGGTATTAACCGTAGCTGTTACTATTGTGGTTCTTGTTTATATCTTTGTTCAGTATGGTGCTGGTACAGAAGCGTCTCTATGGTTAATCCATGAAGGTCGTGAGTACATTGAAGCTCCAAGATGGGCTGATATCGGTATTGTTGTTGTTGTTCTTATCTTCTACTTCAACGTATTTGCTACCTACATGAAAGGTGAAAAAACAGGAATCATGACCGTTATGGTTGCGAACCTCTTGGCACTTGCAGGTCTTTATATGGCAGGTATGTGGTACACAGATAATATCTCTATGGATCAATTCTGGTGGTGGTGGGTAATACACCTTTGGGTTGAAGCTACTTGGGAAGTATTTGTAGGAACTCTAGCAGCATTTGCTCTTATTAGACTAATTGGTGCTAAAAGAGAAATCGTTGAAATGTGGTTATGGATTGAAGTTCTTATGCTCTTTGGTTCAGGTATTCTTGGAATGGGTCACCACTACTTCTGGATTGGTACACCTGAATACTGGTGGGAAATTGGAGCATTATTCTCTGCACTAGAGCCTGTGCCACTTATTGCGATGTTTGTTCACGTACTCTATGACTGGGGTAAAGAGCAAGGAATTTCTGAAGGTAAAGGTGAAACTGGTTCAGTTATCACAAATACACCGACCATGAGTTGGATTGTAACCAACGCGTTTGGTAACTTCTTGGGTGCTGGTATCTGGGGTTTCTTCCATACACTACCACAAGTAAATATCTATACACACGGTACACAGTTTACATCAGCTCACGGTCACCTCGCGTTCTTTGGAGCGTATGCAACTATCCTTATTGGGATGATGTATTATGGTGTTCAAAAAGCATACGATGTTAAAGTTCTAAAGTCTACCTTTAAATCTAAAATGGCAATCTTTATGATTACATTTGGTGTACTTGGAATGACCATTGCCTTGACTATCTCAGGATATGAGCAAGTTATGATTGAGAGAGGTGAGCTTGGAGCAACTTGGAATGCATTCTTTGTAGCACAAAATCTTCCTTGGTACATTCAAGGTATTCTGTGGAGAGCGATTATGGGTGTGGTTACATTCATCGGGTTCATCTACTTAGTATGGGATTTACTAACCATTGGTAAAATTTCAAAAGAAGCAGAAGCATAATAGATATGGGGAAACCCGTATCTATCTTATCTTAATATAAAGGAGATTAAATGATAGAACCATTAACAGATGTTGTCCCTAGTTTTTTTGCTATGTTAAATCAAGGACCGTTGACACTAACTATCTTTTTACATACAGTAATTGTTTTACCTATGTTTTGGATTTATAGATCTGAAAAAAAGAGATTAGAGAGTCAAGAGTAGATTATTTAACTTAAAGAGAGGGGCTATAATGAATATTAGTAGTATATATAGCCCCAAGTTTACACTGTCTAAAAAATTAGACAGAGAAGTCTATCAAAAGGAGCTTCAATATTGTTAAATATTGAAGTTAATTTTAATTATAAGGAGAAAATATGAAAAAGATTTTAAGTATCGCGGCAGCGACAGCGTTAACAGCAACTTTTGCATTTGCAGGAACATCGACAATGAATTTTGCAGAAGTTTTTGAAAAAGAGTGTCAAGGGTGTCACGGTCCAATTCACCAAGGTGGTGTTGGTTCTGACCTTAGACCAAAAGCACTTAAAACAAAAAATAGAGAATTTTTAATTGAAGCAATCATGAATGGTGTAGAAAATACAGCCATGCCAGCATGGAATTCAAAATTCTCTAAAGATGACTCAGCAGGAATGATTGATTGGTTAACCGATTGGAAAAACACTGTTGAACTAACTCTTGACCTTGAAGAGGTTAAAAAAACATGGACAGTTATGGCTGACCGTGAAGCGTTGGCTAAAAAATATCCAAAACCAACAGATGTAAAATCAGTTCTTGATATTACTTTTGCAACAGAGAGAGATGCTTCTTTGGTTGACTTTATTGATTCAACCACAGGTAAAGTACTTTCACGTCACAAAGCAGGATTTGCTGTTCACGTAACTGTTACTAACAAAAAGAACCCAAGATATGCTTACTCAATTTCTCGTTCAGGTAAATTGACAATGTTTGATATTGGAGCTCCAGGACAACCAGCATTGGCATCGGTTCAAGTTGGACAAGAGTCAAGAGGATTGGCTGTTTCTCCAGATGGTAAATATGTAATTGCAGGTAACTACAA
>CAYVNI010000088.1:0-13120 GCA_964452815.1 uncultured Sulfurovum sp.
GATTTTGAAATCTATATAAAAATAAGGAGAAACAAGAATGAAAAAAGTGACAATTTTGTCGATGGTAACAGCCTCACTACTTTTGGTAGGTTGTGGTACAGATAAAAGGGACAATACAGAACCTGCTGGAAGACTTATGAACCAAGTTACAGTGGAGAGTAGTGCGAATGTGGATAGCAATGTTCAATCAACACTCAAAGTAAAAGCAGTAGCAACTGATGAGTTAAAAGAGGAGCTTCTTGCTGAAATCCGTTCAGAGTTAGTACAACGTGCTGCTCTAAAAGAAGAGATTATCAAAGAGTTACTCGCGGAAATAAAAAGTGGAAAAATTACAACTACTACTACTATTACAACAGTAAAGGCTCCTATTACTGTTACGTCTACTCCTGTTGCTCCATCCATTAAAATCTCTTCAATTGGTGCAGATAAATCAGTAGGAGAGATTATTACCACAGCAATAGGTGGTGCAACGGCATCTGCTTCTAAAGATACAGATGCAGGTTCAACACAAGATAAACCATTTGACTACAAACTTACTCCTAAGCAAGTAGCTGAGAATGTATGGTGTTTCTTTGGAGCCCTTGAGCCTCCAACAAAAGAGAATGCAGGAAACATGGCAAATAACTGTTATATTAAAACTACAGATAGCTATGTGGTAATGGATACAGGTCCTTCATACCAGTTTGCAAAACAGGCATATGAATCGATGAAAAAGATAGCTGACCTTCCTGTTTCTCATATTTTTATCTCTCATGAGCATGATGACCATTGGCTAGGAAATGACTTTTACAAAAAAGCATTTGGTACACAACTAATTGGACCTGAGAGTGTAAACACTGAGTACAAAGAGGGGGTTCCTACAAGAATGTTTAATGTCCTTCCTAAAAATGCTATTAAGGGAACACACATTATCAAGCTTGATGAGATTCCAAAAGAGAAAAAGAGCATTGTTGTTGGTGGAGAGAAGTTTGACATTATCCCAATGGATACCAAAGCACACACAGGTGATGATATCTTTATCTATATGCCAGAGAGAAAAGTTCTTTTTGCAGGTGACTTGGTCATGAACGGAAGAATTACTTCTGGACGACACGGTTCGGTTATGGGACAACTTAAAGCGTTGGCGATGATGCAAGAGCTTGATTGGAAAATTCTTGTGCCAGGTCATGGATTTATTACCGATGGAACAGCAATGGATGAGGCTAAAATGTACTTTAACCTAACCAAAGAGAGAGTTCTTAAAGCGATTGATGAGGGTGTTGATGCTACAGAGATTAATGAAGTAGTAAAACTTATTGAGTTCAAAGACAAAGCGATGTATGACATCTTAAATGCACACAATATTGGTTTTGCATTTGATGAACTAGAGATGCTTGACGAAGAGTAGGAGATAGAGGATGAGTAGAGGTTTAACGTTTATGAATCTGATGCTACTCTCTCTACTTTTCTCTATTCTCCTTAATGGGGCAGATTATGAACTCGATAAGAGTTCAGCCCTTGCTAAAAAAGAGCATAAACATCTGATGCTTTTTCTTCATAAAAACTATTGTGGTTATTGCGAAAATATGTTTCTTCATTTAGATGATGAGGATATTAGTAGTGTCATTAAAAAGGACTTTATTCTTTTAGATATCAATAGAGATGAAGAGGACGAGACTGTCTCCTATCAAGATTACAAAGGTACAAATAGAGAGTTTTTAAAAAAGCTAGGCGTAGACTTCTATCCTGCCATGATATTTATAAATGGTGAAAACAAGATAATCTTTGATGTAAGTGGACATCGAAAACCTCATAAAATAATGACCATATTAAACTACATAAGTACCAAATCATATGAAAATAACATGAGCTTAGAGGAGTTTAGGGATGAAGAGGCATTTGAAAAAGAGGATGATGAGTAATAGTAGAAATTAGATTTTTGGTCTAATGTTTTAAGTACTAAAAAGTAGTATTTTGAACATTAAATTAATAGGAGAGATAATGAGAAAAACACTTTTATCACTGGCAGTAATTGGAGCGATGGCAACGACATCTATCAACGCATTTGACTTGGGAAAATATGGTGAGATGAAATTTGAAAACGTCAATGGAAACGTTCATATTATGCACGGTCCTCCAATGAATCCAAGTAAAGACAATGAAGGTTTTATGAACAACCCTGCAATTATTGAAGGTGAACATGGTCTAATTATGATTGACCCAGGTGGAAACTACAATGTTGGTAAAAAGATTCTGGCTGAAGTTGAAAAAGTTAGTAAAAAACCGATTATTGCTATTATTGATACACATAAACATGGTGACCACTGGTTCGCAGGTAAAGCGATGAAAGAGAAGTACCCAGATGCAAAAGTTTATGCTCTTCAAAAGATGATAGATGTCTCAAAAGCTGGAGAGGCTCAAAAGTGGTATGATATCCTAGAGAGACTCTCAGGAAATCTATCTGGAACAAATGATGAGTTCCCTTTCCCAGAGATTGCTATTAAAAATGGTGATGTTTTAGAGATTGATGGTCAAACTTTTTATATTCACAGTCCAGTAAGAGCGCATACCGATACGGATGTACTTATTGTTCATGCACAGAGTAAAACCATGTTCTTAGGAGATAATCTTATGAAACTTCGTCTTGGTGGATTTGATGAATCATCAAGTATTCTTGGGAATATCAAGCTTCTCGAAGAGATTTTTGAGGCACCTGAACTCGCTCTCTATGTTCCAGGTCATGGACCATCAGGAAAAAGAGAAGAGACACTGACCCCATTTCTTGATTATATGAAAGCCGTTGTAGAGGGTGCAAAAGTAGCACTTGAAGAGGATATGGAAGCGTATGAGGTAAAACCTCAAGTAAAAGCAAAACTACCAAATCATCAAGATTGGGATGAGTTTGATGGACAACTAGGGAAACACCTTCAAAAAGCATTGGCTGAGTTAGAAGAGTTAGACGAGTAGTCATTTTTTTATTTACTCTTTGTTAATGATAATTTGTTATTATTGAGTGTTTTAATAAAAAAAATAGATATAAAATAAAGGAAAATATATGAGATTAATAAAAATTTCGACAATTTTGGCATCATTGGTATTGGCAACAAGCTTGGCGAGTTCAGCTACACTGGTAGACCTTCAAGGAACAAAAGGTCAACCTGATAAAGAGTTGGGTGCGATGGTAGAGAAATTAAACAGTATCGGTTATGATGCTGTTGGAAAAAATGAGCATATTGAAACCCACTATTATAATAAGTATAAGCAGAAAAATCTTGATTTGTTAAACTTCTATCCTGTCGTAGACAAAGAGAGCATTCGTGAGCTTCTTTTGGCAAATCCTGATTTTGGTGCCTATGCACCATTTAACCTTTTGGCGTATAAAAAGCTTGAAAAAGATGGTGGAGATACCACATGGTATGGTCACTTAGATGCGGATACCATGCTCAACATCATTGGTGAAAAAGATGAGGCAAACAAAAAGAAGTTCAAAGATATGGTGGCAAAACTTGATAAGCTCGTGACTGATTCTATGAAGCCTACCGAGAGTAAAAAACTAACATTTGACACACCTCTTCCTGCACAACCACTTTTAAAAATGGTAATGAAGTTTGATGAACCTGATGATATCGAAGAGTTTGTTGAAGAGTTTGTTATGAAACATGACAGTCTTTTTTCAAAAAAAGAGTTTATCATTGCAGGATTTTTAGACCTTAAATTTGAGTATGGAGATTTAGAATTAGAGTTTGAAAAGTATGATGCCTATTGGGTCTCTTCTCTTTGTCACTTTGGATTCTCTAACGCTGTTTTTAATGATGGAGAGCCACAAGCAGGTGTATTTGCCCCATGTTCTGTCTATTTCTATGTGCCAAAAGGAAAAAATGAGCTTCATGTAGGTTATGGAACTGTTGATAACTGGATAAGCAGTACAGGTATCACCGATGAGAAGAAATTGAAGATGATGAAAGAGGTCTCTACAAATGTTGAAAAAGCATTGGTGGAACTTGGATTTGAAAATGAGGCTCAAGAGGTAGCAAAAGCTCCTGAGACAAAAGAGGTCGTCAAAACAGAAGAAGTAAAAAAAGAGGAAGTAAAAAAAGAGGAAGTAAAAACAGAATCATCAAAAGAAACCTCTACAAAAGCTGAAAAATCTCCTGAAAAAACCGAGTGGTTGGATGCGTACAAAAAACTTCATGGCATTAAAAAAGATGATGCTGTTAAAGCAGAAACCCCTAAAGCAGAAGCACCTGCAAAAGTAGCAGAGGTAAAAGCCTCAAAAGAGACAACAACTACCCCTGCTAAAATAGCTACTGCTCCTGCTAGTGACAGTATTGAAGAGCTTAAAGCTGAATTGGCAAAAGTAAAAGCTGAGTTTGAAGCCCTAAAAAAAAAATATTAATGGTCGCTAAACCTGCTGAAGTTGCAACTCCTGCGAAAGCAAGAGAGAGTATTGTACTTCCTGCAGAAGTAGCACCTATGGACGAGAAGTAATCGTCCTAAAACACTCTACTTTTCCACCATATTTCGGTGGAAAATCCATCTTCTACTTCACCTATTCTATTTTAAAATTTTAAAGTTAGATTTAACTTATAAACGGATAGAATGATTATATATTAAAAATAATAATACAAAAGGATTAAAATTATGACCAATATAATGAAAATTTTAACAACACTAGCATTTTCTACCATGCTTCTCTCTGCTTCAGAGTTTGTAATTGATAAGACACACTCACAAGTTTCATTTAAAGTAAAACATATGATGATTTCAAATGTACAAGGAACATTTGAAGAGTATGATGCAGATATCGAGTTTGACACCAAAACCATGCAGTTTACAGCCCTTAGTGCTGAGATGGAGACAAAATCAGTGGACACGGGTATCGAAAAAAGAGACAATCACCTAAGAAGTGCTGATTTCTTTGATGCCAAAAAGAACCCAATGATTACCTTTGAGATGAAGAGCTACAAAGGTGATAAAGAGGAGGGTAAAATGGACGGAAACCTCACCATTAGGGGTATCTCTAAGCCTGTCACCCTTGATGTTGAAATCGGTGGACTCATCAAAGACCCAGCAGGGATTCAGAGACTAGGATTTGTACTTGAAGGTAAAATTAAAAGAAAAGATTTTGGTCTTAAGTGGAACAAACTTCTTGAAGCAGGTGGATTGGCTGTTAGTGAAACAGTTAAACTTACTATCGAGATTGAGGCACTTGAAGAGGAGGAGTAGAACGCTCTCCTTCATTTAATCTATTGTCCCACACTCTTTGTGGGGCTTTTTATTTTCATCTTTTTTATCTTAATCCTTTTCACCTTCACTCTTTTCACCTTCACCCTTTTTTACCTCACAACACCCCCTAACAACAACTACGCTATACTCAAATCAAAAAGATACTAAACAATGGCAGAAAAACTAACCGTAAAACAAGATGATACCCTCCTAAAATTTCTATTTGCAACCCTCAATGGTTGGTCAAAGAAAAAGGTAAAAGAGCGTCTAAAATCAGCAACTGTTGCTGTCAATGGCACGGTCACCACCAAACATGATTTTTCTTTAAGTGCCAATGATATTGTAGAGGTAGGAGTCGTTGCAAAAAGAAAAACCTCCCTCCATGCAATTAGCACACTAGAGATACTTTATCAAGACAGTGATATTATTGCGATTAATAAGCCCCACGGTCTGCTCTCAGTTGGCACAACCAAAGAGAACAAACAACACGCCTTGGCACTGTTACGAAACCAACTCTCACGTGGTAAAAAAGGTCTACAGATTTTCCCCGTACACCGACTGGACAGAGATACCTCAGGTGTTCTTCTTTTTGCTACCTCAAAAGAGATACGAGAGAAGATTATGGAGAAATGGGATGATGCCCAAAAGGTCTATTTGGCAATTGTAGAGGGGAGACCCAAAGAGCTAAAAGGGATAATAGACCAACCTCTAAGACTCGATGAAAAAGAGTACAAAATGCACGTAGGTCAACATAAGTTTGCCAAACACGCACTCACTTACTATGAAGTAAAAGAAGTTGAACCAAAACGCTCTCTACTAGAAGTTAGACTAGAGACAGGAAGACAGCACCAAATCCGAGCTCACCTCTCATGGCTAGGTCACGCAGTGGTAGGAGATGAGCGATATGGAAAAAAAGGTGACAAACTAGGACTCCATGCACGATACCTAAAGATTTATCACCCTGTTAAAAAGAGTTTTTTAAGTTTTGAAGTGGATGCTCCGAGTGAGTTTTATGGGTTGTTAAGATGATTTAAAAATCCGTTTTAATTCTATAAATCAGAGTTCAATATCACGAACCATCCACTCTATTTTATGTGACTCTTTAAAATAATGTGTCACATTAAAATTTTTAGCTTCACTGTCATACTCAATCATGGCACACTCTGTTAAGGGTTTCTCTCTGGCACACACTTCACCAGGGTTTAAAAATAGTGTTCTGTTTTTAAGGGTTGCTTCAAACTGATGGGTGTGTCCTGAGATAATGATATCTACATCGGGATTCATGTAGTATGGCATATGCATCATTTTTAACGTTAGCTCTTGGATTTTAAAGTAGTGGGGTTCTCTATGGATATTATATTTTCCATAAAGAGGGATGAGATTGATGTCATTGTTACCGTAGACTACCATATAGGGCAAAGAGGTCTCCTCTAGCATCTGTAGATGCTCTTCTGTCTCTAAATCTCCTGCATGAAGCAGGTACTCGGCACCACAAGAGAGCAGATGCGCTATCGCCTCTTGGTGGAGTTTGGCTTTTTGATGACTATCGGAGAGAACGCCTATCTTAAGCTTTTTTAGATTCATTATTTTTCAACTCATCTTTATGCTTTGGAGATTTTAATTTATCTTGAGGTACAGGCTCCTTAAACTTACATTTTTTCTCAATACACTCATAAAATTCACCTGTTTTTAGAACCTTATGTACGACCATTCCCCTACACTCTGAACATGGCTCTTTTTGAGGTTCACCATTGGAGATAAACCGACATTTTGGATAGTTTGAACATCCGTAAAATGTTCCCCTTTTCCCCTCTTTTTCATGAATCACTGAGCCACATTTAGGACAAGGAATATCAAGCTCTTTAGGAGGAATAAGTGGTTTGGCATTTTTACACTTTGGATAGGCAGAACAAGCATAAAACTTACCACGCCTACTATCTTTTATCACCATAAACTCACCACACTTATCACACTTGATATCGGTGAGTTCAGGCTCAGGGGGTGCATTTCCCTCTAAATCAGTGGTATATTTACACTTAGGGAAGTTTCCACAGGCGATGAATTCTCCATATCGTCCTTTTCTTTTTATAAGTTCATGACCACACTTAGGACACATCTTACCTGTAGGGATTGCCATTTTTTTACTAACAATATGCTCTTTTCCGTGGGAAATTTTTTTCATAAATGGTTCATAAAACTTACTAAGTAGCTCTTGCCAATCTAGTTTTCCCTCATCTATCTCATCAAGCTGGGCTTCCATATTGGAGGTAAATGCAGAATCAACAATCTCTGAAAAATGCTCTTCAAGCATCTCAATAACGGTAAATGCTATTTCAGTTGGATGGATTCTTTTTTTCTCTAGTTCAATATATTTTCGAGTCTGTAAGATAGTAATGGTAGGGGCGTAAGTACTTGGTCGTCCAATCCCCAATGATTCTAGTTTTTTAATCAGACTGGCTTCATTGTATCGTGGTGGTGGCTCAGTAAAGTGTTGTTCAGGTTTAATATTGTTGATGGATACCTTTTGACCCTTTTCAAGTTCAGGCAGAAGTTTATCTTTTTCATTGTATCCTGTTATTTTATAGAAGCCATCAAAAAGAAGTTTTCTACCACTCGCTTTAAAGGTGCTTCTATCCCCTTTAAAGAGAAGTGTTTGTGACTCCATACGGGCTTCTGTCATCTGAGATGCCAAGAAACGATTATAGATGAGTGTGTAGAGTCGTAACTCATCAGAAGCCAAATACTCTTTGGCAATCGCAGGAGTGAACTCTACGAGTGTGGGACGAATCGCTTCGTGAGCCTCTTGCGCTCCTTTGGCTTTGGTGGAGTAGTTTTTAGGTTTTTCGGGAAGATACTTCTCTCCAAAATTATTATTGATATACTCTCGTGCATTAGAAACTGCCTCTTTAGCAAGGTTGAGACTATCGGTTCTCATATAGGTGATAACCCCCATATTTCCGTTGTTTGTCTTGACCCCTTCATAGAGTTTTTGAGCCACCATCATGGTCTTTTTAGGAGAAAACCCAAGCTGTGTTGAGGCTGATTGTTGCAGAGTTGAGGTCATAAACGGAGGAGGCGTTTTGCTTTTTCTCTCTTTTTTCTCCAGAGACTCCACCACAAAACTCTCTTTGGTGGCAGACTCAACAATCTCTGTTGCCATCTTTTCGTTTTTGATGCTCATTTTGTCCATTTTTTGACCATTGAACTCATGGATAGAGGAGTCGATACTTTTCTCAAATAGTGCATCTATTGTCCAGTACTCTTCTGATTTAAAGGCTTTTATCTCTCGCTCTTTGTCAATCACAATTTTAAGTGTTGAGCTTTGAACACGCCCTGCACTTAATCCTTTTTGGATTTTACTTGCCAGTAGTGGAGAGAGTTTATACCCCACAATTCTGTCAAGCAGTCGTCTTGCTTGTTGTGCGTTAATTGAATCCATATTAAGTTTTCTCGGGTTGTCCAATGCGTATTGGATAGCTGTTTTGGTGATTTCATGGAACACAATACGAGGTAAGGACTCTGGCTCTTTTTTGATTGCCATGGCGATATGATACCCAATCGCCTCTCCCTCTCTATCCTCATCGGTTGCGATATAAACGGTCTCTGCCTCTTTTGCCAGTTTTTTTAGCTCTTTGACAATAGGATTGACATCTCTGGGAATAGAGTATTTAGGAATAAAAACACCCTTTTCATCAACAGTAATACCAAATGAGCTTTTTGGTAAATCTCGAATGTGACCTTTTGAGGCAACAACTTTGTAGTTTCTGCCAAGAAAATTGCTAATGGTTCTTGCTTTTGCTGGGGACTCAACAATAATCAAATTTTTCATCTATATAATGCCCTGTAGTAGTTAGAATTTTTGGCATTGTAGCAAAATATAGTTTAACGTGGCTATAAAAGTAACCTTTAAGAAAATTTAAATGTGGAAATTTATATCATTTTTAAGTGATTAATTAACACATCTTCTGCTATACTTTATTAAAAAAATGGGGATAATGTTATGATTAAAACAATAACGGGTATCGGACTGTTTATAGTGGCACTGATAATTCTAGGAATAGGTGCTTATGTTGGATATTATTTTTTAAATAAAAAACGACAAGGAAAAAAAGCATCCAAAGATAAAGAGAAAAAAGCTGCACAAGCTGCTAGAACTAAAAAAATGCGAAATAGAGTAGACTATTTTTGGAAAGAGCCATGGACATTTGCATGGATAATAATCTTTTTAACCTTTTTCATTAGTTTAGGATTTGCTGTGGGAACATTTTATGGACTACTTAGTAGTATCATATTTATAATAATTTCAATATTTTTTGGACTATTTGCGTATAACAGTTATGTTTCATTTCCTATTAAAGCTAAAGCTGAATTGACAAAATTTGAAGATGCACTTAGAAAATCTCTTCAAAATGAAATTAGTTTTGAAGGGGATAATATTCAAAAATTCTCAGACAAAGACGATCAGTTTGACACTACGCCCAATATTGTTCCGTTTGTTATTGCCCCTACCAAGATTGATTTTCCTCCTTTTGAAAAAGTAGCAGGAAAAAAACCTATTATTGCCACAAGAAAACTAGAGTTTCTTATCTTATCACGAGAGTATTTTAGTATCTGTCAAAAAGCAAGTACCTTTGACCTTCTTAACCCTAAGAAAGCCAATGCAGGTGAGTGTGATGAGTACTACTACTCTCAGATGCAAAATGTTACCTATGATGGAAAAGCGATAACCATCAAGTATAACAATGATACAGGTCATGAAGATGTCTCTTTTGTGTGTAAAAAAGGAGGTGACCAGAAAAAAGCGATGAAGGCATTAAAAGAAAAACTACGTCTCACTGAGAGACAGAAACTTCAAAAAATTCAAGAGCATAAACACTATGAGGATTTAAAAGATAAACGAAATGCCGAATCTCAGAAAATAGAAGAGAGCAGTAAAGAGTCTTAAAAAGACTTTTTACTAGAGTTTATTTTCTTTTTGGTTATAATCTCTTTTCAGGAGACAGTATCATATGAACAGACTACAAATAGACATAGGAAGTACCTACTTCAAAACAAATACAAACAATGAGACAAACCAATACTTTAGAGACTTTAATGTCAGTATTTACAATGACTTACAGAATAAATGCTCTAATCTCTTAGCCAACTACAGCAAAGAAGAGGTCTCAATCTGTAGTTCTGCTAATGGGGGACTAAGTACCCTTATTATCGGTGTGACTACCCTTTTTAGTCTCAAATATGCAACCAATATCGCATTTAACTCAGGGATTAATATTATCGACACCATTCTCTACTCTACCATAGAGGAGATGACTCCACCAAGGGATAGTATAGATGTGGTGATTGTTGTGGGGGCAATTGATGGGGTTGCACCTAAATTTGATACAAAACTTATTACCTATTTAAATGGTGTTAACTATCAAAATATTGTTTATGTCGGAAATCGTGAAAACCATAAGTTTTTAACGGATAATATAGATAATTTGACCATTTTAGAAAATATTATAGGTGATAAGCTACAAGTTCAAGAGGATGAGTTAAAAGAGTACCTTACCAATCTCTACCAAGCAGATATCACAGGCAAAGAGGACATCAAAGCCCTCTATGAGATAACTGACAACCAAATCTACTCTACCCCCTATATTGTAAACAAAGCCCTACCTAAACTGCATACCCTTTTTGAGGTAGCTGAGCCATTTTTGGTTATAGATGTGGGAGGGGCAACCACTGATATTCATTATAGTACTGACTTGGTAGATAACAAAAATATTATGACAAGTTCAGGTTATGACCGATTGGTCTTTAAAAAGCTAGGTGTTTTTAAGTCTCGTGAGAGTTTGGTATTTGGAGCTAAGAGCAATGAGTTTGTTTATGAACTTTTGGACTATCTCGATGTCAATGAGCATATTTTAGATGAGCAGAGCGACCAAGCTACTATAGTGCTGATGCAACTTGCCATATTTTTGGTACTCTATCAAGTATCCAAAAGCCATCATGACTATGTAACATTAAAACTAGAGATTTTAAACTCCATTGTGCTTACGGGAGGTATCTCAAAAGTACTAAGTGATGAGGAGATAGAGAAAATTATTCGATTTTTTTATAAAAAAATATTGAACTACACCGAAACGCCAAATATTATTACTGACAGAGAGTATAAAATTTGGACATTGGGGATAAAGGAGATAGGAAATGCCAAGTAGTATTAGGGAGTTACTCCAAACATCATATCAAAGAACACCAAACAAATTAGCCCTTATAGAGAGAGAAAAAAGCTACACTTACAAGGAGTTATTCACACAGGTGAATAAGTTGGCAAACTATTTTAATCAGCTTGACTTACAAGAGGGTGCAAGAGTTGGGATATACTCCAATAAAAGCTCTGAACAGGTAATTACAATTTTAGCCCTGCTCTCCACTCCTTATATTATTGTGCCTATTACACGATTTTTAAAGGCTGAACAGGTTGAATATATTATTAAGGATGCAGGTATTGAGTGTATCATTAGTGATAGAACAAAGATTAAAAATATTGAAGAGATAGACTTTAAAGGTCAGATTATAACTTTTGAGCCTCTAAAAGATGAGTTGGTCTCACTTAAAGAGATATATAAATGTTTTAATAGTAGTTTCACCACAGAGATAGACTACAGTCAATCTGCCATCATCACTTATAGTTTTGGAAGTGATGGTTCTCAAAAAGGTATTGTGATGAACCACAAGAGTCTTGTTGAGGGTGCAAAAGTGGTATCTAAGTATTTGGCATTAAAAAGTGATGATGTCATCTCGGGACTGCTCTCTTTTAACTTAGACTATGGACTCAACCAAATTTTCTGTACACTTCAAGCAGGAGCTACTTTGGCACTACATAAATTTATCTTGCCAAGTGATTTCTTTTCACATCTTATTCGAGACAGAGTCTCTGTACTTGCCCTAATGCCTGTACATATCTCCAAAATGTTTGATGAGGAGTCTCATCGACTGCCCATCTCAAGTCAGCTTGACCATATAAGAGTTATTACCTCTTCGGGAGGGAACATTACCCCTGAAATGGTTAAAAAAGTGGATGACTACTTTAAACCTGCCAAATTCTACTCCATGCATGGACTAACCGAAGCGTTACGCTCCACCTATCTTGACCCTTCTCAAATCCACATTAGACCCACCTCCATAGGAAAAGCGATTCCTGAGGTTGAGGTCTATATCATCAATGACAAGGGTGAAGCGTGTGAGGCACATGAGGTTGGTGAACTTATCCATCGAGGATGCTGTATCTATCAAGGCTATTGGAACGCTCCAAAATCCACTAAAGAGAGATTTAAGAATATCTCTATTTTAGAAAAAATAATAACCATAGAGAATCCCAATGAGACCGTAATTGCCACAGGTGATTTTGTCTACAAAGATAAAGAGGGGTATCTCTATTTTGTAGATAGAGCCGATGACATGATAAAAACAGCAGGATATCGAGTAAGCCCCAAAGAGATAGAGGAGGTTGTTTACCATAACTTCCCCCAAATTACTCTCTGTGCCGTCTTTGGTATCCCCAATCCTGACATAGAGGAGGAGATAGTCTTGGTCTATTCAGCCAAAGAGAAGATTCCTCTCAATGAGATGCTATTTGAGCTTAAAAAACATCTTGCTACCTATATGATGCCTACTATTATTGAGTACAAAGAGAGATTACCTCTACAAGCTTCACATCATGAGGTGGTAGACAAGCACCTATTACGGGATGGGATGATTTCTATTTGAATTCTCTCAATCGTCACATAGAAAAAAATCATGCGTAACTGGGGTAGATTTGTTATTTTACAACTCCTTACCTCTTAAAAACCTCATACCCATACACCCTTGGTCTCCGTAAATCATCAAGTACCACAGAGACCTTTCCCTCTTCATCTCTAATCTTTAG
>CAYVNI010000089.1:0-8392 GCA_964452815.1 uncultured Sulfurovum sp.
GAAAAAGAGAGCCTCTCAGCTATGGAGAAAAAGATGTTGCTTCAAAAAGCAAATAGATATAATAACGAAGGTGTCAAATCATATCGTAAAGGAGATATGAAAGCTTCTGTCGCTCATTATAAAAAATCTATAAAAATCAAAGAGAGAGTTTTAGGTGTTAATAATCTTAATACGGCAACTTCTTATAATAATCTAGGTTTGGTCTATAAACATATGGGAGAACATAATAAGGCACTTGTTTATATCTCCGAAGCTTTAAAGATTAGAGAACAACAATTAGGAAGAGTGGACAGTCAAACAGCACAGAGCTATAATAATATAGGAACACTTCTTGCTACTATGGGTAAAACCAATCAAGCAATTAAATATACTGAAAAAACGATTGAGATAAAAAAGCAGATTGTCCATAAGGAGCAGATAGATATTGCTGTGAGTTATAATAACTTGGCTGTACTCCATGAAGAGGTTGGAGATTATGACAAAGCATTGACCTCCTATTTTAAAGCCCTTGAAATTAATGAGAAAGTTTTTGGAAAAGCCCATAGAGTTACACATGGAAATTATGCCAATATTGCACTCTTATACTATACGATGAAAAAATTTGATAAAGCCAGAAAGTACGCATCTATGGCAAAAAAAGAGCCTGAAGAGATGACCTTAGAACCAATTACTGTTCAAGGAAATGTTAACGAATAAGTTTTATATTTGTTTGGCTTAAATGGTAAATCTTAGATGCTTTGCCTTTGGTTTGGTTTGGAAAATTTATTGTCACTTCACTCATCTCTTTTGCGTAAGCTTTGTTATATATCGCCCCACTTAAGTTGGCAGAAGAGGAGTATAGCCACTCTACTCTATCTAGCAGTAGATTATGTTCTGTCTCTTTTACCACTCGATAGGATGTGCCATTTGGCATAATAAAGGTAGTTCGTTTGGTGCGTCTTATTCGATTTTTATGTTTTGTGGGAACACGTGTAAATTTTTGTAATGTTTTGAGGGAGTTGACAACACAGATATAGTGCTTGTTGGGAAGACGTTTTTTAGCATGGTCTATTTTTGACGCATCTTGAGAGACAAAGCCCATGGTCGTATCGGTTTGGGTAAGATAGAGGAGTTTTTTCATCTGTTTTATCTCCTCTTATCTTATCTTATCTTTTTGAGTTGATAAATCTCTCAATTCTTTTAATTCCCTCACGGATAGTATCAATATCAGTAGCAAAAGAGAATCTAAAATAGCCCTCACTTCCAAAACCAACACCAGGAACAACAGCCACACCCTCTTGGGACAGAAGCTCTTTTGAAAATGCCATAGAGTCATCAGTTATCTCTTTGATATTTACAAACAGATAAAATGCTCCACTTGGTCTCATGACACTAATACCATCAATGGCATTAAAGAGGTCAGTCGCCTCATAGGCTCTTTTTTCAAACTCGACTCTCATCTCCTCTATTACTTCATCAATTGAACCATCTAGTCCTGTTATTGCGGCTGATTGGGTAATGGAGTTGATATTTGAGGTGCTTTGAGACTGTAATTTATTAAGCACAGATATTAGCTCTTTGTTTGGTGTTGCCAAATATCCAAAACGCCATCCTGTCATAGAGGCTGCTTTGCTTAGACCATTAATTGTAACTGTTCTTTGGAACATATCTTCTGAGATAGAAGCAGTTGAGGTAAAGGTAGCACCTCCATAAACAATTTTTTCATACATCTCATCAGAGAAGACAATGATATTCGTCCCTTTTAACACCTCAGCAATCGCTTCAAGCTCTACTTTGGTATAGATAGCTCCTGTGGGATTCGATGGGGAGTTAAGCATCAAAATCTTTGTTTTTGGTGTAATGGCACTTTTTAGTTGTTCAGCTGTTATCTTGAACTCACTGCTGTCATCTGTCTCAACAATCACCGAAATTCCACCTGAATAGACCACCTGTTCAGGATAAGTTACCCAGTATGGCGCAGGAATAATAACCTCGTCACCCTCATCAATAATAGCTTGAAAAAGGTTAAACAGAGAGTGCTTTGCACCATTGTTTGTTTGAATCATACTTGGCTCATAATCTAGACCATTGTCTCTTTTTAGCTTATTAGCTACTGTTTGGAGAACTTCAGTGATACCTGGTACAGCTGTATATTTTGTCTTTTCAGCATCAAGTGCATCTTTTGCTGCATTTTTAACAGCAATAGGAGTTCCAAAATCTGGTTCACCTGCAGAGAATGAGAGAATATCTTTTCCTTCTGCTTTTAGCTCTTGGGCTAATGTTGTGATACCTATGGTAAGCGAGGGAGAGAGCGTCTGTATTCGTTTTGAAAGCATAAAATTTCCTTGTGTAATTCCTTTAAAAATCTTGGCATTATACAAGAAAAATGATTACATCGACTTAATAAAAGTAGAGTAGATTTCCGTAAGCTCATGATCCTCTTTCTCCATGAGTTCAATATCCCCTGTTTTTACCGTCTCTTCAAGAACGGCAATACGCTTAATAAGATATTGAAATATCTCTTTATTGACATCAGGAAGTTTATCATGGCGTAAATCACAATTTTTATTTTCACACTTAATAACTCGTGCAGGGATACCCACTGCTGTAGCATAAGCAGGTAAATTTTTGACTACCACAGAGTTTGCTCCTACTTTTGAGTATTCCCCTAATGTGATATTTCCCAAAATTTTCGCTCCAGCACCAATAACCACATGGTTTTTTACCGTAGGGTGTCTCTTGCCATGAGAGGTACTAACTCCTCCAAGTGTGACCTGTTGATAGATAAGTACATCATCTCCAATTTTAGCTGTCTCGCCAATGACCACGCCGACACCATGGTCGATAAAGACACGACATCCAATGGTTGCAGCAGGATGAATATCAACCGTGGTCAAAAACTGCCCAATAGCAGAGATGAATCTAGGGATAAATCTTAAACCTCTTTTATAAAGAGAGTTAGAGATACGGTAGAAAAACATCGCCCAGAGTCCAGGGTAGTTAAAAAAAAGTTCAAAGGTGGAGTGTAGTGCAGGGTCATTTCGTTTTACGTTTAAAAAATCCTCTTTTATTATTGAAAATAAGTTCAAATTATAAATCCTCTTGGTTGGCTTCTAATAATATAAAATAGCCGTTTTTACTTAAAATATAGAATATGTTACACTATCTTTTTTATATTTAAAGTAGATATTTTAAGGTTATGGGTTGAATTGAAAATTTTCTAGTATAAATAGAGAGAGTAGCCAAATAATAATTCAGCTACTGTTTGTTAGTTCCAGCCCAAATGTTCAGGTTGGTCTCTAAACTTTTCAGTGACAGGTATGATAACCTCTGAGTGTTTGCGTATATTTTGACTTTTGCCTAAACGCTTGACATTTGCATTAAAAATTATCATGTAATCATTGGCATCACCATAATATTTCAAAGCAAGTTCCCTATAAGTTGTATCATAATATACACGGGTAGTTGTATATGGTGTATGTTCTATAAATGTAGGAATCTCATCTCTGCTTTTCCCTAATTCTGCGAAGAGACTACTAGTCCCCAAACTAAGTATGATAGATATTACTAAATTTAATTTTAGAAATTTCTTTTTCATCTTATCCCCTTTTTCATAAATTTTGTGAAAAAAAATTATACTCCGTTTTTATTTAAAAGAGTTTTAGTTTGTTATATTTTAGTTTGCATTTTATGATAAACCTTAAAGAGAATGTGCAGTGGTTTTTTAATAATACTGAATGTTGTTTTATGTTGCTTCTTTGAGAAGAATCCACCTGAGATAAGGTTTGGCTAAATAGCGTCGTGAGAATCAATAGAGAGGAGCAAAACTATAATCACTATTGCCTATAAGCAGAGCTATATTTTTGGCTTAGTATTTTTTATTATCTAAAAATAATATCCTCTATAAATACCTCATGTAGGTTATCAGGTACGATATGGGGTCGTCCTTCGCGTACAAAGACCAAAGTAATCTCCATAGAGAAGATTTTTTTATCCTCTTTGGTGATGGTATGCTCTAGGAGTACTGAGGCAGCTCTTTTTTTAATAACTTTGGTGGTAACCTCTAGGATATCTCCTAAAAAGGAGAATCCTATGAAGTTGGCTTTTAAATCTTTGACCACAAAACCACTTTGGTCTCCATCTAGGGGCATCCTATCTCTTTGAAAAAATATTTCAGACCTTGCTCGTTCACAATATTTTATGTAGTTGGTGTGGTAGACGACACCTCCTGCATCTGTGTCTTCATAATAAATTCTTATTTTCATTGATTATTGCTCTTTTTTACTTTTATTTTTAGGCTTCTTATCTTTTTTCTCTTTTTTAATTCTTTTAAGATACTCTTTTGCCTCTATCTCTTCACCATCTATAATGACATGGGTGGCAATTCTCCGTTTACAAAGCTCTTTGGCTTCCATCCAGTAGTCTTGACCCACTAGCATCTGTTTAAACTCATTCTCTGAGAGAAAACCTTTTTTTACAATAAGGTCAAAAAAGAATTTTTCTAGTTTTTTGGCGGTATGTTTTACGTGTTCTTTTACCTCTCCACCTTTTCCATATGAGCCGTGAGAGTAGGTGTGAAACATTAAGTCGGAGTAGGGGTAGATAATCCGTTTATCAGCCATACAAAAGAGTAATGCCCCCATACTATAGCCATGATTGTCTAGGTATGCTGTAGTGCGTCCAAAGAACTTCTCTTGGATGAGGTTGTAGAACTGTTGCCCCTCTAAGACCATACCCCCACCTGAACTGATAATGAACTCTAGTTTGTCCACAGGATTGGCATCTTTTAGCTCATTGAAGACAGAGTGAAGCCCTTTTCTTAGCTCTCTAAATCTTCCAATGTAGACTCTAAAACGTCTATGTTTGGGGGTGATTTGATAAAGACTCTTTTCTTTATCGACGACCTTTTTTTGTTCTTGGATAGTTTCTATATATAGCGTATGTTGTTCACTGCTTAGTGCTTTTTTGGCATCAGACATTATCACCCCTTTTTTATTTTATTTTCTTATCTATAATTATATCTAATTTTTAACTGATTGGGCTATAAGATGTATTGCCATTCCATAGGAAGTTGAGTTGTTATAACGTGTTAAAACCCTGAAGTTTCTTCCTCCCATCCAGATGTTATCATGCGTTTTGTTTCGTGTTTTTAGTAAGTAAGCTTTTGATTCATTAAATGGCTCTATTGGCTTTATCCCATATTTTTTTAGCGTTTTAACGCTATATTTTTTCTTATGAGAGGTTTTTAATTTTCTAAATCGTTTTCCACTGAAATTGGTAGGCACAGCAACCACATGACCTTTTTTCCACCCTTTTTTGTTCATAAATTTTGCGATAATTCCAATACAATCCTCAACATCCATTGGGTCTTTGATGCCATCATTATTAAAATCCATTCCAAATCGTCTCTGTACAGATGGGACTTGTTGCACACATCCCATCGCTCCTGCAAATGAGCCGTACATATCCTCTACAGGTCGATGCTCTTCACGCGAGAGTAAAAAGAGGTTTTCGAGTTCAGATTTAAAAAACTTCTTCATTCTATTTTTGTGAAAAGCAAGGGTTGCTAGGGCATCAATAACATGATAGTCTCCTGTGTATTCACCAAATTTACTCTCTACGCCAATAAATGCCACGATATAATCCATGTCTACCTTGTAGATATTAGAAGCACGTTGGAGGGTAGGGTAGTAGCTCTCTTTAAAGTTACGAGCCTTTTCTAAAGATATAGGGTCAAGTACATGGGCTTTGTATCGCTCCCATGTTCCATCGGTTTTACCTTTTTTGTATCGACCTGTATATCTATCGAGTGTCTCTTGGTCTAGTTTAGCATTTTTTAGTATATTTGTGAGGTAGGAACGTTTAAAATGATACTTTTTAACCATTTTATTGATAAATCTCTGTACCTCTTTTTTGCCTAAAAAGTTATAGTCTACAGGGGGGATTGGCTCTTTTGCATTGAGCATAATTGTAAGTATAAATGTTAGTATTAGTAGTGTTTTAAGTGTTTTCATTTAAAATAATAACATATTTTTAGCCTTTAGGTGAAAAACTTTTAAATCTAATTTTATTCATATTTTAATATGTTAGAATGCGATTTTTAATATTAAGGAATCATATGAGAAAAGTACTGATTTTATGTACAGGTAACAGTTGTCGTTCAATTATTGCCGAAGCACTAATAAATAAACATTTAAATAATGTTGTCGCCTATAGTGCAGGTGTCAAAGCGACAGGAAAAGTAAATAGCAATGCAATAAAAGTTTTAAAGCAAGAAGATATTTGGAAAGAGGAGTATTCTTCAAAAACTTTGGATAAAATTATGGATATAAATTTTGATTTAGTAGTAACGGTCTGCTCTAATGCAGAGGAGAATTGCCCAACCTTCCCTAAAAAGGTTGAGGTGATACACGTAGGGTTTGATGACCCAGATGGTAAAGGGTTTCAAGCTTTTGAAGAGACACTTTACAACATTAAGAAAAAGCTTCTGCCTATTGTCCGTAAAAAAACTTCATAATTATAAAATGATAAGGAAGAGAAATGAATAAAAACGTAAGCAAAACAAGCCAAGGTGTAAAGATTTTATTTACAGGCGTGGTAGAGAAGCAAAATGTGGTAAAGATGGTAGAAAATTGTGCCACAGGTCAGTGTGAGTGTATGTCTGATGAGACCAAGAACAAGATAAAAGATATGAAAGTAACAGGCGTAGATGGTAAAGTTGAGCTTGATTTACTGGGTGATATAGCAACCAAAGAGATAGAAGAGGCTCTAAAAAAATCGAAGGTATTAAATAAGTAGATGGCAAAACAAGAAAACTTTAGAACAAAGATTATTGGGGGAGAGTTCAAGGGTAAGTTTATAGAGATACCAAATATCTTTACCACTCGAAGCTCCAAAGGGATTTTAAAAGAGTCTCTGTTTAATACCTTGCAGTTTGATATTATTGATAAAAAATTTGTTGAGGTGTTTTCAGGCTCAGGTTCAATTGGGCTTGAGGCATTAAGTCGTGGGGCTTCTCAATGCTATTTTATTGAGTATAATAAAGTAGCTTATCGTGTACTCCAAGAGAATATTAAAAAATTAGACCCAAGTAGATGTCATCATCTCTATGGAGACAGTTTTGAGAAGTTTGATACTGTCTTAGGAATGTTAAAACACTCAGACCAAAAAACATACTTCTACTTTGACCCACCATTCTCTACACGTGATGGGATGGATGATGTCTATGAGAAGACACTTATGCTTATTGAACAGATAGATGTGGATGGGTGTGAGATGGTGATTGTGGAGCATATGACACAGCTTGATATGCCAAAAGAGATAGGAGGGCTAGAGCAGGTTAAACGTAAAAAATTTGGACGCTCTACCATGACCTACTATCGTCCAAAAGAGCAGATATGAGAGTAATAGTATGAAACATGAAGATCATATAGCACTTTTTATTGACTCAGATAATATCTCTCACCGTGCGTTGGAGGGGATTATTAATGAACTTAGTAAGTATGGGGTAGTAAATATACGTCAAGCGTATGGAAACTGGACAAAAGACAACCTAAAAAATTGGGAAGAGAAGCTTTTGGAGTTTGCAATAAAGCCGATTCAGCAGTTTGACTACAGTAAACAGAAAAATGCTACGGATATTTTGATGACGATTGATGCGATGGATATGCTCCATACCAAACGAATAGACGCATTTGCTTTTGCAACAAGTGACAGTGATTTTACCCCTGTGGTGATGCGTGTACAGCAAGAGGGTATAAAGGTGTTTGGTTTTGGTGAGAAGAAAACACC
This sequence comes from uncultured Sulfurovum sp., assembly GCA_964452815.1. GTDB lineage: Bacteria > Campylobacterota > Campylobacteria > Campylobacterales > Sulfurovaceae > UBA1140. The sequence continues at coordinate 7,771 of CAYVNI010000089.1, forward strand.
TAAAGCTTTTATGGCAGCGTGTTCACAGTTTATCTTTACTGAGAAGCTAATGAACAACTACCATAGTGAAAACAGTGAAAATAGTGAAAACAGTGAGGAGGAGGTAAAGAAATCTATTAAAAAATCAACCAAAGATTTAAAAAAGGATAAGTGGCTTCTGAATCTTCTGCGTAATGCACAAGAGCAGACAATGGATGAGCATGGTTGGTCAAATCTAGCAACAATGGGAATTTATATCAACAACAGTAGCTCTTTTTCTCCTGTTAACTATGGGTATAAAAAGCTAAGTAATCTCTTGAAATCTATGGATATTTTTGATATCTATATGGATGAAGAGAGTAAACAGATGAGCGTAAGAGATAAGAGGTATCAAGTGTAAAAAATAGAGTTTTTAATTAATATCTGTTATAATATATGCAATGGAAACACAAAAAGGACAATCTAATGAAACGAATACTATTTTTACTTTTAATAATAAACTTCTCTGCTCTTAATGCAATGAGTAAAAAGGCTAATCTCAATGCTGTTGATGATTGGGAGTATAATTCTACCAAAGAGACCTCGGATAGAAGTCTAAATAGTTCAGGAAGTCGTGCCATGCCAATGGCGATGGCACCTGCTC
>CAYVNI010000090.1:0-3917 GCA_964452815.1 uncultured Sulfurovum sp.
AGTTTCATACGATTAATAAAACCCTCTTTTTTAAGCATTCCCAAATCAAATTGGATATTATGGGCAATAAGATAGTTGTTTTCACTGTTTAAGCCCTGTAAATCATTGTAAAATTTGGTGGTACTAAATGGCTCTTTCCCCCTAATAATATCAGGAGTGATATTGTGAACCTCCATCGCTTCTATTTTAATCTCAACATCAGAGGAGCAGAGTTCATCATAAACCTCAACCTCTCCTTTTGCACCCACCACCATCGCTCCTATTTGGATAACTCTATCCTCCTCTTGGTTTCCTGTGGTCTCAGTATCAAACAATACATATTTAGTCATTCTTTTTCCTATTTTTAAAATTTTTGATATATCTATAAAATGATTTAATTTCAGTAATAAATCTACTCTCTTTAGAAAAATATTTTTGTTTAAATTCAAAAAATCTTCTCTTAAGCATGGTCATTTTTTCTCTACTAGTTTGGTATATCTCGGTCTCTTTAAGCCACTCAATTCCTGCCATTAGTTTTTCATATGCCCAATTAAACCATCCAAAACGCAATAACTTTTTCTTGGAGACTTTAAAAACCCAAAAGGTAAACCCAGCAATTGGTATCTTGGCGATATAAAGCAGAAGTCCAAACAGGATATACCCCTTAACAAAGAAGAATCCTGCCAAAAGACCTGCTCCTTCAACACCAAGAAGTAGCACCATAAACAGTACCAAAAGAATATGAGAGTTAAAGCCTTGAAGTAACTTCTCTACTCTTTGTGTAATACGTAATGACTCGATTTTTCGATAGATAGGCTCTGCTAACCCATCCCAAATAATCTCTTCAAACAGTATAAAAAGAAAAACCAAAATAAATTGGATAACAATAAGTAGACGTTGTGCTATTTTTTTTAAAAACTCCACGAGTATATTCCCTTAAAATTAAAGTCTGAAATTATATCACAGATATGTTAAGTAGATAAGATATTTTATAGAAGATGTTTAGAGGAAGAAAGAGAGGTTTAAACCTCTCTTAAAAGGAGTTTGAGATTTGAAAAGATTATTTTCTTCTAAGCTCTTTAATTCTTGCTTTTTTACCTTTTAATGCTCTAAGGTAGAAAAGTTTAGCACGTCTAACACGTCCTCTTCTAAGTACATCAATACTCTCAATACTCTCAGAATAAACAGGGAAAATTCTCTCAACACCAACCGAGTTAGCACCAATTCTTCTAATCATCATAGTACGCCCTGTACCTTGACCTCTAACTGCTATACATACACCCTCAAAGTTCTGTACTCTTGTCTTGTCACCCTCTTTAATTCTAACAGCAACTCTTAGTGTATCACCTGCTCTAAAATCTGGAACACTCTTGTTCTCTAGTTGTGCTTGTTCAAAACTCTCAATGTACTTATTTCTCATCTTTTACCTTTTATAAAATTCATTGCCCTTTTAGAGCTGTTTATGCATATCTGGTCTAAAGTATTTAGTCTTACATCTAGCCATAGCATTTTTTAAGTCCGAGATTTTACCGTGATTTCCCTTTAATAGCTCTGATGGAACACCAATTTCACTGTAAATATTTGGTTTCGTAAATGATGGTGCTTCCAAACTCGACGCTTCAAAGCTCTCAACGCTCAAAGAGTCACTGTTTCCAAGCACCCCCTCCACATTTCGAGCTATCGCATCACTCATCACCATCGAGGCCAACTCACCCCCTGTCAGGATAAAATCACCAATAGAAAAAAGCTCATCTGTTCTCTGTTCAATAAATCGCTCATCCATCCCCTCATAACGCCCAGAGACAAAAACAATATGCTCTTTTTTCGCCAAACGCTTTGCATCATTTTGAACAAAAGGCTTCCCCACAGGAGTTGCCACCACCACATAAGCATCTGGAGATATTTTTTTAATTGCATCAATCGCATCAAAAAGAGGCTGAGGAGTCATCAACATCCCTGCCCCACCTCCAACCATCGGCTTATCAACCTTACCATGTTTATCATGGGTATACTCTCGTGGATTGATGTAATTTAACTCTATAAAGTTGCTATCTATAGCTCGTTTCAGAATAGAGTCGGTAAAGTAACCTTTGATTATATTGGGGAAGAGGGTTAGGTAGGTGAATTTCATTTTTTTTGCCTTTGACTAGGAAGCCTCCAAAATCTCTTTAGCATCATGAGTAAAAACTGTTTTAGCTTCCACATCTGTTTGAACCAAATATCTATCAATATAAGGAACTAAAAAAGTAGTAGCAAACCCTGCATCAATAAGCTTTTTATCTGTCTCTATAAACATATAGTTGACATCTGCTAAACGTTGCATCTCAGTTATTTTTCCAAGAGTCTCACCATCTTCAACGATACTACACTCCTCTATCTCAAACCAAAAGTGTTCGCCATCTTTTAGTTCACATCTCTCTTTGGTCTCTTCTAGGGTTGCGTATATTTTGGTATTGGTAAGTTTTTTGGCATAATCAATTCCCTCATAACCTTTAAAAGTAACAATGGCTCTCTCAAGATTAATTCGTAAAATTTCAAGTCTACCTGAGCTTGTGTCAAAACTGTAACCTACTTTAAACTGTTCAGGGAAATCGGTATGGATGTGGAGTTTGAGGTCTCCTTGGAGTCCGTGGGTTTTCCCCACTTGTGCTATAAAAAACTTTTGCATGGTCTACTTTTTGGCTTCTACATTAACCCTATAGTTACAACCACCTTTGGCTTTGCAACCAGAGATAACTGTTTTTATAGAGTTAATCATTCGTCCCTCTTTACCAATGAGCTTACCCACATCTTCAGGGTTTGCTACAATGGTAATCTCATCATAGTTCTCTTCAAGATTTTTTACAGAGACTGCAATATCTTCAGGATGACTTACCAAAAGTTTTGTGTATTCAGAGACGAATTGAGTAACCATAGTAATTATTTACCTGTAATTTTTTTAACTCTGTTACTCATTTGAGCACCAACACCCAACCAGTAATCCATTCTCTCTGAATCAACAGTAAGATTATTCTCTTTAATCATTGGGTTATAGTGACCAATTGATTCAATCCAACCACCATCTCTTCTTTTTCTGCTATCTGTTACTACGATTCTATAAAATGGCATTTTTTTTCTACCCATTCTTGTAAGTCTAATTGTTGTCATATTAATTCCTTAAAATATTTCTTTTTCAGTATTTGGGTAACTAATCCAAACGTAATAGATATTACGTGAGTTGCCTACTGAAAACAACTACAAACAAGCACTGACAACTAATCTTAATGAGAGTTCACTCATCAACGCTTAAAAAAACGAATTTTATCTAATTCTTGCTTTAAAAGAGGTTCGTCGACGCGAACCTAACGTGGAATTCCCCCACCTTGTGCCTGTTTCATCATATCTTGCATCTGTTTCATGCCCCCTTTACCCGAAAGCTGTTTTGCCATTTTACCTGCATTTTTAAACTGCTTTAAAACACGATTCACATGCATTTGGCTCATCCCTGCACCAGAAGCGAGTCTTCTTTTTCGTGTATTGTTCAAAAGTTCTGGATTTTCACGCTCTTTTGGAGTCATTGAACCAATCAACGCTTTAATCTGTTTAATCTCTTGTGAGTTCTCCAAATCCATATCGCCAATCTGTTTTGCCATACCACCCATACCTGGAATCATTCCCATAATAGACTTCATTGAACCCAGTTTTTTCATCGATTCCATCTGCTCTAAAGTCATTAAAATTAAATTTACCTTTTTTGATTTTTCGTGAAAGTTGTTTGGCTTGTTTCTCATCAATAATATTCGCTGTCTTCTCTGCCAAAGACTCTAAATCCCCTGCACCCATCAAACGAGATACAATTCTATCAGGAATAAACTGCTCTAAATCGGGCATTTTCTCCCCAGCACCAATAAATCGTAATGGCACACCAACTTGATGAGCAATACCCATGGCTACACCAC
>CAYVNI010000091.1:0-11399 GCA_964452815.1 uncultured Sulfurovum sp.
GCCTCCATCTCCTCTCTGTTTAGGAGTCGGATAAGATTGGTTGAGCCTTTTTTTCCTGAGGTTGACCCCATGGTTAAGATGAATCGTTTGTTCATGGTTACTCGCTTCTCTTCAACTATTTTTTTGATAAAGTTGAAGATAAGTTGGCTAGGATTTTGTACTTTTTCCATGACAAAAAGAGGATGAACTCCCCATACAAGATTTAACTGTCGCTGTATCCCTACAGTATGGGCGATGGCATAGATGCTCTGTTTGGGGCGATATTTTGAGAGCATCTGAGCCGACATACCTGACATGGTAAAGGAGACCAGTGCCTCTTTGTCCATGCTTTTTGCCAACTCTACGGCTGATTTTGAGACGGCTTCTGCATTGCTCATGGAGTTGAATGATTTAAAATAGGGGTAGTCATGTTCCACATCTTTAATGGTGTCATGTAGTACCTCAACAGCTTTGATGGGGAATTTACCAATGGTGGTCTCATCACTAAGCATCACGGCATCTGTACCATCATAGACGGCATTGGCGATGTCGCTTACTTCGGCACGGGTCGGGAAAGGGTTCTCTTTCATGCTTGTTAACATTTGGGTTGCTGTGATAGAGGGTTTATTCATCTCATTGGCAATACTGATGATATGTTTTTGGATTCTTGGCAGTTTGGTTACACCAAACTCTGCACCTAAATCTCCACGCGCCACCATCACCCCATCAGATACCTCTAAAATCTCTTTTAGATTCTCAATCGCCTCACCTGTCTCTATCTTGGAGACGATAAATGGGTCAAAGTTATGGCTTTTCATAATCTCTTTTGCTTTTAGTATGTCCTCTTTATTCTGCACAAATGAGAGGGCAACAATATCAATATCACTCTTAGCCCCAAATGCCAAATCCTCTCTGTCTTTTTGGGTAATGGCTGAGATTTTAAGCTTTGTTTTGGGGAAGTTTACCCCTTTTTTAGAGGTTAGTTCACCATCATTTAGTAGTTTTAGTTCCAAATGATTTTCATCTTTATTTATCACGACTGTTTGAATTGTTCCATCAGCAAAAAAGACCTCTTCTCCGACATTGACCATATCTATAATAAGAGGATAGGAGAGTGCCAAGCTTCGTTCATCTTCCACATTATCCTCTTTGGTAAGCTTTAATCTCTCCCCTTTTTTTAGAAAAAGTGTCCCCTCAATCTTACCAATACGAACTTTTGGTCCTGATATGTCTTGGAGGATTGCCACCTCTTTATTGAGTACTTTTGAAGCTTCTCGAATATTTTTAATGCTTTGGGTATGTGTCTCATAGTCTCCATGTGAAAAGTTTAGTCGAAAAACATTGACCCCTTTTAATATTAACTCTTTTAGCATATCAAATGATGAAGTAGAGGGACCTACAGTGATAACAATTTTGGTTTTACGCATAATATATTCCTTAATAATATAGTAGTTTAATTTAAAAGTGAAATTATGCTCCATTTTTGATTAAAAGGACGTGTTATAATTATAATCAACCATTGATTTATCTCAATTAATCCCCTCTCTTATTCCGTTATTCTCTAATAAAAAACAGAGGAGCAGTTAGTATGAGTGAGTTTTTAAACAATGAACCATCCCCATTTGAGGGAAAATATCCAGATGGACACCCTGTTCGTACCTATTTAGAGGAGAATCTACTTATTCGTGACCTTATGCGTCAGCTAGAGAGCATCAATATCAATGAGCAGTTTGAGTTTTTTAGTGCTATTTTTGAAAAATTAGCCAAAGTAGACCTTCATTTTACACGAAAAGAGAATCAGCTTTTTCCCTATTTGGAGAAGTATGGTTGGACAAGCCCCTCTCAAGGAATGTGGACATTTCATGACCAGATACGAGACCAAGTCAAAGAGACACGCAACGCCATAGCCTCTAAAGATATAGAAAGTGTAGGGGTAAACATGCAACGACTTTTTCAGTTTTTAGAGCAGATTATGAGCGTAGAGGAGGGGCGACTTCTTCCACGGGCGATGGGCATGCTTTCAGAAGAGGAGTGGAAAGAGTTTAAAGAGGGTGACAAAGAGATAGGGTGGATGTTTGATAAAAAACCAACTCCGTATCCTGCTGATGAGTATATTCACCCCAGTCAAGATACCAAAAAACGTAAACTTCCATTTGGCATAGAGGACAAAACGCACTATGACGAAGGTTACTTAACCCCTGCACAGGTCAACTCTATTTTTAGAATTCTACCTGTAGATATCACCTATGTCAACGAAGATGACCAAGTGGTATTTTACAACCGTGGAGAGGACAGAGTCTTTCCACGAAGTGCAGGGATTATTGGTAGAGAGGTGAAGTTCTGTCACCCACCTAAAAGTGTTGACCAAGTACTAAGAATCTTAGAAGAGTTTAAAGCAGGTACACAAGACCTAGCCGAATTTTGGATAAAGTTTAAAGGAAAATTTATTCACATTCAATATTTTGCCGTGCGAGACCCCGATGGCACTTATCGAGGCGTAATTGAAATGAGTCAAGATGTTACCCATGTCCGTGGACTAGAGGGTGAACAGAGATTGTTGGATTGGGACACGTAAACTACCCCACCATAAGGCTACTTGGCGTATCCAAAGATTTTAACGCGTACACAAGCTATTTTTTGATAGTCTAACAAAGTGTAGCTTCTATCCACCCCATCAATGAGGTGGTTTTACGCTACAGTTTGATAATTACAGAAAAAAGAGCAACCCATGAATAACAATAGTAATAACAATAGTAATAAGAACAACAATAATAATAATAACCCTCTTCACGGCATAAAATTAGCAGAGATAATAGATAAACTTGTGGAGCATTATGGATGGGAGGAGTTGGGTAAAAAAGTTAGAATCAACTGTTTTAACAACAACCCACATAAAAAAGCCTCTCTGAAATTTTTGAGAAACGTAGACCATGAGTGGGCGAGAATTAAGGTAGAGAATCTTTATATAGATACATTTTGTAGCCAGTAGCCTTATCTAAATACACTTTTTGAAAATTCCTATCTTTTACTTTATTTAGTTATAATTATTATTAGACAATAACAAGGAGTGTTTAATGTACTACTATTTATATATCTTTATTTTAACCCTGTTGATACACCCTTTATCGGCAGATGACTTCTCTCAACTCAATCCACCCCTGACACAAGAGATGAAAAGAAACCAAGCAGATGCCAGAGAGTGTACCCACCCTGCCAAAGTGAAAGATAAGTTTACTAAAAACTTTCAATATGGCTGTTTCTGTGGAAAAAATTACCCTAAAATTAGACATAAATCCAACAAAAATTATAAGAAATTAAATAAAAGAGAGAGAAGAGAGCTAATCACCCAATATTATAAACTTAAACCCTATGATAGTATTGATGAGAGTTGCATGAAGCATGATATCTGTTTTATCTATAGAGGACGAGAGGAACAGGCGTGTAATGATGCCATCTACCATGATTTAAAAGAGCTTAAAAAAATATTTCAAGCCAAAGAGGAGACATCCACATATCTTGCCAAACAGTGTAGGGTTTTAAGTTCTGATATGGCATCTTTTTTTAGAAGCATATTTGGGACAGGAGAGGATATATCTCTGTTACGATATGGGATGTTTGCCATGACCACCCCTTTGACCATGGGAAGTAAAATTGTCCAAAAGTCATCATCACTACTGGATGATGAAGATAACTATCCTTCAATAGGAGAGAGATGTCTTCAGTAGTTCACCCATATTATATTAATATGGAGTACTTTCTTACCTCTTGGTCTATCTCTATAATCTCTTTTATATTAGAAGCTTTGATATCATCAAATTTTCTATAGGCATCCAACACCATCTTGCCCATACCAAAGAAATCACACCTATCTTGTTCAAATTTTTTAATCGCCTCTTCATTGACGGCATTGACCACCACACCAAGGTGAGGGTTGTCAAGCAGATGCTGTTTTATCTCCCAAATAGGATAACGCTCACTTGTAATGGGTAAAAACTCCAATGCCCCAATCTCTAGTAGATTTACAGGAGGCAAAATCTCCTCATCTACCTCTCCTCTAAGAGCAAAAGCGATGGGTAGTTTCATGTCTACCCCTGCAAAATGGGCTGTGGTTGAGCCATCTTTAAACTCTGCTAGGGCATGAATAATAGATTTTTTCTCTATGACAGCATCTATATTTGAGGTATCAAAAAGCCATTTGGCTTCAAGGAGTTCAAAGAGTTTATTGGTCATGGTTGCACTGTCAATGGTAATCTTATTTCCCATCGACCAGTTGGGATGTTTTAGGGCTTGCCTAAAGGTAGCCGTCTGCATATCTTTAATGTTCCAATCTCTAAAAGCCCCACCACTTGCCGTGACATAGAGTTTACTAAATGGTCGCACACCCATAAGATACCAGAGTCCAAAGTGTTCACTGTCAATAGGCACAATTTTACCCATATCAATAAACTCACCTGCCACCACCAGCGACTCTTTGTTGGCAAGGGCAACTTTACGCCCCAACTCTATCGCTTTTAGTGTTGGGGCTAATCCTGCGTAACCCACCAACGCATTAACCACCGTTGGGCTAGAGCTTAGTGTAAGAAGCTCCAAAATCCCTACATCTCCACAGAAAACATGAGGATGGTTGACCTTGTGAACATCTTCTTCATTGGCAATTGCCACATATTTGGGATGATGGATCGCTATCTGTTGGTTTAAGAGGTCGATATTGCGACCTGCCACCAACGCTTCAACCTCTATGTTATAACGCGAAGCAATAAGAAGTGTGTTCACCCCAATCGAGCCAGTTGAGCCAAGCAGTACAATAGAACTCATCGGCTACAACGCTCTTAGAACAACAAGCATCACAACAGCACCAAAGAGATACCCATCCACTCTATCAAGCACCCCACCGTGACCTGGAAGAATATCTCCACTGTCTTTGACTCCTGCTTCACGTTTAAGATAACTCTCAAACAAATCTCCAAATATAGAAGCAACAGCTGTAAGCAAAGAGATGACCAAAGAGGCGATAAAAGTATCAATACTCATTGAGTAGGCAAAGAGTGTTCCCATCACCGTAGCTACCACAACACCACCAACAACTCCCTCTAATGTTTTATTGGGAGAGGTGGGAGAGAACGGTGTTTTTCCAATACTTTTTCCCACAAAAAAAGCCCCCACATCGGTAAAGGCAACCACCACCAAAAGCCAAATAAGCCAGTTGACCCCATAGCTTGTATAGAGCATAAACATAAACAAAAACCCAATAGCAGGATAGAGAAATGGCAAAATAAGCTTCTTCTTCTCATGCTCTTGGGTATAGGCAAGTTTTGCACCAAAAAAGAGTGCCATCAAGAAGAAAAGATCATCAGGGTTGGGGGTAAAATAGGCAAGACACCATATAATCCCTGCGTAAACATAGGGGGATTTTTGCTTCACATCAAAAAGCTTAACGGCTTCATTGAACCCCACCATATAAAACGCTCCAAGATAGAGCCACATTAGAAATCTATTATCAATAAATCCCACGGTTAGGGTTACGGCTAGGAGTGCTAGACCTGTTATCCATCTCTCTTTATTATCAGTAATAAATTTCATTGGAAATCCTTTTTTTAGTGGAAATTATACCAATATATAAATCATAAACAGTTGTGAAATACGATAGGAGTTAAAGAGTTTTTTTTGAAATAAATAAGAAAAAATACAAAATAATTAGATAGAGTCAAAACCAAATGAAAATATTGTTATTGGAATATTTAAAATATCTATTTTGATTTTGACGGTATGTTAAAAAATCCACCCCACCACCTATGTTTTTACTCCCGTATCTCTATCCCATCTTTTCTAACACGAATCGTCTTATACTTATCATACTCCACACTTGACCCTTCTTGAATTTTTACAAATCGGCGTTTGCAGTAGTCCACTTCATAATCTCCTGCTTGGGTGAGTGAAAAATCCACACAGAGCTTGGCTGCTTTTTCGATGACACTGTCAGGGAGGTTCTGTTTGTCGGTTTTGATAATAAGATGTGAGGAGGGAATATCTCGAATGTGCATCCACAAATCATTGGACTTTGCCAGTTTTAAAAGAGATTGGTTCTCTTTACTGTTTCTACCGATAAGCACCTTGTGGTCATCTATCCAAAAGAGTTCACACTCCTTTATCTTCTCTTTTTTACGTTGTGACTTGGCTCGTTTTGGCACTAAAAGCTCCAGCTCTTGGCTATCTTTTGCCTGTTCTATGGCGTGGTGCATATTGGCATAAAAGGTCGCCTTGCTACTTAGGGTCTCCTGTTCAATATGGATATTTTTTGCCTTGCTTCGTGTTCGTTTGGCTTGGTTAAAAAAATACTCACTGATACGGTTTGGAACAACTCCTTTTGGGAGCTTTATGGTTATCTCATTGCCCTCAAAATCATAGGTTTTTAGCTTGGTATCATAGGGTTTTATCTGATAGAGATTTGCCAAGATAATATTGGCGATATTTTGATATTTTTTCTCATCTTTGGCTAGGGTCTGTGGATTTGGCAGAGCATCTAGGAGTTTTTGAAGCTTTTCACGTTTTTTGGTGGCTGTCAAAAGTTTCTGTTTTTTTAACCCTTTAATTCGTTTGCTTTCAAAGTCAAAATATCTTTGAGTGAGATAGAGGTCAATATCCTCTATCTCCTGAGGCATCTCTTTTTGTTCAAAGGGAGGAATGGCTTTTAGCTCCACCCCTGGGCGAATTACCCGAAAGGAGCTATCAGAATCAATATGACGCAACGCCTCAATCACCACCTCATTCTCATCAAGCAGTATCGCATTGGTGTGTCGTCCTGTAAACTCAAACTGTAACACCACACGCTTCTCCTTATAGCTACTCTTTGGAGAGAGTGTCAAACGGATAACTCGGTCATTTTCCAGTACATCAATAGCAACTATTTTAGAAGCAGAGACAAGTGAATGTAGAAGTGTATCAAAAGGGGCATTGTAGCCTTGAAGGGGTCGTGTGGACTCCTTTTTATAGATAAAACTCTCTCCTCGTGTCATGTGAAAAAAGTAGCTATTGTCTCTATCAAAAGTAAGCTCAATGGTATTGTTTTCTATCCGTCTAGCACGGCTAATATAGGTAAAGTTTTGAAGATGGTGGCAGATAGATTTTAATTCATAATGTTTCATGGGCGTAGTTTAGCAAACTCCACGTTAAAATTTTGGTTATAATGCCAAAATGAATTTAAAAGAAACCATTATAGAGATTAGAGAGGCAAAGTGGTTCTCACTCTTAACCACCACCATCATTATATTTTACGCGTTGATACTTGGTCTTAAAACAATAGACTCTTTAGAAAAAAGTATTTTTAATGATGTTCTCTATTTTTTTGATATCTTAGTCACCTCCTATTTTCTTTTGGAGATTATGATTAAGATGTATGCTGAGGAGAGGTTTTTGGACTTTTTCAAAGATGGATGGAATATTTTTGATTTTATTATTGTGGTTGTAACCATTATCCCTCTTGACAATACAGATTTTGCCGCAATAGCTCGACTCTTTAGAATCTTTAGAATATTGCGACTTGTCACAGCACGACCTCAACTAAAACAGCTTATTGGAGTACTTATCTCCTCTATTCCTGCCCTTTTTGATATTATTTTACTACTCTTTATCGTCTTTTACATCTACGCCGTTATGGGAAGTTTTCTCTTTGTTGAGATAGACCCAATACTATGGGGCAACTTTATGAACTCCATGTTGACCCTCTTTAAAATCCTCACCCTTGAGGGGTGGTCGGATATTATGGACTCGGTCATGGTGGTCTACCCTTGGGCATGGATATACTTTGTGAGCTTTATTATCATCGCTTCATTTGTACTTTTCAATCTTTTTATCGCCGTCATCATCAACAAAATGGAAAAAGAGCATAATGAGGAGGAGGATAAAAAGATAGATTTAATATTGGAGAAGCTTACCAAAATGGAGCATGAGTTAGAGGAGTTAAAAAAATTTAAACCCAATGTAGGGATGCCATTTATGGGTATTGGAATAGTTTAAATATCTACTTTGACTTTGACGATACGTTGAAAAATACACCCTATTCTTGGGGTTTGCAATCCACCCCACCCAAAAACCACCCCACATACTTAAAAACTCTCTTAAGAAAAGGGGAGGTTTTGGTATAATCTACTCAAAAAGGAGTGGTGGTTTTGGAAGAGAAAGAGGTACATTTGGTTAAACGGGTTTCTAAAGAGTTGGGGTTGACTTATAGAGAATTGGGTGAAGCAATTGGGTATACAGAATCAAGTTTAAAAAAATCTGTATACGATAATAAAATTAGCATTCAATTAGAAAAAGCTATTGAACTCTATATAAAAAATATACAATTAGAAAAAAAAATATTTGAAATAGAAAAGATGAAACAGAATGTAATGGACTTCTTTAAAAACAAATAGTTTATTTAGTGTACTTTTATATTGACTTGAAGTTATTTTTTTAGATATACTGCCAAATACAAAAAAACACAAGGCAACAAAAATGAAACTCGAACCCATAGAAAACCCAATAGTCATTCACCCTCATCTTTTGCAAAAGTTTTTAAAGCATGGAAAAGATTATGCGAACCTATTAGCCTTGTATAGCTTCTACCTCTATCATGCCCAACGCCAAAAGACAAATCAACCTCTTGCAACGGACGAGTTTACAAGAAAAGGGATGAACTGGGCGATGGAGAGGGTTAAGAAAACCAAGAAGATACTCAAAGAGATGAAGATTATCGAGGTGGTTCAGAAACGTCAATACTACTATGTGCATCTTTTTTTTATCTACACCAAGAAGAAGATTGGAGAAATTCTTGGAAGTTGTGAGGAGAGCCAAGAAACTACAGGAAAAACTACGGAAACGGAGGCTTTAGCCCCGAAAAAACAGGAAGTAGAAAAACCTGAAGTAAAAAAAGATGAAGTAAAAAAACCTGAAATAAAAAAACCTGAAATAAAAAAACCTGAAATAAAAAAAGCTAAAGTAGAAAAAACCGAAATAAAAAAAGAGAGTAAGGCAAAACTAAAGCCATCAGTTCCAAGTCTGCCTACGGTTTTGAGTAAATGGCTTGATTATTGTGATAAACGAGGGGTTAAGTATGGGAAAAACAATGTGAAATATTGGGAAAAAAAGCTTGATGGACGGGTGAGCATCGACCAACAAGAGGCTGTCTATAAGGCGATAGATAGAGGGTGGAAAGATTTCTATTTGGTAGAGAAAAAAGCGTCAAAATATCACAAACTGTTGGGTAAAAGTCTGATGATGGAGAGAGATTGTGATGTGTTAATAGACATTGCTTCTAATAAAGGAAGCTATATCTATCAGTTCAAAAACATCAAAATCACCACAAAAGAGCCACCATTGAAACTTTTTAAACGCTATGGGTATGAGAAAAAAGAGGTAAAAACAGCCCCGATGGTCTCAAAGGTTCAGGAGAAGATTTTGGGGTTGATTAAAAGGTTTTGATTTGGCTCTAAAGTTATTATACAAGGGTGTTTTTTCCAAAAATACCGTCAAAACCAAATTGAAATATTAGCAAAACTCATGTTATAATACATTAAAGTATAAAAGGCACACAATGAAAAAGATAATCTACGGAAATAGCAATTTTAGAAAAATAAAAATAAATAATGACTATCTTTATATTGATAAAACAGACTATATTAAAGAACTAGAAAATATTAGTGAAGATTTTATTATCTTTCTACGCCCAAGACGCTTTGGAAAGTCTCTTTTTCTCTCTACGCTTCAATACTATTATGATGAGAACTCTGCTCATGAGTTTGAGGCTATCTTTTCTGATACCTATATTGGTAAAAATCCAACACCTTTAAAGAGTAGCTATAGGATTTTGTTTTTTGAATTTTCGGGGATAAATAGTGATGAGGGTATAGAGAGAGTCTATGAACGATTTACTTTTAAGACGCGAATTGCTATTCGTAACTATCTTGATAACTATGGTTATGCTAAAGAAGCGATAGATAAACTAGAGAATATTCATAGCCCCTCTTCTTTGATGGAGTATCTTTTTGAAATAGCCAAAGATGACTCTATCTATCTGCTTATAGATGAATACGATCAATTTGCCAATGCTATATTGGCTCATAGTATGGAAAAATTTTTAGAGATAGTTGGTAAAGGTGGTTTTGTACGAAGTTTTTACGAGGTTCTTAAAGGAGCAACCCAAACAGGGGTGGTTCAAAAGATGTTTATTACAGGGGTAACGCCCATTACTTTGGACAGTTTGAGTTCTGGGTTTAATATTGTTGATAATATTTCTCATGATGAAAGCTTTAATGCCATGGCAGGTTTTACCCAAGAAGAGGTAGATTACTCTTTAGGGCAGAGTATCTTTAAAGTGTGTGAGGATATTGATAGAGAAGCGTTATTAAAAAAAATAAAAACATGGTACAACGGTTATCTTTTTAATTCTAAAGCCCAAAAGAGAGTCTATAATTCAACTTTGGTCAATTACTTTATCTCAAAGTTTGATTATAAGCGTTGCTTGATGCCCACCAAAATGCTAGACAGCAATGTAGCCAGTGATTATAAAGCCATTATGAAACTCTTTAACATTGGCGATAGTGAAAAAAACTTTGCTATTTTAGAGAAGCTTATCGAAAATAATTCGGTCATAGGTTCAATCAAAGACCGATATGAACTAAGCAGAGGTTTTAGTGAAGAGGATTTTATCACACTTATCTATTCGATGGGGTTTATTACCATCAAAGATGAACCCTTTGGAGGGATGTTTGAGTTTCAAATTCCTAATTATGTAATCCAAATGCTCTATTTTAACTATTTTGCTGTAGAGATAGACAAAAGAAACTCTTTAAGTATCACAACCGAGATAAGCAGTGTTCTTATAAAACTTGCTTTTGGAGAGACAGAGCCTTTGGCAGAGCAACTTAATATTGCCATTAAAACGCTCTCTAACCGAGACCATCATGGGTTTAATGAGAAACATTTTCATGTTATTACCTTGGCTCTTTGTAGTTTTGCAGAGTTCTATTTTATAGATTCACAACCTGAAAAAAACAATAAGTACCCCGATATTTTACTTGTGGGAAGAGACCCAAAAGTTCCTAATAACTATCTTTTTGAACTAAAATGGGCAAAAAATAGAGATGATAAAGAGGCTATGAAGCGAGAGGGAATTAAACAAGTTGAGGGTTATTTGGCATTAGATAAAATAAAATCTATTCCTAAACTTAGAAGCTTTTTGCTTTTGGGGTCAAAGGATGGGGTGGAGTTTGTTGAGGTGTAGAAGAATATTGAAAAGTGGGCCACGGTAATTCAAGTTTAAACTCTAAAGAAGAAAACTCTGTAAATTAAAAAGTCTATGAGGACTCCAAGCAAAGAGTTTTCTAGCCTGTTTTATGTTGGAGAATTTGTTAAGATTGATAAAGTTAATAGCTAAATTTCTA
>CAYVNI010000092.1:0-3255 GCA_964452815.1 uncultured Sulfurovum sp.
TAGCCCTAGAAGCCCATCAAAAGGCAGGAACGTCTCACGCAGAGGTTTTGGTATTTTTAAGTGCTTATGAGACTATTTCTAAAAAAGAGATAGATTTTGATAGGTTTGATGCTCATAAGGCACATGCGTTTTTGTATGCACTTCCTTATGGTTTTTTTGTGGATTGTACTATCTATGTAACATTAGAGCCTTGTTCTCATGTGGGGCAGACTCCCTCTTGTGCTTCGTTGTTGGCTCATCTTAAACCTAAGAGAGTTGTGATTGCCACGCTTGACCCAATTAAGGGGCATGATGGAGGGTTGAAACGACTTGAAGAGCAGGGGATAGAGGTTGAAGTGGGTGTTTGTGAAAAGGAGGCTTTGGAGCTTTTAGAGCCGTTTTTGATTTGGCAAAAAAGAGCATTTGTGCTGTTTAAGATAGCTCAAACTTCTAATGGGAAGATTGGAGGAGGGTATTTGAGTTGTAAAGAGTCGCTTACTCATGTGCATCAGCTTCGGGCTGTTTGTACAGACATGCTTATTGGTGGTAATACAGTGAGGGTTGATAGACCAACATTAGATTGTCGATTTACAGGGGATAATGCTCCTGATATTATCATATATGCCAAAGAGGATAATTTTGACAGAACCATTCCTCTCTTTTCTATAGAGGAACGACTTGTGCAGATTACGAATGTTTTAAGCTTTGGTACGCCCTCTTTTATTTTAGTAGAGGGTGGGGCAGGGATGCTTAATGCCTTAAAGGATAAGATGGATTGGCTTTTGCAGTATCAGACCCCTACGCTCTCTTCTCATCACTCAAACTATGATGTGGATTTGAATTTAGAGTTTTTATTTCAGGAGAAAAAGGGTGTGGATTTGATGTTATGGTCTAGGGGTTTGAAAACTAAAGAAAAATAGTATACAATTCCAACACATATATAATAAACAAGGAATATATACGATGGCAAAACATCAGTTTCAAACAGAGATAGGGCAACTCTTAAAATTAATGACCCACTCACTCTACTCAAACAAAGAGATTTTTATTCGAGAACTAATCTCAAACTCTAGTGATGCGATTGACAAATTTAACTATATGCAACTTACTGACGAGGCTTTTAAAAGCGACAGTTGGGTTGGTAAGATTAATGTTAAATTGGATGAAGAGGACAACTCTTTGACCATCTCTGATAATGGTTTGGGGATGAATGAAGAGGATTTGATGAACAATTTAGGGACGATTGCAAAATCGGGTACTAAATCATTTGTTGAGAGTCTTACAGGTGATGCCAAAAAAGATAGCAACCTTATCGGTCAATTTGGTGTTGGTTTCTACTCTGTGTTTATGGTTTCAGAAAAAGTAGATGTTATTACTAAAAAAGCAGGAGAGGAACAAGCGTTTATGTTCTCAACCGATGGAACAGGTGAGTTTGAGATTAAGCCTGTGACCAAAGATGAGCATGGAACGGTTGTCTATATCAAGCTTAAAGAGGAAGAGAAGGAGTTTTTGAGCAAGTGGCGTGTTCAAGAGGTTATTAAAAAATACTCTAACCATATCGCCTATCCTATTATGATGCACTTTAGTGAAGATGAGACGACAGGTGAGGGTGATGATGCCGTGACCACCAAGGTCAAAAAGAGTGAACAAGCCAATGCTGCGACAGCATTGTGGACACTCTCAAAATCTGAGCTTAAAAAAGAGGATTATATTGAGTTCTATAAAGGGCTTTCTCATGGTGATGATGAGCCGTTGACCTATCTTCATAACAAGGTAGAGGGTGGACAGGAGTTTACAACACTTTTTTATATTCCAAAAGTTGCACCGATGGATTTATACAGAGCAGACTATCAGAGTCATGTGAAACTCTATGTGAAGCGTGTGTTTATTACTGATGATGACAAAGAGTTGCTTCCTACCTATCTTCGTTTTGTAAAGGGTATTATTGACAGTGAAGATTTACCTCTAAACGTGAGCCGTGAGATTTTGCAAGAGAATAGAATCTTGGCAAATATCAAACAAAATGCTACCAAAAAGATTCTTCAAGCGATTAAAAAACTAAAAGATGAAAATGCTGTGATGTTCACAGAGCAGTATAACAAAGTGATTAAAGAGGGAATCTTCCAAGACCATACCAACAAAGAGTTGCTTTTGGATATTGTGAAATATAAGTCCTCAACAGAAGAGGGGATGATATCTTTTGCTGACTATGTGAGCCGTGGAGATAGCGAGAAAAAAGAGATTTACTATATCGCAGGTGAAGATGAGAAGGTTCTACGAAATTCTCCACTTCTTGAAGCGTATAAAAAAGCCAATATCGAAGTGTTGATTATGGCTGATAAAGAGATTGATGCTATTGTTGCTCCCTCTATTGGAACCTATAAAGAGTGGACACTTAAAGACATCACAACTATGGATGCTCCTGACTCTAAAAGTGAAGAGGAGAAAGAGGAGATAAGTAAAGAGTTCAAATCGTTGACCGACAGACTCTCTGAGGTATTGGGTGAAGAGATTAAAGAGGTAAAAACCACCTCAAGACTTACCTCAAGTCCATCCTGTGTGGTAAAAGATGCTAACGACCCAATGGCAGGGATGGCTCATATGTTCGCTCAGATGGGTCAAGAGATGCCCGAGACACCACTTATCTTAGAGGTGAACCCTGACCATGCGATGATTCAAAAGCTTGATAAGCTAGAAAATAAGACAACTTTTGCTGATATGGCATGGATTCTTCTTGATTCTGCAAAATTGGCAGAGGGGCTAGAGCCAAAAGATAAAGCAGAGTTTTCTGCTAGAATATCTAGGGTAGCAACAGCTGCTTTATAGTTGTGAAAGAGAAAATATCGGCATTTGAGGCACAATTTGAAGCACAAAAAATAGCCTTTGCACCTGTAATATTTCAGGTGGTACGAACCATGAGAGATTTTGGGATACTCAAGCTTCTCTCCTCTCATAAAGAGGGGTTGAGCTTGGAGGAGATTTCTGAAAAGTCAGAGGTCTCTGTTTATGGGACAAAGGTTCTTTTAGAGAGTGCGGTTAGTGCCTCGGTTGTGTTGGTCGAAGATGAGCGATACTATCTTGGTAAAATCGGTTATTTTTTAGAGAATGATAAGATGACCCGTATCAATATGGACTACAATCACTATGTCAACTATCAGGGTCTGTATGATTTGGATAAATCCATCAAAGAGAGCAGACCTGTAGGGCTTCAAGTCTTTGGTGATTGGGATACCATCTATCCTCATCTAAGTGTGTTGCCTCTGGATGCCAAAAAGG
>CAYVNI010000093.1:0-5597 GCA_964452815.1 uncultured Sulfurovum sp.
AGTTCCTAAAGGAGATGAGAAGATTAAGAAAAACCATGCCAAAAGGAAAAGAGCGTATGCAATTTTTTGAAAAAAAGACAGATGCGTTTATAGAAAAAAACCTGTAAGGTGCTGTTTTCCAATGCACCGACAAAACCACATATAATACCCCAAGAAAAACAAACAATTTTTTAAAAAGTCTAATTCTACAAATTCCAAATTAGATAAAATTAGACAATAAAAGAGAAGGTAAAATTATGAGCAGAAAAAAAACAAAATACAGTACAGAACTAAAAACGAAATTGGTACTGGAAGTATTAAAAGGTGAAAAGACACTAAATGAGATTGCAAGTGCAAACAGTATCATTCCAAAGAATTTACAAAATTGGAAAGCAACATTTCTAGCCAATGCAGAGTTGGCAATGGAGCCAAGTAAAGCTGTCAAAGAAGGGTGTAACCTTAATTTCACTAAAAAGAGATTTAAGCTTTTTAGGATAAAGCATACTCCTTATAGTTTCGGAAGTACCGTAAAATAAGTATTTGTATCAGACATAAAATAATTCCTGTAAATACAGGTTTTCAAACTAAGAAGCCTTGTTTAAAGGGTTTTAGTGAAATTAAGGTTGCACCCGTTTTCCGAATAAGGTTTTTAGTGCTAATACATGTCTCATATTGACATTTTACCATTTTGTTCTTAAATGTTATTCTTTAATTTGTGGGTGGTGAGAAGTGTATTATTAAACAGTTGCAACCATTTTATAGTGATGGAGAGATTAGAGATAGAGAGAAGGCAGATGAGGAGATTACAGTGGCATTAGATCTGATGGAAGAGTTAGGAAAAGAGAGTATAAACAAGGATGCTCAAACAGTTAGAGGGCTTTTTCCAGAACTTCTAAATTACTTTGAACAGACCAAAAAATCTGTTAAGAAGTGCCAAAAAACAGGAGTTGAGGAGAGTACACTCAAAGTTCTATATCTGGCTTGGCAATGGGATAAATCGATCATAAAATCTAAAAAGAAGTCAAGAAGAGATAGAGCAAAATGGGAGAGAGATTTCTATCTTGAGTATGCCCAAGATTTGATTGGTGAGGAGTTTGACAAAATCAAAGAGACTGTTTTTAAAGAGCTAGATAATATTATTCAAGCTTCATCTGCCATTGAGAATATCAACTCAGTTTTGAGATTTTATTTGGATAGCTCTAGGAGTCAAACCACACAAAAGTTTCTCAATATATTTATGTTTTATCACAATCATAGACGATATAAAGCTGGAAAGAGGAAAGGCAAAATGCCAATGGAGATATTTACAGGTAAAAAGCAAGAGAAAGATTGGATTGAACTTTTGCTTGATATTGTAGTGAAGAAGAAGCCTGATTTTTTTCTCTAAATAGTACTTTCTTTATTGTAAATTATATTTTTAAATTACCTTGGGTGGTAAGAGGATTCTATTGTCTGTTGAGTTTTGGAATTGTGAACTGTCAACTTGTTTTGGTGGGTGGTGAAGGATGCCGAACATAATGATAAAAATGATAAAGTTTTAATAAAATATAGCTATTTAAATAATAAAGTAGTAAAATGATGTCTTAGATATGTATATGTTTTCATATATATTTAAAATCAAAAAATATTTAAGGATTTTATTATGGGTAAAAGAGATGAAAAAATTGAAGCGATGATTGCAGAAGCTAAAAAGTTAGGATTGACTATTTCTGATGATTTAATAACAAAAGTGGTTATAGGACTGGGACCTTCAGTTTATAAAAAAGATAGTGAGTCAGTAGCATGTGGACAAGTTAAAGAGTTGGATACTGTCAAAAATAATTTTTTAAAAAAGAAACTGGGGCTTACTCTTGATGATACAGAGTTAGATACAGCGATTAAAGAGGTATGTGCTCAGCTGGGTTCATCAAACAGAAGTAAAAAAAGAGTACATTTCTATGCACTACTTGCTATGAAGTTTGATAAAGTTGGTGTTTACGACGCATAGAGGGTTTAAAGAGATTTTTGATATTTAAAATGGCTGAGAGGAAGGGATTATAAAAGATTCATTTCCTCATGTTTCTTAAAGTTCTAGCAAATCACATCAAGTTACCTTAAAATAGTTATAGGTAGAATAGCCCTATTATATCAAGTAGCAGTAAACAATAGAAAGTTATCCATTTTTTATGTGATTTTTATATGACTAGCTACTTAACTAAAGGATAATTAAATGACTACCAACACATTTTTAAAAACTCTACCCAAAAGACATATTACAAAACAAAGAGGGGTTTATTATAAAGAGATTCAAAAAACTGTTATTGATGGCAAAGGAAAAGTTAAAACCTTAATCGTTGATAAAGTTTATATGATTCAATACAAAGATATTGACGAGAAGTGGAAATTTAAAACATTGGGTAAATATTCGGAGGGCATCCGAGAAGCATTCTGTAAAACCCAAAGAGACATGATAGCTAATAAAGTTAAATTTGGAGAGCAACCACCTATCATCAAAAAGAAGATTAAAAAAGAGATTGTAACTCTTCATTGTGTTTTTAAACTCTACAAAGAGCATAAAGCCACAGAGAGCAAAGATATTATAAAAACAGAGCAGAAATATAAATCAAATATCTATAAACTTTTTGGCTCAATGGATATTAACGAAATTTCAACCGATAAAATAGTTTCATTTAGAAAAACCCTACTTGATAAGGGTCTAGCCAATAGCACCATTAACAGTAATATAAGTTTTATTGGCACACTCTTTAACTTTGCCATAGAGGAGGGGCTTTATCAAAAAGTAAACCCTATTAAGTCCAAGAGATTAAAAGCATTGAAGCTTGACAATAAAAGAGAGAAGTATTTAACACTTGATGAGGTCAAGAAACTTTATGTAGCTATAAAAGACGATGCACCTTTAAGCCTTTTTGTTAAATTGTCTCTAAATATGGGTAGTAGGCTTGAAACCACTTATAATATTAGAAAAAAAGATATTAACTTAGATGATGGAACTATTACCCTTTATGACTTTAAAAGAGAAATGACCTACACAAGTTTTATATCTAATGCGTTGAGAGATGAGTTAAAAGAACATATCAAGGATTTAACAGCCAATAGCAGGATAATCAACACCTCATCATCACGGATAATCCAAAGAGGATTAAAAAAACATCTTGATACTCTTTTTAACCAAGGTTTAGCAATTGATGACCGAAAGAATAGGGCAGTAGTTCACACCTTAAGGCATACATTCGCTTCACATCTTGCTATTAATAGCGTTCCTATCTTCACAATCAAAGAGTTAATGAATCATGCTAATATTGATATGACCATGCGTTATGCTAAGTTGAGTCCTAACAATGGTAAGGTGGCTATTCAAGGGCTTTATAATGATTGAGTTAAATAGAGATGATAAGCAATATTTAGCAGTTGAAAATTTTGAAGATTATGAATTAACCTATTGTATGGCTTATGAAATGGCTATACGGAATGATGAGGTTATAAAGACTATTTTTAGCTTTTATGAAAACTATGTAAATGATGATATGTATAACTGTTTTGTGCTAAGTACAGATGATTTTAAAAAATGTTATAAAGACGCTCAAAAACTAATGGACTTTCACATTAACCCTCTTCAATTACATTTAGACTATCATTTTTTCAAACCAATAGAAGAGCATATTAAGGAAATAAAAGATATTTTATTTTCTCCTTTTACTAAATCTTATGAACATTCAAAAATTATACCTAATAGAAAAATTATTGAATATAAAACCTCAAAATATTACATAAGCTTTGTAAGTCATTTAATAAGTAATGATGAAAAAGAGAGTATGACTATACACCACAATGATATAACACCTAATTACTCACGCCCATTAATGCCTAATTTCAAAGATACAAAAGAGAGAAGATTAATATTAAATTTGTCACTTCCAATAAGTGAATTAGTTGATTTTGTTAAAAAACTAAAAAAGGATTATGACCGTGACCATAGTATAGTTAAAAATCTTCATGAGTTACTTACTCAAAAGGAAAGTGAAAGCATAGGGTTACCAAATATTCAAAAGAATTACGCTGATTTATTTTTTTCCTATGATTGTAATAAATTAGGGCTTAACCCATCATCCATTGTTACGCTGATTAATAATTATAGGCTTGGTAAAGATAACTTTAAATCTATTAAAAAACTTACAGTTGAAAATTATATATCTCACGGAAAAAAATACATAGATGAACAATATTACAAAAATCTTACTTCATAAAATAGTTACTATTTAAAAAAATCAAATAGTAACTATTTTAAATTTTCTTATAGGCTAAGTAAAGCTTAAAAAATAAGTCATACTTCCATTAACAAACCTAAAGTTAAGGATTATTACATGAACCCACAAGCCCAATTAATCTACCAAGATTTAAAGACAAGATATAAAAAAGCTTCTCTTTCTAAAAGTGAACTAGCCGTTGAGTTAGGTGTTAGTATTTCAACCATAGACAAATATAAAAAAGATGGCATAGGATTACCAAACTATAAAAAACTTGGAAACGCTAAAAATGCAAAGATAATTTTTAATATTATTGATGTTGCTAACTTTTTATCTCAAACTATTAAAACGGTTTAGTCTGATATAAAACTATTCTATGAATACCCCTCTTAATGTCTTTAATTATCCCTCTAATGCTTCTGAAATAGATATTTTAGAGGATTCTATCTCTTATAATCAGATGGGTATAGATACTATTGAGTTAGTAGCAAAGTATGAAACTCTTATGAATATTGTAAAGAGAAATCACTTAAATGTTACTATGCTTGATAAGAGGCAGAAACACCATGAAAAAGCCTTAGAAAGAGTCTTAAAAGGTAGAACTACAGATAATAAAACAAGACTCAAAGAAGAGGATTTTAAGCCCATTGTAGAGCGTATAGAGCTACCAAAGGTCAAGCCAAAGGATAAGGGGTTTTATATAACTATAATTAGAAATATTCCCTTACTCTTTGATATTGCTACTCATAGAAAAAAGGCAAAAGATAGCTATTGCTTGATTATCCTTGCAGGACTCCACCAACCATCTAAGAGAATAAGCAGTGAATCAATGAAGATTATAAGTTGGATTTTAAATAGGAAAACTTTTAGGGTTCATAGAATTGATATTGCTATTGATACCAAAGATAAGCAACCTATTAATTATAGGCGTTCAAAGGAGTTTGAGGCTGATTTATTGCCATACTCTAAGCATGGCGTTACGTTAGAAAAAACAAGCCTTTATTTTAACAACATAGACCACTCAAATATTAATAAAGTTCTCTATTATGATAAGTATAAGAAGCAGTACTATAAGCAAAAAAAGGAGATTATCACAGATGATTTAAAAGGGTGGAAACGGCTTGAATTTATACTAAAATTTGATGTGACCCAAAGAGAGAATAGAGGATTTAGGAATTATATAGATAGTACAAACTTTATCAATGATTTAGATTTTATTGATGATGTTGCAGAAAAAGCAGGAGTCAAGAGTTATAAAAATGATTATCTCATCTATCAATTAAATAGTTTAATAGACAATAGATTCATGAATAACAAAGAGAGCAAAAAGCAGTTTAATAGTGAAGAGGCATTAAAAAGATTCAATAGAAGCGA
>CAYVNI010000094.1:0-1919 GCA_964452815.1 uncultured Sulfurovum sp.
GAATTTGACACATATGTGTGCATTTCATGCTCAACAATCCATAGAAAAATCACTAAAATCTATCTTGGAATTTCATAATCAAAAAATACCCAAAATCCACAATATCAAAAAGTTACTAAAGTTAACCAAAGAGTATATAAAGTTTGATGCAGATATAGATACTATTATCAAAATTGATACACTATATATAGACTCTCGTTATCCTGGCGATATGGGTCTATTGCCTTATGGTCAACCTACAGTTGATGATGCAAAAGAGTTTTATGATTTAGCTCTAAGTATTTTTGAAGATATTTATAAATTGATAGAGTAGGAAACTATTTTCCCCACACTCTTACTACTCAATCCTAAAAACCGAGCTACTTCTGCCTTGGTATACCCATACTCAACAGCCCTCTTAGCATTCTCTTTTCGGTTTATATCCCTATCAGCTTCAAAAAAAGTCTCCAACCGTTTGTACAAAACCCTTATCTTTCCATCTTTGGTTACTATCTTAGGTGTAGCATATATATCCAAAAACTCATCCTGACTCATCTCTTGGTTACAATACCGAGTGTACTCCTCTAGTGTCATATCAAATATCATAGAGCCATTCAAAAGCTTAAAAGAGTCTCCTTGCTTACTCCATTGAGCCAAAGATTGATAAGCATACTCTTCAATATCTCCCACCATACGAGCCTCCAAAGGATTGCGTTCGATATATTTTGCCACTATCCAAGCATGAGTCTCATCATAGAGATAATAGGACAAATAACGCCCCTGCCAAAAGTGACCTGTTCGCTTATATTTTCGATTAAAGTACATGGAGTATGTGCCATTGAGGTATTGGATAGCTTCGGAGATATTCTCCTCTTTGGTCTCTAGCAGTAGATGATAGTGGTTGGTCATAAGGCAATAAGCGTGAAGTGTAATATTGAAGTTTTCTAGCATATTCTCTATCAACTCCATAAACTTTTGGTAGTCTGCATCTTCTATAAAGATATTGCGTTTCTCTACACCACGATTGATGATATGGTAAGTTCCTTGGTGGGTTATTCGCTGTTTTCTTGGGATGATAGACTCCTGAACTAACCGATTAGGTTAACTTGTTCTAAGTATCGAAAATCTTTTTTATTAAAAGTGTATAAATCTATATTATACATAATTACCGTTGAAGCAATTAGTGCATCCATTATTTTAGTATTATGAGATAGAGTATAACGGTCTAAAATCTCTCTTGCCAAGGATATAATCTCTTGATTCATCTTGAGTACTTCAAACTTCATTATTTTTTTTTTGATATAGTTTAACTCTCTTTTGTCTCTAGCCCCTTGATACAGCTCCATAATAACAACATCATTAATATAAACTCTATCAAAACTATCAACAAACTCAATAATCTTTTCATTGTCTCGTTTTTTGATATACTCTATAACAATATTGGTATCAATAAAAACTATCGCCATGAGTTTTCTCGTAATTTTCGTGCATAGAGAGCGACATCATCTATATCTTTAAATGGATTTGCACTCTCATCAACCTCTTCAAGATTATCAAACTCTAACTTATAAGAGTTTTTTTGTGGGTCAAGAGGAGTGATGTTAAACTCATTCTGTTTTTTATACTTTTCAAGATTCATCAAGATAAACTCAGAAAATTTTTTGACATCTGATTTTAGTTCATGTATAAAAAAATACTCTATTTCAGGGTTATCTATCTTTATGGTCATAACTATATCTCCTTTTTGGATGTTCAATTATAACTAAGTTTGATTAAGAATAGAGGCATGTTTCATAAGTAGTTTACACTTTTGCATATGGAATCTCTTAGGAGCATGGACTTTAGTCCATGAAATAGACAACAGCGACTAAAGTCACTGCCCCTAAAGTGTCAACTACTTTTGGCTAGTCATGAAGGATGCCAGAATAGAGTATTTTTTT
>CAYVNI010000095.1:0-7846 GCA_964452815.1 uncultured Sulfurovum sp.
GGTTTATACTTGGTATGTTCGATGAGTTCTTTGATGTCATCTATTCCTCTATTGGAAGCAGCATCCATCTCTATAATATCTATATGCCGTCCTTCATTTGCCATTAGGCAATGAGAACAGACCCCACAAGGACGAGAGGTAGTCCCTTTTTCACATAAAAGGGCTTTAGCAAAAATACGTGCCGTAGAGGTCTTTCCTGACCCACGTAATCCTGAAAAAAGATACGCATGAGAGAGTCTATCACTATCGAGTGCCAAACTTAGTGTTTGAGATACTGCCTCTTGACCAATCAACTCATCAAAACCTGATGGACGATATTTTCTTGCTAGTGCTAATGACAAATGAAACTCCTTAAACAATTGATAATATTGTAGTCAAATTTTACTTGTGATATAATTTGTTAAAAATTTCTTAGGAGATGATAGATATGAGATGGGAAGACCGAGAAGAGAGCAGTAATGTAGAGGACAGACGACACAGTGGTGGTGATAGAAGTGGAGGAGGCAGAGGTATGCCCTCCATGAGTACCATGTTATTTATTTGGCCAATTATCCAACGACTTTTAAAAACAAAATTTGGTTGGGCAATTATCGGCATTGGGGCTGTGGCATATTTTTCAGGATTCAATCCACTCTCAAGCCTCACAGGGGGTCAAGCAACATCACATATTGATAAAAAAGCTGATGATAGACAAGCTTCATTTATCAAAACTGTTTTAAAAGATACAGAAGAGGTATGGAGCGTTATCTTTAAACAACATGGGGCAAAATACCGAGAACCTAGTATGGTACTTTATCGAGGAACAACACAAAGTGGTTGTGGTCATGCCTCTGCACAGATGGGTCCGTTTTACTGTCCTAGTGACAAAAAAGTCTATCTTGACCTCTCATTTTTTGATGAACTGGCAAAAAAACACAATGCGACGGGTGACTTTGCACAAGCGTATGTGTTGGCTCATGAAATTGGTCACCATATCCAAAACATGGAAGGAACGCTCTCAAAAGTACAACGCATGAAACAACAAGCCCGAGGACAAAAAGGGGAAAATCAACTGCAAGTTCGCGTAGAGCTTCAAGCAGACTGTTATGCTGGGGTGTGGGCGCATCATGCACACAAAAGATTTAATATATTAGAGCAAGGAGACATTGAAGAGGCACTTCAAGCTGCCTCTGCTATTGGAGATGATACCCTACAGAAACAAGCCCAAGGGTATGTTGTGCCTGATGCCTTTACCCATGGTAGCTCTGCACAGAGAATTGAGTGGTTTAAAAAAGGTATCAAAAGTGGTGATCTCAAAACTTGTAATACAGGTATTTAATTACATTTTACTCTTAGCATAATTAACATACTTTAGAAAATCATTTGCACCAAAAAAACCTTTTGCGGTGACCAATGTTCTCATTCCTGATGTCATAAAATATACCATTGGGATATGCGTTGGGTTTAATCCATAAGAGGAGAGTCCCGCATCTCCTTTTTGTACTTTGACCAATACAAAATCATTGAGTGCATTTTGTACCTTAGTTGATTTTAATGTTTTTGATTCTAACTCTCTTGACCATTTTGAACTTGAAGAGTTTACAAATATCATTATCTGTTTGGAAGTTTGTGCTGCATAATCTACAGCTGAAGGGATGTCATACATCCAGTCGATAGAAGAGCTTGAACTATTTTGGTAACTGTTCGTTACCTGACTAACACTACTTTTCATTCCAAGCTTTCTTTTGGTATCTTCTACCCATGGAATAAAATTAGATGGGGATAGATATCCCTCCGCTTTATTTAAAATTTTATATTTAGACAAAAAGAAGATTGTTGGAGGGTACTTCATATGTTTTCCTAAAAAACGCTGTACATCCTTATCTGTTTGTTGTACTTTAATAAACATAAAATCTTTAATACTCTCTTTTACTGTTACATCTTTTAATGTTATATTTGTCATCTTATCACAATACGTACACGTCTCCGAAGCCACCATAATCATCAATGGTATACCTTGACG
Organism: uncultured Sulfurovum sp.; assembly: GCA_964452815.1. Lineage (GTDB taxonomy): Bacteria > Campylobacterota > Campylobacteria > Campylobacterales > Sulfurovaceae > UBA1140. Next base: position 2,003 of record CAYVNI010000095.1, read on the forward strand.
CTTTGCTTCTAACATGGAATTGGTTAATTCACCTGCCATTAAAGTCGCTTCTAAAGCGATTAATACTATGATTTTTTTCATTTTCTATCCTATTTTTCAAAATCTTTAATAATAAAGTAACAGTTTATTCTTTTTCTAATTGCTTTTGTATTAAAAAATAGTATAATTTACTATATTTTTCAAATAAATTAATTTATTTTAAGATAAACTAATTAAATTTGATGTATTATATAAGCCATTATTAATAAAGGAGTTAAAATGAGCATCTCATTTTCATTAAGAAATACACTTATAAAAATCTTGATAATTATATCTTTGGGAGAGGTTTCTTTGGCCGAGAACACTCTTCCAACCAGTGACAAAAAGTCAGATATAAATTTACCAACAAGCACTAAACAAGAGGTCTCTTCTGAACTACCCATTAGTCTTGAGGTTTCTGCATCCAACACAGACCCTAAACTGGTAAAAGGAAAAGGTTGTGTTGATATTAAAGGTTTAAAAGAGGCAAAAGGGGAAGAGTTTATTGATTATCCTATGGCTGAAACACAACCATGTGACGAAGTAGATTGTAAAAATCTAGACAAAGCGGTTCTTCATGAAGATAAGTACCAAGACCTTCCAACAGCGGATAGTCTGGCTTCGTGTGAAGAGTAGAATTATTTTTTACTATTTTTCACAGAGTAAGTAAATATTTATTTACTTACTCAAATCTTACTTTGGCTATAATCACCCTAAAAATATTAGGGACGACTCTGCCGTGAACTTTGAAACTTACCCATTTGAAAAACTCAATAATTTACTTAAAAATATAGAACCAAACACAGACTATGAAGCTCTTAGCTTAACCATTGGAGAACCTCAATTCAAAACACCTAAATTTATCTTAGATGAATTAAATAACCATGCAATGCTACTCAATAAATACCCAAAAACATCAGGAGAATCTATTCTACGTAATGCAATGCGAACCTATCTTAAAAATCGTTTTGATTTAAAACTAGAGGATAAACAGATAATTCCAACCTTTGGAACCCGTGAGGTTCTTTTTAATTTTCCTCAATTTCTACTACACGATATTAAACACTCAGTTATGGCATATCCCAACCCTTTTTATCAAATTTATGAAGGAGCAGCCAAAGCAACAAACTCAGAAGTTATCTATCTAAACTTAACAGCAGAGAATAATTTTCTCCCTCAAATAGATGAAAAAGCTCTTAGCCATTGTGATTTTGTGATTATCAATACTCCTCACAATCCAACAGCTTCAACCATGCTCCTTGATGAGTTAAAAAAGTGGGTCAATTTGGCTCTTAAATATGAGTTTATACTTCTAAACGATGAGTGCTATATAGATTTATATTTAGATGCTCCCCTCCCCTCACTGCTCAATGCCAGTATCGAAGTAGGAAACCGTGAGTTTAAAAATATACTTGTCATTAACTCCATCTCAAAACGCTCTTCTGCCCCTGGGCTTCGTTCAGGATTTATAGCAGGAGACGCAGAGATATTAAAAGCCTATATGACCTACCGAACCTATGTCGGTTGTGCTTCTCCTCTTCCCCTTCAACACGCAGCAGCTGTCGCATGGGCAGACCAAGAACATGTGGATGCTTTTAGAGCAAAATACATCAAAAATTTTGAGATAGCAAAAGAGATACTGGACATCAACCCACCTCTCTCTACTTTTTACATATGGCTACCTGTAGAGGATGAGATAGCGTTTACCACACGACTCTACCAAGAGTATAATCTCAAAGTTATTCCAGGTTCATTTCTAGGAAGAGAAGGTCAAGGTCAAGGTTTTGTGAGATTGGCATTGGTTTATGAAGAGAATAAAACACGAGAAGCATTAAAAAGAATTAAAATGTTAATTAACGCATAGTGTGGACATCTCAGTCCACATAAAAAACTACTTTTACTCAATAATCATTCTAGCATTTGTTCCCTGAACAGGTCTATTATTAGGATGACCCATAACTTTAGCAAACGTTTCAACCTGAGCTTTTGAAAGCGTTGTAGGCTTTTTCACCACAATCCATCTCACACCTTCGGTACAAGGAGGCGTTGTTAATGACCCATTAAATCTATAGTAATCTCTCTCTTTTGGCAAAATAGTGGTCACATCAGCAATCTCAAGCTTTGTTTTATCCCCGGCTTTCATCGGCATCTTGTCCCAAAGTTGAGCCAACATCTTATTCTCATCACCCTCTTCAAACATCAATGCAACAACTGCAAGTTCACCATCTTTTGAAGCATGTACAAAGTGTGCCTCTAGTGGAAATGATGTTCCGTTAATGTTATTTTCACTTGGTGTGTGAAAGTGAAACTGTTTAAGCTCAAATTTAATACCATCAACCTCAATGGTAGAACCCGAAGCGATATTAACCTGTACACTATGACCATTATTTAGAATCTCTGTAGAGCCAGTTTTATAATCAAATGGAATTTCTGTAAGATTTGCATCAACAAAACCTGTTAAATTTATTGGTGATTGATTCACCCCATCTTTACACGTATGAAACTCAGGTTTTAGCTCACCCCAGTGGGCAGGTAAACCTGCTCCTTCATAACCCCAGTGGGCTTTTCCATGCTCTGATGCTGATGATGTAGTCACACTTAAAAGTAATGCTAAGGAGAGACTTTTTACTATGCTGTTAATTTTCATTATTTTCCTTCTTTTAAATAAAATTAAACATCATTATATATTGTTATAGATTTTATAAAGTTTAATTATCTATAAAAATCTTTCATAATAATTTATTTGTAACAATAATTGGATAAAATTCTTAAAAGCTTAAAAATAAAAAGGTAAGAGATGCAAGAACAAGAGATTGACATAGAGGCACTAAAAAAAGATGAAAATTTTATTAATGATTTAAAAAGACTAGAATCAGAGATGAAAGAGGACAAAAGTATTGACAAAGGATACCAACTATTGGGTGCAAAACTTGCCATCGAAGCGAGTGAAGATGAGATAAATGATATCTTCACCTTCATCGTAAGCCAAGCGTTTGATGTATTGGCTGAAAACTTAGTACAAGAAAAAGGCTTTGACCTAAATGACCCAGAAAGTTTAGCCACAGCCCGAGCGATATATGAACATGGCATTCAAAGATACAGTGAAAATGACATAAAAGGTGCAAAAGAGATTTTTCTTATCCTCCACTACACCATAAGTGACACAGAGATAAAAGAAGCCATGATGATACACGCCGCAGCTGTCATGGCAGGTCACTCATTTGATGATTTTGTCAACAACCTAGCCGACACAAGTACCATAGACGAAAACGACCCAACTGCATTTTTCATCAAAACCTTTGTCCAACCAAATGATATCCTTTTGACCATGTTTGCCAAGTATGTCAAGCTTGGAGAGGCAGATCTAAAGAAGTTTGAGGAGAGTAAGTAGTTACTCTCTTTTAAGATTATGTTATAGTTATAGTTATAGTTATAGTTATAATTATAATTAAATTCAAAAAGGAATCATAGATGCAACTTAGTATAAACCTACCTGACAACATCTTCTTTGGTATCAACCAAACAAAGCAAAGTTTAACTCAATTACTAAAAGAGAAACTTACTTTGGAGTTGTATAAGTCTGCTCAAATCTCTTTGACACAAGGAGCTAAGATAGTTTCTATGGATATTTATGATTTTATGGCTCTTCTTTCTAAAAAGAACATAGCTGTTATTAATGATTATGATATAGAAAGTGAAGTGGCTAATCTAAAAAGGTTATTAGCATGTTAAATGAAGAAAAAATTGAAATTGAAATTGAAGAAGAAAAAGAATCAGAATATATAGGCAATGATGGGCATGTAACAAATCCATTTTCAACTAAAGATATTAAAATTACCAATGTAGTTCTTTCTCTCTCTTCTCTAATTGCTATGCTAGAACATAACGAAATTGATTTAAATCCTGATTTTCAAAGACATCCTGACTTATGGAATAGAAAACAAATGAGTAGTTTGATTGAGTCTATTTTATTGAAGTTACCACTCCCCATTTTTTATTTTGATGTTTCTGACCCTGAAAAATGGATTGTGGTCGATGGACTACAGAGACTTTCTACCATTCAAAAATTCATTATTGATGATATAGAAGAAGATGAAAATGGAAATGAAAAAAGAAAAGGATTTGCTCTTACAAATTTGGAATATTTAGATTTAAATGGAAAAACTTATAGTGATTTGAAAAGACCTTTACAAAGAATAATTAATGATACTCAAATTATAACTCATCAAATCGAAGCACAAACACCAAAAGAAGTAAGATACTCTTTATTTAAAAGAATCAATACAGGTGGAGTATCTCTTAATACACAAGAGATACGACAAGCATTAAATAGGAAAGCTAGTAAATTTTTACAAGAACTTTCTGAAGATGAGATTTTTCAAAAAATTGTTGGTTTAAGTTCAAAAAGAATGAGAGATAGAGAGTTGGCTTTAAGATTTATGGTTTTTGAACTCTCTATTTTTAAAAAAACAAAGCTTACTAAAATGGTTAAATATTTAGATGTAGCAATGGAAAAATTAGATTTAATAGATGATGAAGAAAAATTACAAGATATTAAAGATAAATTTATAAATACTTTGAAATTTACTGTAGAAATTCTTGGAGAAAATCATAAATTTAGTCGTTCAATCGCTAAAGGTATAGATAAAAAGACCCTTAACCAATCACTATTTGATGTGATTATGGTATGTTTTAGTGAAATAGAAGATAAAGAACTATTTCTTAAAAGAAAAAATATTTTTTTAGAACAATTTAAATCATTAATTGAAAATGAAAAGGGAGAATTCGCAAAAGCTATTACAGAAGGGACAAGTGATAGACTGGTTATTGAAACACGATTTAGAATAATGAGAAATTTAATAAAAGAGGTGTTAGATGGAAATTAATACGGTAAAGATAAAAAACTTTAAGAGTTTAAAAGGTATAGATATTAGACTTAGTAATCTCACATTGATTACAGGAGTTAATAGTAGTGGAAAGTCCTCTTTTATTCAATCAATTTTGCTACTTAAACAGAATCAAGAGAAGTTTTATTCTCTTAGAGGTAGTAAAATTACAAATATAAATGATAAATATGTAAAATTAGGAAATAAGAGAGATATATTATTTGAAGAAATATTTGATGAAAACATTGAAATAGAAATTTCAAATAATCAGATAACTCATAATTTAGAATTTAATACTGATAATTTAAAAATAGAAAATATTGAAATACTTACAGAGGATAATAAAAAATTATTCAATATATTTTATGATGATTTTCAATATATTTCTACAGATAGAATAGCACCTAATATATCTTATGGAATGTCAGATGAAGATGTAGATAAAAATTTAATTGGAATTATGGGAGAGTATACTGCTCATTATTTAGCAAATAATAGACATAAAGATATTATATTTGCATTAAGACACCCAAAAAGCCAAACAACTCAACTACTAGAAAATGTATCCTTATGGCTTAGTGAAATAAGTAGTAATATAGAAGTAAAGGCTAAAGTCTATGATGAGCTTCAACAGGTAAATCTAACATATAGTTATACTTATGAAGATACTAGGACTAAAGATTATACACCATTAAATGTAGGCTTTGGAATAACCTACGTATTGCCTATTATTGTCTCTATTTTAAAAGCAAGAAAAGGCGACCTACTCATCATAGAAAACCCAGAATCCCACCTACACCCAGCAGGTCAATCAAAAGTAGCAGAACTTTGTGCTATCGCTTCGGCTAATGGAGTTCAGATTATAGTAGAGACGCATAGTGACCACTTTTTGAATGGTATTAGAGTGGCTACTAAAAAAGGTCTTTTAACACCTGAGCAG
>CAYVNI010000096.1:0-3555 GCA_964452815.1 uncultured Sulfurovum sp.
AAATGGCGAAGCTTTCTAAAAACTCCAAACTAATGTTCGAAAATTAAGGTTTTTGAAACCTTACAAATCACACCCACCCTCACAATCCAAAAAATCCACTACCTCACCTCGTGAATTTCGTTCATACTCACAACAGCTAAAGAGATTATGAGCCAAAGCCTTTTTTGCTCTAAAAAGTTGTGATTTTACGGTATTGAGTGGTAGATTTTTTTCTCTTGCTACCTCTTTGAGTGAGTATGACTAACATGTGCTTGAAACAATAGTATGTTATAATGATGTTATGAAAAAATATATCCAACTTCGTGATTATGCAAAGAACCATTCAGTAACATATAGAACAGCGTGGAATAGATTTAATGTAGGTAAAATTCCAAATAGCTTTAAAGATGAGAACAATAATATTTTAGTTGAAGTAATTAATGCTAAGAACCTATAAACTAAAACACTTCTAAAAAATTCAAATTTTGATAAAGAGACAAAAATTAAACTCTACTATAGACCAAAAGAGATTGTAGTCGAGAGACTTAATTTTACCTCTCCAAAACTCTCAAAAAAACTAAATAGAATGCTTAGTAACTTTGGAAAAAATATAATAGAAAAGAAATTTGAATCAATCAAGGAGAGATATGGAATTGAAATAACTCAAATTAATCCAGCATATACAAGCCAAGAGTGCAGTAAATGTGGCTATGTTGAGAAAAAAAAGAGATAGAGATTTAGGGAAGAGCAGTGGTTATACTTTATCTAAGATAAAGTATAAAAACAACTTATGCTACAATAGTTTAGCTAACACTTTAACCTCAAATCCCTATTTGACAAATTATCTGAACGGTAATTTTTTAGAAACTCTTGAAGTTTCTAGGTAAGGTGAAACTTGGAATGTAGAAATATTATAAATGGAGCTAAAAATTTTGTTTTCTATAATTTTCTATTGAAAAAGGTACTATCTGTTTCGATAATTTCTACTCATTAAGTAAAGTATATTTTATAGTTTAATAAAAATATGTTAAACTATACTTTAACAAAATATAGTTTTTACATAAAATAAACTTTAGGATATTAAAATGATAGAAGCATTAAAAGATAAACAACAGCGACTCATCAATTCATTAGATACTATCACGTATAGAAGAGAATCTTTTAAATATATTGACAATAAAGAGAAAATGGTAGGTCTTATAGGTTCGCGTGGTGTAGGAAAAACAACCCTAATGTTACAGTATATCAGTCAATTTGAAGCAGATGAAGCCCTCTACTTTTCAGCTGATGACTTGTTGGTACTCAACTATGGAATTTACGATATTGTAGAAGAACATTACACTTTGGGTGGAAGAGTTGTTGCCATAGATGAAGTGCATCGTTTTAAAAATTGGTCTCAACATCTTAAAAATATTTATGATTCTTTTCCCGATTTAACCATTCGTATCTCTGGCTCTTCCATGCTCAACATACTCTATGAGAGCCATGACCTCTCTCGTCGTTTGGTACTAAAAAAGGTCAAACGTCTTAGTTTTCGTGAATACCTTATTTTAAAAGAGAAAATAGAGCTAGAGGCTTACTCTTTTAGAGATATTTTAGAGCAACATCAAAAAATCAGTTCAAAAGCCATTCAAAAACATCCTAAGATACTTAGTTACTTTAAAAGTTATTTAGAGTTTGGCTGTTACCCTTATGGTTTGGAGTCACTCTTCTTCTCAGAAAAACTTTTTAATGCTTTAGAGAAGATTATCTATGAAGATATTCCCTCTCTTAACAAAATCAAATATGACCAGTTGGTTATCTTTAAAAAGCTTATTTTTATTATTATCAATGCAAAAGTACCCTACAAAGTTAGTATTGATGGGTTATCCAAAGAGTTAGGTATTAGTGAGCCTACACTCTATGTCTACTTTGATATTTTAAATAAAACTGGTATTTTCAACTCCATTAAAAAGTACTCCAAAAAACTCTCTAGGAAACCAGACAAACTACTTTTTGACAATACCAACATACTATATGCCTATGCTAAAGAGTACAAAATAGCTACAGAAATAGGTACCATAAGAGAGACATTTTTTGCATCATGTTTTGAAGATAATTTAACACTCTACTACTCTGACATAGGAGACTTTAAAGTAGAAGAGTATATTTTTGAAGTAGGTGGAAAAGGTAAAAGTTTCAAACAACTAGAAGGTATAGAGAATGGCTACTTAGTAATAGATACCGATTTGACTACCCATAAAAGAAAGATTCCTCTTTGGTTGTTTGGATTGATAGAGTAAGTATAATTTTTCTTAATTATAGGCGAATATTGGATTCTCACCTCACAAAGAAAGCCTCCCCCTCAACACTATGTGCAACCAACTCATGATAATAACTGTTCTTCTTTACACCATAGAGCGATACCATAACAGTTTGGATAGAGCCTTGGTAGCCTGTCTGTTCATAAAATAGTTCTACTCTATTTTCAAGAGTTTTTGCATACTGTTTGGTAATGGTAAAGGGGCGATTATAAAACTTGCATTCAATTAGACAAATCACATCATCTGCCCTCTCTAGCACTATATCTATCTGTGTTCCTCTTCTCTTGTCGGTGGTTGACCAGTAGTAGCTTTGTGTTAAAACCCCTGCAATACCTAGAGCCTTTTTTATCTGATATATATGTGTATGAGAGATATTTTCAAAAGCAAATCCTAACCAAGTTCTATAAGAGCTAGAGTTATAGATAGTCAAAAAGTAGTTTTGGTTTTGAACCAAATCAACCATGGCTGTATCTTCAACCCATTTGGTAAAAAAGTAGATAAAAGGATCTCTGATGCTATATCTAGCATCTCGTTTTTTTTGACCATACTTGTATCGTTTGACTAAAAATCCCGACTCCTCTAGCTCTCTTAGGGCATTGGATAGTACAGAACCTAGCTTCAAATCTCTCTTTTTGCCTAGCTCTGCAATACTTAGTCCACTCCAAGTAACAGATAGATATTTGATAATAGTCTCATGTGTTCGATGTCTCTTAAAGAGTGTTGCAAAGAGATTAAAATATTCACTCCTCAAAACTCCATGTTGTTGAAAAAAGAGTCTGTTGATATTTTGAACAAAAGAGAGATTTTTCTGTAAAAGTTTGAGATAGTGTGCCACCCCTCCTAGAGTCATATAGTAGTCCATTATGGTTTTGTGCGTTAAGTTTCTATGACCCAATACCTCTAAAAACGCCTTGGTCTCAGGAAGCGTAAAAGATTCCAAATGAATAATAGCAGTCACACGATTTGCCAATGAGCCGTGGTCTTGTACGATATGGTTAATAATCCAAGAGGTAGCACTCCCACAGACCACCAAAAATATATCATCTCGTTTTGAAGCAAAATCATTCCAAAAGAGAGACAATGCACTCTTGAAACCACTATTTTTCATCTCTGCTAACCACGGCAACTCATCTATAAAAAGAATAAACTTACACCCTTTTTGAATCTCTATCCTCTCTATACTCTGCTGTAATAGAAAAAAAGCATCATCCCAACTCTCCAAAGAGGGCTTAATAGTACCAAATGCTAGAGCATATTTATTGGCAAAGTTATT
>CAYVNI010000097.1:0-3053 GCA_964452815.1 uncultured Sulfurovum sp.
TTTTATCAAGAGATGTTGGTAGTGGACTCTTGAAGATTAAAAAATTTTAATTTTCAAGGATTTATTATGTCACAAACACCTCAAAACCTCCCTAAACGTACCAGAACTTTGGTCAAAGATATTCTTTTTCAAGAGAAATACCGACTTACCCACACCCAAGTGGATATTATGGCGTATATTATCAATGCTCTTACTTGGGCAATTAAAGTTGGGGCTTTTTTCCCTGTTACCACTAAAAAATTTCATGAAGACTTGCCACAAATAAGTGAAAAAACACTTGAAGAGTCGCTTCGAGCCTTAAGACCTACACCCCTGCCGTCAAATCTCCACTTCCAAACTTCTTAATAATTAAAGAAACAGCAGATTTAGACAATCCAAGATAGTTAGCAATCTCAATTTGAGAATACCCATCTTCCAAATAAGCCAAACAGATAACGCTATTTCTATCTTGTTTACTCTGTACATCCATAAAATGTTCCTCCAATGATTTTGATTTACTAAGTATAATCATATCTTCTTTTTTTTCAATCTTTCTATTTTGTTCTGTTTGTAAAAAAGTTAAATCATCCTCATTAAACTCAACTCCTAAAAAACCACTCAACGACTCAACATCATAATCTCTAAATAGTATGGATTCTTTTGTGCAAGGATAGAAATCCTTTGAATTAAAAATAAGATGAGCCAAAGTAAAAGGATGCTCTCCCACCTTTTCGGATAATCTTGCTTCAATAGGATTAAACTCTATATATCGTATCAATGTATAAAGGTATCGTTCAGAGCTAACATATCTTGATTTGTAACGATTTGTGTATTGCTCATCACAATACATGAAAGATGACCTGTTCTTTTTGTTTTGTTATTAAAATATTGAGCATAGTTTGCACTAACAAATCTCATAAATCTTGAAAGGTTATCCATCTGTGTTTCAATGAGTAGATGATAGTGATTATCCATCAAGCAGTAATCATGAACTACCACTTTATGAATCATTGCTGTTTTATTAATAATTTGCAAAAACATATCTTTGTCTTCATTATGACGAAATATATTCATCTGGTCAACACCACGGTTCATGATATGATGGTAACCTGCAATATCTATTCTTGGTCTTGTTGGCATAAGATTACTCCTTTGGCTATGTCATTTTGGAATTATAGCATAAAAAGTGGAGATTTGACGGCAGGGGTGTAGTTTTCGAGAACTCAATTATTTAAAAAATATAAAAACTCTCATATACACTCCCACGCAGGAGCGATGGGAGCGAGTTAAATTCCTTATTTCATTGGCATTGCCGAGGACGGATGGGAACAAGCGACATTTTTTCTTCAAACGCTACAGAAGATAAATTGTCATTTCTACTATGAATCCCTTACTCACAACACCTCTAAATCTCCTCTCTATCCAAAACATCCTTCAACTCTTGAACTGATATAGACTCAATAGAACTCTTATCATAAATCTCAACAAGGTAAACTACATTATTCTCATCTATAAAATAGGTAATAACTCTAAATCCCCCACTCTTGCCGATATTTCTGCTAGAGTTAGCCATTCGTATTTTGTACATACCGTGACCTAGAGGAATACCTGTTGTAGTTTTCTGTTTTTTTTGTGAAGCTTTTTGAATTTTTTACGAAAATTTTCAAGAAATCTAATCTCTATCATCTTCAAACTCTCTATACAAATCCTCAATAGGTTTTTAACTTTTGAGTGCTGTGCCATCTTTTATATCGTGATAGACTTTTGATAGGTTATCTAAAATCTTCTCTTTTGTCTCTTCTCTCTCGATACTAAAAGATACATTTTTAAAATTAGCTAAAAAGGTCTTGAATGCTTCTACCAAATCTTGATGGTTGTCGTCTATCTGTAGTGTGATAGTTGTCATGTTTGTCCTCTTGATTTTTTATCCTTTATTGTATCAAAATAAGATGAATTTTTGGAGTATTATGAAAACCACCTCGTCGCATCCTCTCCTGAGGTGCGATGTATGACGGGATGGGATGATTTAATTATTTTAGGAATCTTCAAACAACGAATCTACCCATTTTACACAGAAATTCTAATTTTAAAAACAGCAAAAAAACCAAAAGATTTTTAACTAACCGATAATCTCGGCATAGCCAAAAATTGAATTTGTAACGAATTGATAACTTTCATTACCGTATCAAACCTTGGTTTTGCATTTGGGCGAAAAGCTTTATATAGAGTCTCTCTTCTTAAACCAGTATCTCTTGCTATCTGTGCCATACCTTTGGCTTTGGCGATGTGACCAATAGCTCTGTGGCTTGTTTTATATCTTTCGATTGGGTTGATTTGTCTCCACCTACTAATTTTAATATCTATTGTATTTTCAAAGAGTTATTTTAATCCTCATTAATAAAATTCTTCAACTCATCAATAATTGGTTGTAGTTTTTTCACATCTATACTCTCTTTTTGTGTTTTAGAATATATTGTCAAAAGATAAATAGCTTTATTTGAAAGTTTGGTATAGTAAATGACTCTGTAGCCACCACTTTTTCCACCTATGTCACTATTTTTAACCCTTATTTTATAGAGGTCATTTCCCAAATGAATACCAATACCATAGTCCTCTTCTAGCGTCTCAACCAGTTCTAAAATATCATTTTTAATAGATTTATATTTTTTAAAAAGTTTTTTTACATCTTTTTTAAATTCATCAACAACTTTGACCTCATAGCTCATCTAAAAAATCCCTAGCGTTTGTTGCTCTTTTTTCACCACGCTCTAGTCTTGCTACCTCTTCTAATGCAAGGTAAAGTTTACGTGTTAAGTCATTGTTCTCATCATTAGGTATTTTTACTTCAAAAGGTAAGCCTTTATGTTTTACTATCATTTTTGTAAAAATATTAACAGCTTCTGAAAAATTCATACCCACTTCATTAAGTATCTCTTTTGCATCAGCCAATGAAGTTTTATCAATTCGTAAAGATGTTTGAACTTTAAGTTCTTTTGCATACATAAGTAATCCTTTGTTCTACTATTCTATTAAAGTATATCTAAATTTCATTGTATATTCAATGAAATTTCAAT
>CAYVNI010000098.1:0-17138 GCA_964452815.1 uncultured Sulfurovum sp.
CACTATTAAAAGATTTAAACTATTAGGATTTTATAGTGTCAAAAAAGATTGCATCGGCTAGAATTTCACAGACAAGCTCCAAACTACTTCAAGAGTTAAACAACTCATTACCCTTTGATAGATTGTTATATAGAGAAGATATAGAAGGCTCAAGAGCTCACGCTTTTATGTTAGCAGAGCAGGGGATTATTTCAAAAGAGGATTATGAGCAGATAGAGCAGGGGCTTGTGGATATCTATGAAGAGATAGAAAGAGGTGAGTATCTGCTTGATGGGGATGAAGAGGATATTCATATGGCGATAGAGAGTCGCCTGACGGATAAGATTGGGGATGCAGGGAAACGGCTCCATACTGCACGAAGTCGAAACGACCAAGTAGCATTGGATTTTAGGCTTTATGTGCAGAAAAATACGATGTTGATTGCTGATTTGTTACTTCAAAATATTGAGACATTTATTAAAGTGGCACATAAAAACATAGATACACTTCTGCCAGGGATGACGCATCTTCAACACGCACAACCGATTAATTTTGCTTATCATATGATGGCATATGCCAGTATGTTCAAGCGAGATTATGAGAGATTTGTAAGCTCTTATGAGCGAAATAACTACTCGCCAATTGGGTGTGCTGCATTGGCAGGGACTCCACACAATATTAATCGTAAGACAACTTCTGAACGTTTGGGTTTTAAAGAGCCTACACTTAACTGTTTGGATACGGTGAGTGACAGAGATTTTGCGTTGGAGATTTTGTTTAATATCTCTACCATGATGATGCACATTAGCCGTTTGAGTGAGGAGCTTATTCTGTGGTCATCGAGTGAGTTTGGTTTTGTGCAACTGAGTGATAAACACGCAACGGGGTCATCTATTATGCCTCAAAAGAAAAATCCTGATATTCCTGAACTTTTGCGTGGTAAAACAGGACGGGTCAATGGAAATCTTATCTCACTTTTGACGGTGATGAAAGGGTTGACTTTGGCGTATAATAAAGATATGCAAGAGGACAAAGAGGGGGTTTTTGATTCTGTAAAAACGGCTCTCTTGTCGCTTCAAGTTCTCAATGAGATGATAGATGAGATGAGGGTACGTGAAGATAAGATGGGAGAGGCGTGTATGATTGGTCATCTCTCGGCGACAGATTTGGCGGATTACTTGGTCAAAGAGGTGGGAATTCCCTTTAGAGATGCGTACCATATCACAGGAAGTGTGGTCAATCTTGCAGAGGATAAGGGGCTAGATATCTCTGAACTCTCACTAGAGGATTTACAGTCTGTAGATGAGAGAATAGGTGGGGGTGTGGTAGCACTACTTGACAACAGAGCCTCAATGAATGCACGACAGTCAGAGGGAGGAACAAGTAGTGTTCGAACCCTAGAGCAGATAGAGCGATTGACCCAATGGGTTGAACTACAACGATAAAGAACTACAACGATAAAGAAGGAGTATCTATGTTTGGAATATTTAAAAAAAAGCCTATAGGGGTTGTATCTCCTATGGATGGTGAGTTAGTAGCGTTAGAGAGTATTAATGATGATGTTTTTTCAAAAAAACTGGTGGGGGATGGGGTAGCTATTATCCCCTCTAGTGGAACGGTTATAGCTCCTATCAATGGAACAGTTACAAGAATTTTCCCTACGAAACACGCATTTATGATTACTAGCCCCAATGGGATAGAGGTGATGGTACATGTGGGTCTTGATACCGTTGAGTTAAATGGTGAAGGGTTTACTTGTTTGGTAAAAGAGGGAGACCGTGTCAATCAAGCGAGTGCAATATTAGATGTTGACTTTAACTTTTTAAAAGCTAAGGGAAAAGAGATTGTAACCCCTATTATTATCACGTCTGATAGAGATATTGAGATAGATAAAGATAAGGTTGGCACGATAAGAGAGGGTGAATCGTTACTCAAAGTAAAGTTTATATAGTTTTGTTATTATCAGTTTTTTTTCACATGAGTAGTTTCTACACATTTTTTAATTTTAGATGAAAATTATGAAACTATTTGATACATATTCTATTTTTTAAAAAAATGTTTCCAAATTACACACTTTTTCCACATAAATCACATACTATTCGCTTTGTACTACTTAACATTTTCATAGGGGGAGTGTGAATGTAGTACTTATCTCTCTTTTTTATTGTTTCAAGGTGTTATTATGTGTAAGTTATTAATTATTTTAGTTTTAGGAATTTTATTTTCAGGATGTGCATCATCCGAAGCCTCTCACTCCTCTCAAGTTTCTCCAAGTACTCAAAAAATATATCAGCCTATCTCCAAAGCAAAACCACTAAATGGTTGTAGAGCTTTGAAAAATGGCTATTTGGTCTGTCCTAAAATTGCTAGAAGATAGGTTTCAAAAATAGTATATTATAAATTTTTACTCTCTTTATAAAGGCTAATCTCTTCAAAAATCTCCTCTTTTGAGAGAACCCATCGCTCTATGAGTATTTTTGCTAAATGTTCTATTAGTGCTTGTTCCTCTTTTAACAACTCAATTGTTTTTTGATAAAGTTCTATGGATTTATCTTCCATCTCTTTGTATGCAATATCTTTTAATGTCTCAATTTTGTCAAGTTTTAGTTTTGCATTGGAGTAGGATGAGGTCTCAATAAAGAGGTGGTGTAGTATCCGTGTAACCTTTTCAATATCATTGGAAGCCCCCGTGGTAATATGCTCTTTTCCAAATATTAGCTCTTCGGTTGCTACCCCTGCATATAAAACCTGTATCTCTTTTTCCAGTTCATTGATGCTATGGAGTAGGATATCTTCACTCTCATTTAGGACGTAACCCAAGGCGTTGATACGAGAGATGTTCTCTGATGAAATTTTGATGACCTTTATCTTTTTCTCTGTCGCTTTAATATCAAAGTTATTTTCTGCCATGGTAAGTTTAAAATTTGCTAAAAAATGCCCAATCTCATGTACCGAGATGATATGTCGCTCTCTCTCTTTATCTTTGGTAGTTTTTCGGTTTGATTTTCCAATCATCACCACCTCAAAGGCTTTCATAAGATGCTCTTCACCCACATTTGATTTTTCTACAATTGCTAAAAGAGAAGCCTCTTGGACAATGGTTTGGATGGTTCTAGGGCTAATTCCTGAGAATGTTTTGGCGAGTTTTTCGACATTTAAATTTTTATCTTTTTTTTCTACTCTCTTTAGGAAATAGGTTAAAAGCTCCTCTCTCTCATCCTCATTTGGGAGTCTAAAGTGAATTTTTTTCTTAAACCTTGCCCCCATCGCCTCATCAAGTTGCATATTTGACTCATCAAAGTTGGAGGCAACGATGGTAATAATCTTCACATTATGAATGGTTTTAACCCCCTCAAGGTGGGTAAGTAACTCATTGGGAGAGTCATCGACCCACTTGTCTTTGGACTGTCCCCGTTTCATTAAAAGATTTTGAGCCTCATCAATAAAGACAATACAGGTGCGATTTTCATTGTTTATGGCTATCTCTTTTGCCTTGGCATAGATGCTTCGGATTACCTTGGCTCCACCACCTACAATTCCTGTTTCGATATTTCCAGTGGCAACCAAGATGGGGACATCTAATTTTTTTGCAATCTGCACTGCCATGGTAGTTTTCCCTGTCCCTTGTACCCCTGAGAACATAATATTAAAAAAATCTTCAATTCCATATTTGGAGTAGAGGTGCATATTTTTGAGCATATCTACTAAGTGCTGTATCTCCTCTTTTATGTCCTCATAGCCGATAATATCATCCATACTACCTTTTATCTCTTTGGGTTTATAGACGGTAAATTTATCACCATTGAGCATCATTCCCGTACTTTGTAACATAAAAATAATAAGTCCAATAATCAAAATATCTAAAATATGCTCAGTAATAAAAGAGAGAATAATAAAGGGAGGGTTTGGTTTTTCAGCCTTTATCCACTGATAGTTAATCTCTTTCTCTATAAGCTTTTTCTCTAGGTTTCTAGTGATACTGTATATGGGAATATCTTTAATCTCTTTGGTAAGGTTTCCCTCTTTTAAAATCACATTGACATTAAGCTCTTCATCCACGACAAAATAGACTTTGTCAAATTTCAACATCTCATCGAGTGCCGAATGGTTCATATCAAATGAGCTAAATTCGCTGATATCCTTTGATATTTTGGTAAGATTTGACTCCTCATGACCTTTGATAGAGGAGACAAGGTAGATGCTCATATCCAAAATAATAATGGAGAGAATTCCCAAGAGGGCTAACTCTTTGGTAGAGAGGTCTGCACTCTGCTCTTGAAAAAGCTTCTCCCATTCTTTATATCTTTTTGACTCTTTTATCTTTTTTAGTAACTTTTTTACAAAATCTTTCATTATAATTTATATCTTTTTTTAAAATTTATTTTTATTTTACTAGGAATTTATAAAAATATAGAGGCAAAAGAGTTGCTTTGTATTTTAATCTTATCTCTCTGTTTGTCAATATCGAAGAAGTCTAATATTAATCTGCTAAAATATTGTACTTATTTTTTAAAGGATATTTTGATGAAACTAAAGTTTTCTCTATTAATCGTAGCATTGTTGTTATTAGCTGGGTGTACCCAAGAGACACAAAATAAATTGAGTCGCTCTATTCAAAATTGGACAGGAACCAATGGAACACTAGAGGTATACGCGGGTAACAAGCTGGTCAAGAAGTTTATTGATATTGATAAACTCTCCACAGCTTCAGGGACAGATGATGATATTACCCGACCGTACCGTTATGGATATGGTGTGCTTGACAAAAACTTCAACTCAAAAAAAGATGCAGATGAGAAGCGTGTCTATTTTGAGTTTTCTGACTACTCAACAAGCTATATATTTTACGAAGAAAAATAAAGGATAACTATAATGAAATTTATCTCTACAAAAGATGCACCTGCTGCTATTGGACCATACTCTCAAGCTGTTGTGGCAAATGGAATGATTTTTACATCAGGACAGATACCAATGAATGAAAAGGGTGAAATAGAAGCAACAGATGTGGTAAACCAAGCTCACCAAGTTATGAAAAATCTTTTTTATGTACTTGAGGCAGCTCATGCACACTTTAATGATGTGGTAAAAACAACCATCTTTCTAACTGATATGGAGGATTTTGACAAAGTAAATGAGGTCTACTCTCACTACTTTGGTCATCATAAACCTGCTAGAAGTACGATTGCTGTAAAGACACTACCAAAAAATGTACTTATTGAGATTGAGTGTATTGCATTGGCGAATACTGACTACTCTGTCTAATGAACTCCAAACTCTCAGCACAACTCTCCAAAGTTCTTGTAGGGGGTTTGGTTCTCTACTTTTTCTATATTTTTATCACAGCCCTCTCCATTGTAGACAGACGGCATATTGGTACAGATAATGGAACGTATATCAACAGCACAACAGATAATAACCCCTATATAGAGCAGTTGGCGTATAAATTAACCTCTAACTGTAACAGTAATAGGTGTAGTGTTCAAAATATTTTGGACTATGTAACCACCATCCCCTATAAAATTAACCACATCAATGCCAACTCTCCCCAAGAGACCATACAGAAAAATTTTGGAGATTGTGACGACAAGAGTAACCTACTTATCTCTCTCTTACATGAGTTAAACATAGAGTCCTATTTTGTACTTGTTCCCAAACATATTTTTGTGATTGTCTCACTGGATGATGTGGTTCTAAAGAACACCACAAAAGGTCTCTATCTTGATGGAAAGAAGTTCTATATCTTAGAGAGTACAGCCAAAGGCTCCTCTATCGGTTTTCGATTTCGATACAGCCTCTCTGATATAGAGATGATTATCGAGCCTTTTGAAAATCGTGAGATAGAAGTTAGAGAGATAGAGTGGGGGTTATAACACTCCCCTTATCCCCTCAGCCACCCCTTCAGCTTTTGTCCCTAGTACAATCTGAATGGTATTTTCCGATGGCTTAATCACTCCCTTAGCCCCAAGTTTCATAAACGCCTCCTCCTCTAAATCTTTTGAGGACTTAACTTCCATTCGTAGACGGGTGATACAGGCATCAGTGGAGATGATGTTGTCTGCTCCTCCAAGTGCTTTTATGAAATCTAAAGCTTCATTTGAACTCTTTTGTTTCTGCTCCTTTTTGTCTGATTCAAAAATCTTGTACTTAAACAGTTTAATGGTGTAGTAGGAGAGTATAAAATAGAGAAATCCAAAAAAGAGTCCAAGGGGCAAGATGAGCAGTGGGTTTGTGGCTAGTTTGTAGTTGATAACATAATCAAAAAATCCTGCTGAAAATCCAAAACCGTGATGGATATCTAAAAAATGAGCCGAGGCGACGGCTAGACCTGTGAGGAGTGCATGAAGCAAGAAGAGCAGTGGGGCGATAAAGAGAAATAGAAACTCTAATGGCTCGGTAATACCTGTGAGAAAGGAGGTAAAGGCAACCCCTGCTAAAATCGCTCCTGCTTTTTTTCGTTGCTCTTGTGGGGTGCTGAGGTAGATGGCAAGTGCCATTGATGGTAGTCCAAACATCATAATGACATAGAACCCTGACATATAAACCCCTGCTGTAGGGTCTCCTGCGAAGAAACGGTGCAAATCTCCATTGGCAACCACGGTTGCTCCCTCTTTGACATACTCATAATCTCCTACTTGAAAGAGAAAGACGGAGTTTAAAATATGGTGTAGTCCTAGAGGGATAAGCAGACGGTTAAGTGTTCCATAGATAAAACTTCCAAGCTCATCCATGCTAATAATAGTGTGAGAGAAAGCATCAATCCCACTTTGGGCATAGTGCCAAAAATACCCTGCAAGAATCCCTACCACGATAGCAGAGAGAGCGGTGATGATAGGAACAAATCGTTTTCCTCCAAAAAATCCCAAGAATTCGGGCATTTTAATGGTATGGAAACGGTTGTAGAGTGTTCCTGCTAGAATACCAATAATAATACCGATAAAGACCCCCATGTTTAAATCTTTATCGATTTGGAGATAGACCGCTTTTGCGATAAGAATACCAACCAATGCCGACAATGCGGCTGCTCCATCACTGTTTTTTGCCAAACCATACGCGATACCAACAGCAAAGAGCATGTCTAGGTTTTTAAAAACCGTCTCTCCTGCTACTTTCATGATGTTAGCGATTTCACCGTCAAGATAGGGAATATCACCAAAACCAAGTCGTAAGAGTATGGCTGCGATAGGTAGAACAGCGATGGGAGTCATGAGGGCTTTGCCTATTTTTTGAAAAAAGTTGAACATATATAAATACCTTAAAAATAATTTTTAAGATTTTATCATATTTAGTAGAAATCTCCTCAGTTAAAACCAAGGAGTGTGGAGAAAAGATTAAAAGTTATACCCCAATCTCATAATGGTTTTGGTATCTGATTTTTCAAAACCATCAGAGGGGGTGTTGTTATAGTTGATCTCTCCTTCAATGGTTAAGTTAATGTTTTCTGAAACAGCAAGGTTTAACCCTGCAACGGCCAATACTTCATAATCTTTGCTCATATCGTCAAAGTTCTGCAACGCACCCATTTTGAGGTAGAGTTTACTCACGTCACTTAGCTGGTTTGTGTAGGAGAGATACTCATTTAATGCCCCAAACTCCTCTGTCTCTTGATGGTTCGCATAATCTTCAACGTTGTAAGATGTTCCAAGCTTGGCTGTAAATGTCTGTTTACCATCATTAAACAACTCTTTTCCCATACCAATACCAATACCAACTTTATTTTCATAGTTCTTAAAATCTGGATTTCGTATCCAACTAATGCCTGTATATCCTAACCAACCATTTGATATTATCTGTTCGAGTCCAAGATTTGAGCCATACTCTTCATTGCTTCTTGTATCATTGTTTTCTGTCAGAAATGCACTGGCATCAAAGGCTATTTTTAGAGGTTCATCTTGATACCCCTCTGCTATAAAAGATAAATCATATTTAGCATTTAAATTTAGTGTCTCTGTATTTCCTGTTGTGTTTGAAAGTCCAAAATTAAAACTCTGTTTGAGCTTATCTGTTGCTTCTATCTCTTTTTGATTTGAATATTTCGCTTCTACATCAGAGAGAATCTCTGGAGTAGATGCGAAGGAAGAGCCTAATATTAGTGTTAATAGTAAAACTATTTTTTTCATAAAAATCCTTTATTTTATGAGAAAATTGTAGCAGATTTGATATTAATATTTTATTATATTTTTTATTCTGTCAAATTGTTTATAATTTTCTGATTATCTCTTTAATTGTAGGGATAAGCGTAGCCGAAATAGAGAGTGTATCATAGCCCATTTCCAAGAGTTCCTTCGTCGCCTCCTCTAGCCCTGCGACCTCACCACAGATACTAATGGATTTTTTACTGCTCTTTTTTATCTGTCGTAAGGCACTCATAAGCATAGGAGAAGTAGCATCCACATTAAGTGTTGGGTGGGTTCGTTCAATGGCAAAAAGATATTGAGTGAGGTCATTGCTTCCAATGGAGTAGAAGTCTACTAACGCATCAAACTTCTTGAGGGCAAAGATGACAGAGGGGACTTCTAGCATGATTCCAAACGCGATGTTGTCTAACGAAATATTCTTCTCTTGATATGTCTCTAGGGCGATTGCTTTAGCCTCCATAAACTCTTCTGTGGTGCTTACCATTGGGAACATTATTTTTATTTTTTTATTTTTTGTGTTGCTCGAAGACAACCCTATGGCTAAGAGTTGCTCTTTAAATAGGGTCTGCTCTTGGAGAGAAAATCGTATGCCTCGTATCCCTAAAAATGGGTTGTCCTCTTTTGCTATATCTATATAAGGAAGTGATTTATCGCCACCGATGTCTAGGGTTCTGACCGTTATCTCGTCAAAGAGTTCAAAAATTTCGCCATAGGCTTTGGTCTGCTCCTCAATCGTTGGTTGTTTTTGGGTAAAGAGAAACTCTGTGCGTAAAAGCCCCACACCATCTGCCCCTAACTCTTTTGCCTCTTTGGCTGAGGCTAGGTTGGTGATGTTTGCTAAGATTTTAATGCTCTTTCCAGTTTTTGTTTGGGTGGCGTTAAAACGGTTTTGGTGGCTCTGCTCTTGTGCTGATTTAAAGCGTTTCTGCTTCTCTTGTGCTTTTGCCACGTCGCCCTCTGTTGGCTCTAAAATGAGGTCTCCACTGTTGGCATCAAGAATGGCTTTTGGGCTTGGTGATATCTCCTCTTTGATAATGACCGAGGGGATGGCAAATGAGCGTAAGAGAATAGAGGCGTGTGAGGTAGTTGTCCCTTTTTGTGAGATAACCCCCTCAATAGGTGTTTGGGCGAGTATACTTATCTCACTAGGAAGTAACTCTTCTGCCAACAGAATATATGGTATATCAGGAAGATTAAGCTTGGTAGTAGTTCCCATATGGCTTAAAACTTTCTGTTTTAAATCTTGATAATCAGCGATGCGTGACTCAAACTTTGTACCTTTTAGCTTCTCTATCTCCTCCTCTACGCGTTCAAAATCCTCTTGAAAAAGTTCAGAATTAAGTAGCTCTTTTTGTGCCAAAAAAATCTGAGCCTCCTCTTTGGCTCGGTTCTCTTCATATAAATTTTTATATAGGATAGAAAGCTCTTCACTTGTTTGAGCAATCGCCTCTTGCAGGGATAATCCCTTGTGTTGAGCCACCTCCTCAATCTTTTCAAGCCTCACAATAGGAGCAATCGCCACCCCTTTAGCCACACTCTGCCCTCTAAAACCAAAAGCCTCATAACTCTCCACCTCTTGTTCAATCTCCTCCACCTCTTTGTCCTCTTTCATAAGCTGAATAAAAAAAGCAGAGAGATGTTCACTCGCCTCTTTGGCATCCTCTCCCACACATCTAAGGGTAAAACTCTCCCCTTTATCCAGTGACAATGCCAAAAGTTTAGGTGTCTGTGTAGCTAAGACCTCTTGATTGTGTGCCAAGATAGTAATGGTAGAGTGAAATGATTTGACCTCATTTGTAAACTGTGCAATGGGTCGTATGTGAAAACCATTTGATGAGGTGATGGTTAAGGTTGTTTGGATGATTGTCTGTTTTTTAAAAAGTTTTTTGAGTATATTCATATATATTATGCCTAATAATTTATTAAGCATAATTTTATCATATAAGGTTTAAAACCTCTTGGTATAAACATAACAATAAGGAGTGCCGTTTCTAAGCTTATAGTAGTTTTGATGCTCCTCTTCTGCTTTATAAAAAGTATGCTCATTGGCATCTTTTATCATGGTGGCAATGTTCATGCCTTTGTCCTCTAGTTGGTTAATGAGTATCTGAACGGTATCTTCCTCCTCTACATTACTGGTAAAGATAGCCGATAGATATTGTGGCCCAATGTCAGGACCTTGACCGTTCATCTGCTCTGGGTCGTGGGTTTCAAAAAAGAGTTTACATAGAGACTCATAGCTTATCTCTTTTGGGTTGTACGTTACCTTTACGGTCTCTAGGTGTCCAGTATCTTTTTGGCAAATCTCTTGGTAGGTTGGGTCGATGGTGTGACCACCCATGTAGCCTGAGTCTGCATTGACTACGCCATCTTGTTGGGCAAACCAATACTCTGTACCCCAAAAACAGCCTGAGGCGAAGTAGGCTTTTTTGTATTTTGAGTTGTTTTCATTGGACTCAAATGAGAGTGAAGCAGAGTTAACACAGTGGCGTGTGCTTTTTGGGGTGAGTTGTTCCCCTTTAAAGACATGACCGAGGTGACCATCACAGGTGGCACATACTATCTCTACTCTTCTGCCATCTGCATCTGAAATCTCTTTTACAGCACCTTCTAGGGTATCATCAAAACTGGGCCATCCTGAACCCGAGTCAAATTTGTCGGTGG
This sequence comes from uncultured Sulfurovum sp., assembly GCA_964452815.1. Classification (GTDB taxonomy): domain Bacteria; phylum Campylobacterota; class Campylobacteria; order Campylobacterales; family Sulfurovaceae; genus UBA1140. Next base: position 10,779 of record CAYVNI010000098.1, read on the forward strand.
AGTTGAAAAGAGGGGTGTTACATTTACGACATCTATAGACCCCTGCCTCATAAAAACCATCATATTTTCCAGAAAATGCCATCTCTGTACCTTTATTTTCTATTACTCTTATCTCTTCACTGTTTAAATTATTATATTTCATGGGGTTTTTCCTTAAAATTATTTCGGACTATTTTAGTCTTATTTAGATGACAATATAACATGATTAGTTAAAAAATAGCCATGATAATTAAAAGCTATGAGATTAAATTTTTCTTAAACTAAAAAAGAATAGTTTTAGTAACTTTTTTAGGTGAAATTGCTTTAAATCTTGAGTTTTTCTTAAAGAAAGAGTACAATTTTTTGTGATTTTCATACGATATAAAAAATTTCAAAAACAGAAAAATATCAGAAAAATTAAACAACTATTCGACCCTAATAAACTATTAAAAAATTACTAAAAATAAATAGAAAAATCACATTTTACAAAAAATATACAATTATGTTATAATATGCTTTTAAAAATAAAGGAATATCTATTATGAATCAGCGAACAATTAGCAAATCAGTAGAGGTTGTGGGGATAGGATTACATAAGGGTGAACCTATTAAACTTAGGTTAGAGTCTTTGGGTGTTGATGCAGGGATTGTTTTTTATAGAGAAGATTTAGCCGTAACTATTCCTTTAAATCCATTTAATGTTATTGATACACAGATGGCAACGGTGATTGGCTCTAAAGATGCTAACAATCAAATAGCTTCTATCTCTACTATCGAACATTTCCTCTCAGCTGTCTATGCGTATGGTATTGATAATATGCGTGTGGTGGTTAATGGTAACGAGATGCCTATCATGGATGGAAGTGCTTCCTCTTTTTGTCTTCTTTTGGACGAAGCAGGAGTGGAGGAACAGGAACGTGCAAAACAGATTATTTGTGTTAAAAAAGCCGTTGAAGTAAGAGAGGGTGCAAAGTTTGTACGCTTAGAGCCTAGTTCAACGGTAACTTTTGATTTTGAGATAGATTTTGAACATCCTGTAATTGGTCGGCAGTCAGAGGCTTATAGTTTTGGTACAAAACCCTTTGTAGAGGAGATTGCACGGGCTAGAACTTTTGGATTTGCCCGTGATATTCAGTACCTACAAAGTATGAATTTAGCACTTGGAGCGAGTCTAAACAATGCGATTGGTTTGGATGATGAAAAAGTTTTAAATCCTGAAGGCTTACGATTTGATAATGAGTTTGCCCGTCATAAAATTTTGGATGCGATGGGGGATATGATGGTGCTAGGGCATAATATCTTAGGGGCATACTCCTCCTTTGCAGGAAGTCATAAGCTTAATCATCTTTTAACTGTTGAACTTCTTTCCAATCCTCAAAATTATGAGATATTAACACTAAATAATATGAAAAGTAGAGAGTTTGCAAAAAGTTTCGCCTAGCTACCAAGTCTTAATTATCTCTATCGCTTCTCCTCTTCTTATTGGAATATATAAGGAAGGAGTGTTAATAAAAGAGATAAAAAGTGAAGAGAAAACCTCTGAAATTCTTCTTAAGATTTTGATAAAAATAATAGAAAAATATCCTCTTAGCCGTCTTATCTACACCTCAGGGCCAGGTTCGTATATGGCAATTAAATTAACCTATATCACATTGCGTTCATTGGAAGTTTTAAGAGAGATAAGATTTGAAGCGTGTGATGCATTTTCACTAAATCAAAATAATCCAATTAAAGCGATGGGAAAACTTTACTTTATCAAAGAAAAAAATACTATAATAACAAAAAAATTTGATGAAGCAGTAGAGCAACGGTTTGAATTACCTTCCATGTTGAGTGAAGTAGCGATTTTAAACGATAATAAACCAATGTATATTCTACCTGCTGTATAACGTTTTTTACGTTTAACATCAGCAAAGGAAGTACTTTGTTTGTATCTGTACCAGCAACATCAGCAAATCTTGGACCAGGCTTTGATACGCTTGGACTGGCGATAAATCTTCGTAATGAAATCACCATAAAACCCTCTCGTTTTTTCTCAGTATCCACACGTGGTGAGGGAGCAGAGAACCCTCATATTCGTAAAAATCTTCTTTTTATGAGCATCTTTAATAAACAGTATCATAAGTTAAAAGGTCGAAAAGATAACTTTAGATTTGAGTTTACGAATAGAATCCCTATTTCAAGAGGGTTAGGCTCATCTTCTGCTGTTATTACCGCGGCATTAACTGCTGCCTATGTAGCAGCAGAAGAGCGGTATAATAAACGAAAAATCTTAAATTTAGCACTGGAGCATGAGTCTCATCCTGATAATATTACCCCCGCGGTGATGGGTGGGTTCAATGTGGCGTGTGTTGAAGAGAAAAAAGTCTATAGTAAAAAAAGAAAAATTCCTGAGTATCTTAGAGCTGTTTTAGTTATTCCCAATAAGACTATCTCAACAGCAAAATCTCGAAATGTATTACCCAATGTCTATCGAACTGATGAGCTGGTCTATTCACTCTCTCGCTCCTCGTTTATGACCTCTCTGTTTATGACGGAGTCGTGGGATCTGTTGCGTATTGCATCAAAAGATAAGATACATCAAAGCAGACGAATGAAGCAGATGCCCGATTTGTTTGAGGTACAAAAAATTGCATTGAGTAATGGAGCATTGATGAGTACTCTTTCAGGAAGTGGTTCAACATTCTTTACACTCTGTTATGCAGATGATGCGGCAAAAATTCATCAAAAATTGGCAGAAAATTTCCCAAAATTTAGGGTATTTACGAAGACTCTTGACAATTATGGCGTCACTTCAAAGAGTTAATAACAAAAATTAGGTATAATTATGCGAAAAAATGAACCAGTACGCATGTGTATAACATGTAGAGAACGAGAACTTCAAAAAGAACTACTTCGCCTACAAGAGAAAAACAGTAACATTTTTCCTTATTCTGGACAAGGTCGGAGTTTTTATATATGTGAAGATTGTCGTGAAAACGAAAAAAAGATTAAGGGTTTAATGAAACGTTTTCGGCTCTCTAGTGAAGATAGTGAACAGTTTGTTAAGTATTTAAAGGAGTTAGATAAGAATGGATAGAGTTAAAATCCAAGAGATTGCAGATGAAGCAGGTGCATCAAATGCAGTACTTATTGAAAAAGCCAAAGAGTTAGGCTATGATGTAAAAGCGGCGAACAGTACCTTGACGATAGAAGAGGCTGGATTATTGGTTGATTATGCCATTAATGGTGTTAAACCAAAAAAAGCAGAGAAACCCAAAATAAAAGTGGTGAAAAAAGCTGAAATAAAAAAAGCTAAAGATACCCGAGAAGATAGCTCTGTAGAGCCTGTTACTGAAGATGAAGAAAAAATAGAAATAAAAGAGAAAGTAATCGATAAAAAAACTGAAGAAAAACCTGTTTCAAAACCTGTTGCAAAATCTGGTATTAAAAAAAGTGCCTCTAGAAATAAAAGAGGGTCCATTACTATCTCTCCTAAAAAAAGAAAAATAGAGATTGTTGAAGTTATAAGAGAAAAACCATCTGCTCCCAAAATTGAAGTAGTTGAAGAGACCATTGCCCCAAAGGTTGAAGTGGTTGAAGAAAAAGTTGATGTTGTTTCTGAAGTAAAAGAGGAGGAGAAAAAAGTTGAATCTAGTGAAAAAGTAGAAAATTCTGAAGCTCCTTCTGAAAAAATAGAAGCAACTGAGTCTTCTGAAACACCTGAAACAGCAGCAGCTCAAAAAAGAAAAGCAAGACGTAAACGAGCGGGTATTACGGTTGTTAAAAAAGCAGACCGTGAGAAGCCAAGAATCAGAATTGTTGAAGAGCGTAGACCTGAATCAACAATCAACATAACGAACAAAGCAAAACCAAGAGGTATGCCCACCCCACCATCTAAGAAAAAAGCTAAAAAGATAGCCCAAGCAAAAGAGAGTGGTGAGCGACTTGATTTTATGTCAAATACAGGTTTTGGAGGACACGGACGTAACCAAGTTACCGAAGTTGAGGAAGAGCCAGAGATTATGATGTTGGACTTCTCTGATAAAAATATCTATGAAGATATGATGCGTCAAGAGGCGAAACGTAAAGAAGAGGCTAAAAAAAGAGCCGCAGCTGGTGGGCCACAACAGAATCGTGGACGAACAGGTGGACATCGTAGAAGACCTTCTGGACTTAGACGTGGTGGAAAGCGTAAAAAGTATATTAAAGAGGAGTCAACAGGACCAATCACCTCTATTCAGATTCCAGAAAATGTAAGAGTTTATGAGTTTGCTGAAAAAGTAGGACGAAGTACAGGTGAGGTGATTAAAGTTCTCTTTACCTTAGGAACAATGTTTACACAAAATGACTTCCTCGACAAAGACTCTATTGAAATTCTAGCAGAGGAGTTTGAGGTTGAAGTACATACAGTAGACCCTCTTGATGCTCTTGATTATGTAAAAGTATATGATGCTGTAGAGGATGAGAACCCAACAGAGAGACCACCTGTTATTACCATTATGGGTCACGTTGACCACGGTAAAACATCTCTTCTTGACAAAATTCGTCAGACAAAAGTGGCAGATAAAGAGGCAGGGGGAATTACCCAACACGTTGGTGCTTATCAAGTTGAGAAAAATGGTAAAAAAATATCATTTATAGATACCCCAGGTCACGCAGCCTTTACTGAGATGCGTTCACGTGGAGCTCAAGCGACTGATATTGTTATTATCGTGGTAGCCGCTGATGATGGTGTGAAGCAACAGACCAAAGAGGCTGTTTCTCATGCCAAAGCAGCAGGTGTGCCTATCGTTGTTGCGATTAACAAAATGGATAAAGAGGGTGCAAACCCTGAACACGCAAAAGCACAACTCGCAGAGCTTGAAATTACTCCTATCGAGTGGGGTGGAGAGCATGAGTTTGTAGAGGTTTCTGCACATTCAGGGCAAGGAATTGACGAGCTACTAGAGACACTTCTCTTGACAGCAGAGGTATTAGAACTCTCAGCAGATGCAGGTAGAAATGCAAAAGCAGTGGTAGTTGAGTCATCACTTGAAAAAGGTTTTGGAGCAACGGCCAATGTTATCGTGCATAATGGTACATTAAACATAGGTGACTGTTTTGTGGTTGGTACAACCTTTGGTAAGGTTAAGACACTTATCTTAGATGATGGAACACGAACCAAGTCTATTGGGCCGAGTACACCAGCAGCGGTTGTGGGACTCTCAAAAGTTCCTGATGCAGGTGAAGTATTGGTGGTGATGGACTCTGAAAAAGATGCAAGGGAACTTGCTGATAAAAGAGCAGAATACTCAAGAACCAAAGAACTCTCTAAGAGTACAAAAGTTACGCTTGAAGACCTATCTGCGATTATTGCAGAGGGTAATCTTAAATCGTTACCTGTTATTATCAAAACAGATGTTCAAGGTTCTCTTGAAGCGATTAAAGGAACATTGGCAGAGCTTAAAAATGAAGAGGTTAAAGTTAACGTTATTCATGAAGGCGTTGGCGGTGTTACCGAGTCCGATGTACAACTTGCAGATGCGTCAGAACACTCCATTATCTTAGGATTCAACGTGAGACCTACAGGAGCTGTTAAGAAAAAAGCAAAAGAGTTGGGTGTTGAGATTAAGACTTACTCCATCATCTATGAGCTTCTTGATGACGTTAAAGCACTTCTTGGTGGTATGATGAGTCCTACAATCTCAGAAGAGGTTACAGGTCAAGCAGAAGTTCGTGAGACATTTACTGTGGCAAAAGTGGGAACCATTGCAGGTTGTAAAGTTGCTGATGGTTTAATCGTCAGAAATGCAGGTGCTAGACTTATCCGTGATGGTGTTGTTATCTACACCACTACCATCTCATCTCTTAAAAGATTTAATGATGATGTCAGAGAGGTTAAAAATGGTTTCGAGTGTGGTATCATGCTTCATAACTATAACGACATTAAAGATGGCGATGTTATCGAAACCTTCAAAATGGTAGAAGAGCAAGTTAAGCTTGACTAGGTAATACCATGAGAGAAGAAGAGATAAAAAGAAAACGTACCGAGTCACGCTTGGTCGAACTACTTCCAGAGGCTTTCTCTGGAATGAACGATAACCGTATTAACGCACTATCCGTGACAGCAGTGGTCTGTTCACGTGGGCGTTATGATGCAAAAGTTTACCTAGACAAATCATATCTAAGCGAAAAAGAGCAAGGCGAAGCCCTAAAACAGCTTAGAGCCGTTTCAGGATTTCTCTCAACCTATGTTAGAGAGAGTGAAGGTTGGTTCAAATCCCCAAAATTTACTTTTGAGTTTGACACCCAACTTGAAGAGATTTCAAAAATAGAAGCACTTTTCAAAGAGATAGGTAAACGCCACGAAAAAGAAGAGTCTAACAGAGGAGAATCCAATGAGTCTTAATGAACAGATAG
>CAYVNI010000099.1:0-11553 GCA_964452815.1 uncultured Sulfurovum sp.
GAGAAACGTGCCATCTATGACCAGTATGGAAAAGCAGGTCTTGAAGGTCGTGGAGCAGGTGGTTTTGGTGGTGGTCAAAATATGGATGATATTATGGACATCTTCAACTCAATGTTTGGAAGAGGTGGTGGACGACAGCAGAGACGTAAACCTGACCAAAAGTATAACTTAGATTTTGAAATCACCCTACCCCTCAAATTTAATGAGGCGATTTTTGGTACAGAAAAAAGTATTGACATCAAATACAAAGTACCTTGTACTGATTGTGATGGCACAGGTGCAGAGGGTGGTAAGCTAGAGAGCTGTGACTACTGTAATGGTCAAGGACAAGTGGTAATGAAACAAGGATTTATGTCCTTTGCACAACCTTGTCCAAAATGTAAAGGTGAGGGGCAAAAAGTAAGCTCCCCATGTAACTCTTGTTCGGCTAGAGGCTATCATGAAGAGCCTGATACCATCAAGATAAATATCCCCGCAGGAGTAGACTCAGGCAATAGATTAAGAGCCCAAGGATACGGAAATCAAGCAAAAAATGGTCAGAGAGGAGACCTTTATCTCACCTTTGATGTTCAAGAGGATGAGAATTTTATCCGTGAAGGCTCGGATATCTATATTGAAGTGCCTGTCTTCTTTACCCAAGCTGTCCTTGGAGAGACCCTTACTATCCCCTCTTTGGATGGAGAGATAGACTTAGATTTAAAGATAGGAACAAAAGACAAAGAGCAGTTTATCTTTCCAGATGAGGGGGTTGTCGATGTACACAGTGGCATCAAAGGACGGCTTGTCGCCCAAGTAAAAGTCATCTATCCAAAACGATTAAACAGCGAACAAGAGGAGCTACTTGCCAAACTTCAAGAGAGTTTTGGAGTAGAAAGCAGACCTCATAAAAGTAGTTTTGATGAGGCATTTAAGCGAGTTAAAGGGTGGTTTAAAAAATAATGTCGTATAAAATATTAACCATTGATATACTTCAAGCGTATATCTTGGAGATAGAGAGTATCAAAAATTATTTGGATGATGGTGAGATAAAAATAGAAGAGATAGGAGATGGGAACCTAAATTTTGTCTATATTGTTACCAATCTTAGCAACCAAAAAAGTGTTATTGTCAAACAGGCTGTTCCCTATCTTCGTATAGCAGGAGAGGGGTTTCCTCTCTCTCGTGAGCGTATGTCCTATGAGATTCGAGCCTTACAGTTTTATGGAGACCTTGTCCCCAAACTTGTTCCTAAAATCTACTACGCAGATGAAGAGATGAGCTTGGTTATTATGGAGAATCTCTCAAATCATATTATTATGAGAAAAGGGCTTATCAATAAAATTATCTATCCAAACTTTTCAGAAGATATCTCCAACTTCTTAGCAAAAACCCTCTTCTACTCCTCATCTCTCTATTTAAACAGTGCAAAAAAACGTCAACTCATTAATAAATTCAACGCCAATACTGAACTTTGTAAACTTACCGAAGATTTTGTATTTACCTTGGCATTTATGGAGGATGAAACCAACGATATCAATCCTGAACTATTAAATGAAGCAAAAGCACTTTTTAGTGACAACTCATTTAAAAAGAACCTTTTAGAGCTAAAGTATATCTTTATGACACAGAGTGATGCTCTGCTTCATGGGGATCTACACACAGGCTCTATTATGCTCAATCAAGACGAGACTTATATTATCGACCCTGAGTTTGCCTTTATAGGTCCTTTTGGGTTTGATATCGGTGCGTTGATTGCCAATATGATTAATGCTTATATCTCTCATTTTTATCGAAGTGAAGATAGTGAATACCAAGAGTGGATTTTAAAGGCTATTGAAGAGATATGGAATGCTTTTGAAGAGAAATTTTTAACCCTTTGGGAGCAACAACCCAACTCAGCACTTCTAAAAGAGGGCTTTATTGCCCAAAAAGAGTTGAATGAGTTTAAAGCTAATTTTATAAAGAATATTTTACAACAGAGCATTGGTTTTGCAGGAGCAAAAATAAGTAGACGTGTCTTTGGTATCGCAGGAGTCGAGGATATTCGGGGTATTACAGATATAGAGAAGAGAAAACGAGCTGAACTAATGGCTCTAAATATCGGAAAGAATTTAATTTTAAACTATAAAAATATTACAACGATAGAAGGGTTGATGAATGAGTTAATTTAAGAAATAATCCAAAATTCAGCAGAGAATCAGTAAAGTTTAATAAAATATAATAAAAATTAATATTAGGATATTTTATGTTGGGACACTATAAACCTCTTTGGTTAAACGAAAATAATCACTTGGTGGTTCTCGATCAAAGAGTACTTCCATTTGAAGAGACAACGATAACACTAAGTAATGCAAAAGAGACCATTGAAGCTATCAAAAACATGACCATTAGAGGGGCAGGAGTTATTGGAAATGTGGCAGCATTTGGTGTCTATCTCGCAGCAAGAGAGTCAAAAGAGGACTTCTCTAAGTTTTTAATATTAACAGGGGAGATTAGAGCCTCTCGTCCTACTGCAGTTAATCTCATGTGGGCAGTGGATAGGATGTTAAGCGTTATAAAAGAGCAGATAGATGATTTGAGCATAGAGATACTCAAAAATGAAGCGATAAAAATTGCTGATGAGGATTGTGAAAGAACTGAAAAAATAGCCCATTATGGTGCTAATATTATTGAAAATATTATGCTAAGTAAAAAATCAAAAATATTTAATATCTTAACCCACTGTAATGCAGGATGGTTGGCAATCTTAGACAGTGGAACAGCACTTGCTCCCATCTATGAAGCAAAGAAACGTGGCATAGATATCCATGTTTGGGTAGATGAGACACGCCCACGCAATCAAGGGGCAAACTTAACTGCATGGGAACTCTCACAAGCAGGTATCGCACACACTGTTATTGCTGACAATACAGGGGGACATCTTATGCAACACCATATGGTTGATATGGTTATTACAGGAGCAGATAGGGTTGCTAAAAGTGGGGATACTGCCAATAAAATAGGTACCTATCTAAAAGCGTTAGCAGCGTATGATAACGATATCCCTTTTTATGTTGCTCTTCCTGCCTCTACTTTTGATTTTGAAATAGATGATGGTATCTATCAAATTCCTATTGAAATTCGAAGTGCTGATGAAGTTAAATTTATAAAGGGTATTGATAAACAAGGTCAACTCCAAGAGATACAAATAGTCCAAGAGACCTCTCCTGCCATCAACTATGGCTTTGATGTCACTCCTGCTCGGCTCATCACCGCACTTATTACAGAGAGGGGTGTCTGTGCTGCCACCAGCCGTGGAATTTCAGAGATGTTTGAGGATTTAATATGATAGATGGTGTCATCAAATACAACATAGAGTTTAAACCATCAACACCCCTCCAAACAGTACAATTCAAAGCGATAGAGAAGCTTAGACAACGACTCTTCTCTCTAAAACTTATTGGGGTAAAAGATGGCATTGGATATGGAAATATAAGTGAAAAAACAGATAAAAATGCTTTTGTTATCACAGGAACACAGACAGGGCATCTAAAAAATTTAAATGCCAATCACTACGCTTTAATAGAGGAGTATAATAACAAAGAGTTTTATCTCAAATCATCAGGAGCCATTAAACCAAGTTCAGAGGCATTAACGCATGGTACTATCTATAATTTAGATGATAAAATTAAAGCAGTAATACACATTCACTCTAAACCCATTTGGAAATTTATGCTAGAGAGCAATTATTATCTAAAAACAAAGGATGTAGAGTATGGTTCTATCGAGATGATAGAGGAGGTAAATCGAATTTTTTTAACAACTCCTCCACTAGAGAACCCCAAATTTGTTATGACAGGACATGAAGATGGGGTTATTGTCTTTGGAGAGAGCCTAAAAGAAGCAGAGCTTAACCTCTTTGATATTTTAGGCTCATTTTTTAATTAAAAGTAAAAATTTATACAACACTTTGATGTAAGATAATCTTACCATCCGAGGCTAAAATATCTCCTTTGCCTTGGGTTGCATCATAAACAACCACATAAATCTCATCCCCACTTTTCAAATAATTTTTCTCTCCAAACTCAGCATAAGCTGTTGCTCCAATAGAGATAATGGCGTGGGTTGGATAGTTGGTCTCTTTAAGATGCTCTGCAATATCCTCTAATGGACCAAAATCTCTCTGTTCATTCATCTTCTCAATAATCCAATCTTTTAATTTGGTATAAAAATAGCTGTATCCTAAAAGAGGAGCATCTACCCCATAAGGGTGAAGAATATTATCCCGTTTAACAAACGAACAGAGATGATATTTATCCATAATACCACCCTCTTCAAACTTGTCTATGGTTATCCACTTCTCTGCCATACCCTTTGAAGCATCACACCATGATTTTTTTTCTGAAATTTTCTTTGCACCCTCTTTTCGAATGGTACAATCATTAAATGCTGTAAACTTTTTAGCAACAATATCGTTAACACTCTTATCTTCATGATAAACTATCTCAAAAAGAACAGCAACCTCAGGCTCTACCTGTGCATTTGCCTCATATTTTGGTAACTCAATCTGCGTATGACTAATAGGATAACACCCTAAAAAACTATCTGAATGAGGAAGATAAAATGGAAACACTCCTTTTGGAGCCCCCTCCTCTTTCGTAACAACATTTTTAAAATCTTCCAATTCTCCTGCTTGTTCTAAATGCTTTGCAAAATTACCTGCCACCCCTAATCCAATACAATCTTTAAAATTCATCTCTTCTCCATCAGCGTTTTATTTTCAAAATTATAACGTATAGATACAAAATAATAAATAACTAAGAATTTTTTAGATAAAATAAAATAAAACTTAACTTATTTGGTTATCTATACCATAAGCTATACCATAAATTACACCATAAGTATAAAAGGAATAACTACCAATGAAAAATAAATTTTCACGGCTACTCACACCTATATTTATATCTTTACTATTTACTTCTTCTTATGCAACAGACGTAAATATTAAGGAAGGACTTCCTTATATTGATATTGATATTGATGGAGAAACGGTTAGAATAGAAAGAATTCAAGATACCAAACACAAACTCAAAAACTCTTATACAAAAACTTCTCGACCTGCTCCACCTTTTAGTATTCAACCCTATGAACCAATTAAAGGTATAGAGACCGTCTCAGAATTGGATTTACTTGAGTTTTTACAAAAAGAAAGAAGCAACAATACAGGTGTACTACTTGATGCAAGAATGCCAAAATGGTATAAAGTAGGAACCATTCCAGGAGCAATAAATATCCCTTTTTCAATGCTTTCTTCAGAGGGTTCAAATCCATTTTTATCCCAAATATTTGAGATATTTGGTGCAGAGAAAGAGAATGGAAAGCTTAATTTTAACAATGTACAGACACTTCTTATCTTTGACAATGGACCATGGTGTCAACAGGGAGTACGTGCGATGAAGAATTTAGTAGAACAGGGTTTTCCAAAAGCTAAAATAAAGTATTACCGTGGAGGAATGCAATATTGGCAAATTTTAGGATTAACCACCATTCAACCCTAGAGATTTAAAATACAAACAGAAGCCAAAGGAGACAAAATGCTAAATAAAGACCAGTACAACGAAGATGCCTATAATGATGTCTACGCTCAAGCAGCCAAAGGAGCTGAGATAAAATATTCTACAAAAAAGAAGGGGAAGAGTAAACTTCTACTTATTTTTTTACTCCTCGCTCTTATTAGTACACTAGGATATTTTGTATGGAAAAATCTAAGTTCAACCAAAGAGGTTACTACCACTAAATCTCTTGTAGATAAAAATAAAGAGATTTCTTTAAAAAAAGAGACAGCTCCAATGAACGAGACAGAGGAGTCACTTGAAGTAGCACTACAAAAAACACTTGAAACCGCAGAGGAGGAGAAAAGCCCTACACCCACTAGTACATCAACAACTGGCTCTACTACTGCTGACATTGTTGCCAATATTGCATCTCAAACCAGCGATACAAAAATGTCCCCAACCGATATTGCAAGAATTGTACAGTTGGTAACCCAACAGATGCAAGCAGAGAAAAAGGTTGAAGAGTCAAAAGTACAAAGTAATAAAAAAGTAAAAGATTCACTTGAACTGTCACTAGAAAATGTTGAGACAGATACCTTGTCATCAGAAAAACCTGTACTAGAACCAACAAAGAGTTCTCAAAAGAAAGAGGCAAGTAATGACACTAAAACTAACACTTATAATAAAATTGTTCTTGAAAAAAGTAATGGCAAGGAGAACCTCAATGATGAGTTAAGTAAACTCTCTATGGAGATTTCAAATGTCATTAACTCAGACAGTGAAGATGTAAGTTCTAGTAGTGAATCAACCAGCTATACCTCTTCACTCTCGAAAGAGGCTGATACGAGAACCAAAGAGATGCGTTATCATATTGTAAAAAAAGGGGATACTCTTGCATCTATTGCTTATAAGATATATGGACAGAGTAAAGATTATATTAAACTCTATGAGGCAAATCCTGATATTCTTAGACGTGCAGACCAAATTTATATAGGTCAACGTCTTAGAGTCCCTGAATAAAGGAAGTTTAAGATGAAAAGACTATTAATTTTATCACTATTTTGCTCTATGCTTATGTCTCAGGAGATAACAAAAGTAAAAATCACAAAAGATATTCCTTATGTTTATACCTATGATTCTGGAAAAAAAATAAAAATAGAGAGAATACAAGACACAAACAATAAGTTGACAGATGATTTTACAAAAACATCTCGTCCCTGTCCACCATTTTGTATTCAACCTACCAAAATAGACCCAGAGATTAGAAATATTGCTGAATTGGAACTTATCTCATTTATGCAAAATGAAGTTCAAAATAAAATAGGTCTTATTATAGACGCCAGACTAAAAAAGTGGTATGAGGTAGAGACCATTCCCTCTGCTATTAATATTCCCTTTCCTGTGATGCAGAATGCTTCTAAAGACAAAGCAAAAAAAATCTTTCAACTTTTAGGAATGAAAGTAAAAAAAGATGGCTCTTGGGATTTCTCAAAAGTAAAAAAATTGGTGGTCTTCTGTAATGGTGTATGGTGTGAACAGACGGCACATTTTATGCAAGGTATACTCAAATACAACTATCCAAAAAACAGACTATCCTATTACCGTTCAGGATTTCAAGGCTGGAAACTGCTTGGTCTAACCAGTATTGTTCATAAAGAAATAAAGCAATAAAAAACATCAATGAACTAAGAAGATTCATTAATCTCTCCATTTCCTTTAGATAAAATATAACTTAAGAAAAAAATTTTATCTAAGGAATAATTATGCAGAAACCGCTACTCATCTGTTTACTCTTAAACTCCCTACTTTTAGCACAAACAGAGACAAAACCACTTTTTGTTAAGATTACAGATACACTCTCATCTATTGAAACAAAAGACTCTGGAAAAAAAATAAAAATTATACGAATTCAAGATACAAAAAATAAATTGAGTGATGACTTTGCAAAAACATCACGCTCTTGCCCTCCCTTTTGTATACAATCAACCAAAATTGACAATGGGATTAGCAATATTGGAGAGCTTGAACTTCTTGATTTTATTCAAAATAAAATTTCAACAAACAGAGGTATTGTGGTTGACAGCCGTCTAAAAAATTGGTTTGAAGTTGAAACAATCCCTTCTGCAATTAACATTCCTTATACTGCTGTAGAGAATAAATCACGAAAAAAGACAGAAGCACTATTTAAGGCACTTGGGATGAAGGTGAAATCCAATGGAAAATGGGATTTTTCTAACGCAAAAGAGCTTATTATATTTGATAATGGAATATGGTGTGAACAGGCACAACACTTTGTGGATGGGATGTTAAAACACAACTATCCAAAAGAGAAACTCTTCTACTATCGTGCAGGATTCCAAGGGTGGAAACTACTAGGATTAACAACCATTGTTCACAAAGAGATTAAACACAACTAATTCATGTATCAAAGCATAAAAACTCCCTATTGGGAACTGGATATAAACCTATTAGAAAAAAATTTACAAAAGCTCTTTTATATAAAAGAGAAAACCGATGTCAAGATACTCTTAGCACTAAAGGGGTATGCCCTATGGCAAAGCTTTCCTTTGGTCGCAAAGTATCTCGATGGATGTTGTGCCAGTGGGCTACATGAAGGAAAACTCTCTCATGAAAAATTTAAAAAAGAGCTACACACCTATAGTCCTGCCTTTAAAGAGGAGGAGATAGAGGAGATAGCAAAAATATCTAACCATTTAGTATTTAACTCTCCTACTCAACTTCAACGCTTCTCTGGCATCGCAAAAAAACATAACCCTACCCTATCATTAGGTCTAAGAGTTAATCCCGAATACTCTGAGTCTCCTGTTGAGATATACAATCCCTGTGGGTTATACTCTCGTTTAGGTACAACCCTCAACAATTTTGATTCATCTCTTCTTGATGAGATAGAGGGATTACATTTTCATGCACTTTGTGAACAAGACAGTATCGCATTAGAAAAAGTACTAGAAGTATTTGAGGAGAAATTTGGAAAATATCTAAATAGACTCAAGTGGGTAAACTTTGGGGGAGGTCATCATATCACAAGAGAAGGGTATGATACCAAACGACTTATAAAACTCTTAACCGATTTTAAAAACAGATACCCTCACCTCACACTCTATTTAGAACCAGGAGAGGCTGTAGGATGGCAAACAGGCACACTGGTAGCCTCTGTACTTGATATCATTCATAATGGCACAGATATTGCCATCTTAGACATCTCAGCAGAGGCACATATGCCCGACACCGTCATTATGCCCTATCGAGCAGAAGTAAGGGGTGCAGAGAAAGCAAATATAAAGCCCCATACCTATCGACTGGCAGGAAACAGCTGTCTGGCAGGAGATATCATGGGGGACTACTCCTTTGACAGACCACTTAAAATTGGGGATAATATCATATTTGAAGACCAAATGCACTACACCATGGTCAAAACAACCACCTTTAATGGTGTGGCTCTTCCCTCTATTGTGATTAAAAATAAAGATGGAAATAGAGAAGTTATTAAAGAGTTTCGATATGAAGATTTTAGAAATAGATTGTCATAAGGTGCGTTAGAAAACGCACCCTACAATTTTTGAGCGACCAACTCTTCAAGAAGTTTTGTCTGCTTTTTTAGCTCATTAAGCTTCTCTTCTCTCATTAAAAAATACTCTATAAGAAGTACCATAAAAAGGGCAGGTAATGCTCCTAAAAAAGCACCAATAAAGGCGTAGAGAAATCCAATATTTAAAAGAGAGAAAAAGAGTGTAGAAGCACCAATAAGGGCAAACGCCCAAGATGCTCCTAGAAGAAAATTTACAAGTAGACTTAAGAGAGGAGAGGAGAGTCTCATCTCTTAGTGGTCTTCAATCTGTGTTGCACCTGCAAGATAGACATAGATAAGAATCATAAATACAAATGTCTGAAGTATTGCAGAGAATGATAATAGTAAATATGCTGGTAGTGGTGCGATAAATGGCACCAACATTAACAGTACCCATAAAAATAGGTCATCACCTTTGATATTACCAAAAAGTCTAAATGAGAGTGAGATGATTCTTGAAATATGAGAAACTATCTCAATAGGAAACATCAATGGAGCAAGTACAGGTACAGGTCCCATAAAGTGTGCAAAATATTTGATGACACCATTCTCTCTGATACCTTCGTAATTGTAGTAAATAAAAACTACCAATGCCAATGGCAAAGTTACGTTGATATTTGAAGTTGGAGATTCAAACCCTGGGATAATACCAATAACATTTGATAAAAATACAAAAATACCAACGGTTGCTACCAATGGTAGATATTTTCTCGCCGCTTTTTCACCTATGGTATCTTTACCCATAGAGATAACACCTTCAAAGAAGGCTTCCATTACATTTTGAGTACCTGTTGGTACTTTTTTTAATTGAGCTGTTGCGTATTTTGCAAGTAGTAAAGCAAGTCCTGCCACCAAAAGTAAGTGAGCCATAACCATACCTGCACCATGCCCGGTAAATACACCTAAAAAAGTAAAAACACCTTCCATATGTCCGTCCTGTATTATAATAATTTTGGGGGATTATAGCTTACAACGCCTTAGTGTTTAGTTATACTATTTATAAATAGAGATTAATGAAATACAGACAAACCTTTGTGTATATTAGTTACATATATTCACCTCTATCATACATTATTTTTTGGTTGTGATGATATAATCACAAATTAAAACTTAGCCCATAAAAATAAGGAAAAGATAGATGAATTTTGAATTAACCATAAATCCAATACAAAATATATCCTCAGATATAGAGATAATTATAGTAGTAGATAAAGATATAGAACACCGTTTTGTGCAAGATAAAGAGCTTTTAGAAAAGAGTGGTTTTAAATCAGAACAAGATGAGTGCTATCTACTCATAGAAAAAGACCGACTCTATGTTGCGATAGAAAACATCTCTAGTGTCAATGTCAGAACTGCGGTCGCTACTGCCATTGGGAAACTTACGGGTACCTCATACAGAAATATCAAAATAGCCTCTTATATGAACCACCCAAAATGTACCGCTGTTATTAAAGCAATGGTAGAGGGATTTATTCTTGGAGCGTACCGTTTTGACAGATATAAAACCCAAAAAAGCGAGTTAACCATTGAGAATATTACCATCTCATTAGAGGACTACAACGAATATGAGCTTGATATAGAGAAATGTGCCATCGCCCTCAACAATGGTCAGATTATTGCAGAAGCCACCAATTTTACCCGTGATATTGTTAATACCCCTCCTGAAGACTGTTATCCTCAAACCATGGCAAAGATAGCAAAATCGTTGGCAAAAGAGAGTGACTTGAAGTGCCATATTTTGAAACCAAAAGAGCTAAAAAAAGAGAAGATGGAGACACTTTTAGCTGTTGGACGTGCTTCACGTCATAAGCCAAGAGTTATTCATCTTACCCATAAACCAAAAAATCCAAAAGCAGTTGTAACTTTGGTGGGAAAAGGTCTTACCTATGATACAGGAGGATTGAGCCTAAAACCATCTGACTTTATGGTTACTATGAAGCTTGATAAAAGTGGTGGTGCTGCTGTACTGGGTGTAATGAAAGCACTCTCACAGATGAATCTTCCTATTGAAGTGCATGGATTTGTAGGAGCTGTGGAGAATATGATAGGAGGAGATGCCTATAAACCTGACGATGTATTAACCGCTAAAAATGGAAAGACCATAGAGGTACGAAACACCGATGCAGAGGGACGTTTGGTTCTAGCTGATACACTTTGCTACGCACAACAAGAGGTAAAATCGGACTATATTTTTGATATTGCAACACTCACAGGAGCTTCTGCTGTGGCTGTTGGTCACTACACCTCAAGCATTATGGGAAACAGTGATGATGTTAAAAACAGACTTATAAAAGCTGCCAATATGTCAGGTGAGTTTGCTACCAAACTGGATTTTAACCGTTATCTCAAAAAATCACTTAAAAGCGAAATAGCTGATATCTGTAACATCTCAAATACCCGTTACGGTGGAGCAATAACGGCTGGACAGTTTTTAGAAGAGTTTATTGA
>CAYVNI010000100.1:0-17317 GCA_964452815.1 uncultured Sulfurovum sp.
GCAATCTCACTTGTAAGCCCTGAAGATGAAGGTTTACTCTCTGATATAGAAATTAATATGAAAGTAGAAATTGAAGAGAGAACAGTGGAAGGTTTTGTAGCAACAGATGCTCCTATTAAGCATATAAAGAAAAAGAAAAAACCTCGGCATCGTAAAGACAAAGTTAGAAAAGAGAAAAAGGTATAGATACTTCCTTATTTTTTTGTACCCAAATTGTGGATAGAAAAGTGGTGATTCATAACATGGTACTTAGATATTGAAGGGTAGAAATAAAACCTCACAATCTAAAATATAGGCTATAATTACGCATTAAAAAACAAGGTTACCTTATGTCAAAACGTCCTACACTACTACAACACTTTCGCTCTTTTGCTTACCAAAATAACATTACAAACTTTGATGTTGCTTTAGAATATTTTACCGTATTTGGTGGAACAGGATGGGATGTTGATAGCTCTAAAAGTGTTGATGAACTCATCAAGAAAAAAGTGCTTTGTAACTACGAAGAGCTACACAAGGGTGTCATAAACTTTACGCATGGAAATGGTTTGTACCACATGATGTTGACCATTATTGCTTTGGGGGTGGAGTATGAAGATGATGTGTTTAAAAAAGCTGGAGTGGGCAGAGACAAAGGGGAAGAGGCTGTGGACTATTTGGAATTAAAGAGTCTGCTCAAATTTGACACCTCTGTAGCAGAACCTCGAACTGAGCGTTATAAACAGTCAGACAAGTTGTTGTTTGAGTTTCCCTTTATGCGTTTTTGGTTTGCGACCATTTCCCCTTATTATCAGACTATTTCAGCAGGAGACTTTTCTGAGTTTGAAACAAAATGGGGTGCGTTAAGAGGAAACTTTTCTATCTTATTGAGTAATCGTTTGGCATTGGAGTTGGTAAAAGAGCGTTTTGCTACCAAGTTTAAGAGTGACCCCATTGTCTCTATGGGTTCGTACTATGACAAAAAAATAGAGATAAGCATATTGGCTAAAAGAGAGTCTGGAAAGATGTTGGTAGGAGAGTGTAAGTACTCTACGAAAGAGGCAAAAATGCACATGATTACTAGCCTAAAAGAGAAGTGCAAAAAGGTAGGACTAGAGGTAAATGAATATATTCTGTTTTCTAAAAATGGTTTTAATAATGAACTCAACGCGTTGGACGATGAGAATCTTATGCTTTTAACCAATGATGATTTCTCTAGTTTACTTGATAATTTGAGTGAAAAAGATTTGTTGGTTTACAAAAATAAGAAGTATTAAATAGCTTAGTAAACGGCTATTTTATAGGAATTTCCCAACCTTAAATTGGGAACGAAATTTATGCTAACTCCCGAGCCACCAACTCATTAACAACCTTAGGATTCCCTTTCCCCTTGGTAGCCTTAAGCACTTGCCCCACAAAGAACCCCAAAAGCTTAGTATTCCCACCTCTAAACTTCTCCACATTCTCAGGATTTTTGGCAATCACCTCATCAATAATAGGCAAGATGACAGCAGGGTCACTTATTTGTACCAAGCCTTTAGACTCAACTATCTCTTTTGGGTTTGCTCCACTCTTGTTCATCTCTTCAAACACTTGTTTGGCTATCTTGCTAGAGATAAGCTCATCATCTACCATTTTGACAAGCTCGGCTATATCTTTAGCAGAGAATTTTAGTTCATTTATCTCTTTTTGTTTTAGCTCTCTGGCTACATCGTTGGTTACTATATTGGCGATGCTTACAGGAGAGTTTAGGGTAAGTAGTGCCTCTTCATAAAAATGTGATAGTTGTGCATCACGAGCCAAAGTATTCGCCACTTCAGAGTTTAGTTTTAACTCATTGGTGTACTTGTTAAAAAGTGCCTCTTCTTCTGCACTCATCGCTACCACTTCGCCATCTATCTGTGCTTTTTTAGGTTCAGTTTTTGCTATTTGTTTTGGTGCTTTTTTCTTTTTAGAAGATGACTCTTTTAGCCCTACAATCTTATTAAACACAGGTGCTTCATCTGTATAGTCAACAGGGTCAGCATAAAAATACCCCTCTCTCTCAAACTGAAAACGAACATCAGGTTTTTCTGTGATAACGGCAGGTTCAATCATAGCATTTTTAATGATTTTTAGAGAGTTAGGGTTTAAATCTTCTATACCCTCTGGAGCTTCTGTTTTGAAGAGTCTGTCATAAAGTCTTACTTCTATTTTTTTAGCCGTGTTTGCTTCTACCCATTGGATGGCACTTTTTACTTTTATGCCACTGGTATCTGAACCACTTTTTGAATCAGCGTGATACTCTGCTTTTATCTCTACTACATTTCCATTAGCATCTTTTATAACCTCTTTACAACTAATAATATAGGCATACTTAAGCCGTACAGGTTGCTCAGGGGTTAGACGAAAGTAGCCTTTTTCAGGGTTCTGGATAAAGTCACTTTTGTCAATGTAAATCTCTTTAGAAAATGGTAGTTCTCTTGTTCCCTCTTTTGGTACATCGTGTGGGTAGTAAGAGGCTTCTATCTCTTCTTCTCCCTCATAGTTGGTTATGGTCACTTTGAGTGGATTCATGACGCACATAACTCTTGGTACTTTGGTGTTTAGGTCGTCTCGTATGGCAAATTCGAGTTGTGCTACATCTACCATGGAGTTTGCTTTGGCTACACCGATGCTATCACAGAAGTTTAAGATAGATTCAGGGGTGTAACCTCTTCTTTTGTATCCTGCGATGGTTGGTAATCTTGGGTCGTCCCATCCGTCTACTTGTCCACCCTCAACCAACTCTAAAAGCTTTCTTTTACTCATAACTGTGTAGTTGATGCCAAGTCGTGCAAACTCATGTTGGTAGGGTCTTGGAGTTACGAGTCCTAGCGTGTCTAGTACCCAGTTATAGATGTCACGGTTGTTTTCAAACTCTAGTGTACAGATGGAGTGAGAAACCCCTTCTATGTAGTCGGAGAGACAGTGAGCGAAGTCATACATAGGGTAAATAGCCCACTCATCTCCTGCTCTAAAGTGGTGTGCATGACGGATTCGGTAGAGCAGTGGGTCACGCATTTTCATGTTTGAGGCACTCATATCTATCTTGGCTCTTAAGACATGTTCTCCATCTTTAAACTCTCCGTTTTTCATTTTTTCAAAAAGCTCTAAGTTCTCTTCTACAGAACGCTCGGCGTATTTGCTTCTTTTTCCTGCTTCTGTTACTGTTCCACGAAGTTCACGCATCTCCTCTTCGTTGGTACTGTCTACATAGGCTTTACCCATTTTGATAAGTTCAATCGCATAGGCATGAATTTGAGGAAAATAGTCAGAGGTGTAACGCACACCATCTATTGCACCTAAACCATTCTTTACCCACTCAAACCCTAGCCACTCTACAGCGTCTTTTAGTGCTTCAACATATTGGGTATCTTCTGTGGTGGGGTTGGTGTCGTCCATTCTTAGGTTACAGTGTCCGTTGTACTCTTTGGCGATTCCAAAATTGATGGTAATAGACTTAGCATGACCGATGTGTGGGAAACCATTTGGTTCTGGGGGGAATCTTGTTACTACTTTTTGGTATTTGTTTGACTTTAAATCTTCTTCTACTATTCTGCGTAAAAAATCTTTGCTCTTATTCATTATTATCAACCCTTTTTGTGAGACTTTTATAAGGGGATATTTTAACAGATTATTAGTTCTACACTGCTTATGCTTTTACCTGCAAGGCTATTCCAAGGAGAGAAAAGAAGGGCAGTTTACTCTCATAAAATAAACTCTGTATACTCCCTTCTCCTTTTATTCTATTTGTTGAATTCTACTTAAACACACCATTAGTATAGTCGCTTCTAAATGATTGATTTAACCAATAAGAGACATTTCTAAATGATACATTTTTATTGCCATCTTCATTTGCTAATCTTTTATCATCATATGCTTTGAATCCTAAATGATAGAGACCATCGGCTAGATTATTAATCGTATTTCGATTGTGCATGGTGCCACTTGCTCCATCATTTTGGATTCTATGGTAACCTATCTCCTCATTATCCTCATCATCACCATGAAGTGTTGCCCACTCTGAAGCATGATTTTCTACCAAATACTCATTAAGAATCTTTGCATCATCTATGGATATATGGTTGTCACTGGCTATATCTGTAGTCTTAATCGCTTGAACCAGTAGTTTGTTCATCTCATTGGCAGTTCTTGCACCTTCTCTAATATCTTCCATAGAGACTTTTCTTAACAGCCCCTCATTATTGTAGATATAAGGAATCATTTTGTCCAAAGAGGTACCTGTCTCACCTACTACCTCTTGGTAGCTAGGGTTATTTAATGCTCCTGTTGCTAAATCATTTTTTAAACTGCTATCTAGCCACCATGCTATTTTTTCAAAGCTTTTGTTTTTATTACCATCTTCGTTAACCAATCTATTTTTTTGGTCTGTTTTAAACCCTAAATGATAAATACCATCAGCAATACTATTCATGACATTATCAGCATACATTCGGGTAGTTGCACCATCATTTTGAACTCGGTGAAATCCAGTCTCTTCACCATCTTCGTCATCACCATGAAGCGTTGCCCACTCCTCTAAATGATTTTCAACCAGATAGTTGTTGATGGTTCGAATATCCGCTGTTGTCAATTTACCGTCATTCCCCAACCCCTCAGCCTTGATAGCTTCAATAATAAAGTGGTTCATATCATCAGCCGTTTTAGCACCAGCTCGTAGGTCACTGGTTGGGATTTTTCTCAAAAGACCTTCATCATTTAAAATAACCTGAACTATCATATCAAGCTTGGTTCCTGTTGTTCCCTTCACTTCTTGAACAGAAGTGTTATTGAGTCCACTGATATCACCTTTTATGACCTCTCCTAAGTAATACCCAACGCTTCTAAAACTACTACTTTTTTTACCATTAATATCTGTTAATCTTCTACTATTTTGAGTTGGTTCAAATCCTAAGTTATAGATTTTACCCCATAAGTTTCTAACAGCATTTTGATTTAATGCCAAAGTTTCTGATTTTTTCTCAATAGAGGTATAATCTGCTCTTAAATCGCTCCATGTACTACCATACTTTTTAACCAAATAGATATTTATCTCTCTGGTATCAGCTATAGAAATCCAACCGTTATTTGCTAATCCTAACGTGGTAATCGCCTCTTTTATCAATCTGTTCATCTGTGTAACTGAACTTTGTGCTTTATCAATATCCTCTTGAGAGACTTTACGAGCGATTCTAGCATCTGTATTTATAATTTCATGAATCTGGTCTAACCCTGTTGGCTCCATAATTTCATCTGCTCCCATGAGTGAAACACTACTTAAAAGTGCTGTAGCCACGACTAAACTTCTCAATTTTTTATTTTTTATCATGATTCATCCTTTTATCTTTTTATCATAAGTAAATTATAAACTATAAAAATATTTTTTATGCATAAAAACTTAAAGTATTTTTATATTTTCATATTAAATGTAGAAAAATACTTTAAATTATTATTTTGAATTTTAAATTATTTTAAAATAATTTAAAAAGTTCTTTAATATTTATTTTTTTGACACACAAATTTAAATAAAAGAGTTTTAAATATAAAAAAATATTTTGACTAGAAAGGTATTAAAAGGTGTTGTTGAAAAGATATTATTGAAAAGGTGTAGGTGTAAAAGGAGGCGTGTGAAAAGGTAGAGGTCGCTAATAGTTCTGTTAAAATATAAAAAGTTAAAATATAAAAAAGTGGACATTTCTGCCCACTACGATTACTCTACAAAACTTGCCAAATCATTTTTAACAGAGAGAATATCTATATAGACTTGAATATCATCTTCTGAAACACCAAAGGCTTCACTGAAGGAGAAGAATAACTCTTGCTCCTCCTCTTCTGCACTTCCATCAGCCAAAAGAATATCAATCAAATTTGCCAAAACAGTAAACTTTTGATCTTCATCTAGTTTCTCATTCGCCTCTTTTTGAAATGCTTCTAAATCTTGTTTTTTAGAGTATTTTTGCGAAAGAGAAATCAGCTCCTCCGCATCTCCAATTGCATAAAGTTTGACAGCCAAATAGTTCATCTCTTCATCAGAAACATCCCCATCTACTGACATCATATATATCATACTCGTCGCCAAAGCAATAGCTGGTGTTAATTCTGTATTGGATGAAAATTTATCAAAAAATCCCATATTATTCTCCATAATTATTTAGTTTTTAAAAGCAGAAGTATAGCACCTTTTTTAGAATTTTGGGTATAAATATAGATAAAATCAGATAACTCATATTTTAGGCTATAATTTCTAAATTTTAATAAAACAGGAGATTGTAATGAGTTTAAATTTTAAAAATGTAACCATAGATATCGCAGGTAATAGCTATTTTGACGGAGCTGTAACAAGCAGAACAGTTCACTTTGCAGATGGTAGTAGAAAAACTTTGGGATATATGCAGGTGGGAGAGTATGAGTTTGGAACAGAGGCAGCTGAGCTTATGGAGATAACAGCAGGAGAGGTGAAGGTGATGCTTCCTAATAGTGCAGAGTGGATTGAGCTTGGGGCAGGGGAGAGCTTTAATGTTCCTTCAAATAGTAAATTTAAGATAAAAGTTAAAACTGTTACAGATTACTGTTGCTCTTATTTACTTGATGGGTGGAGTAAAGAGTAACCTAGAGAGTGATAAGGACTCGGGTGATTTACTTAAACATATAGAGAACAATCAATATTCAGACATATTAGATAAACCTGAAGCACAAGATATGAAAGATACTAACTTTACCGAGAAGGGAAAGGCAGCTAAATTTACTTTTAAATAATTGTTTAACACGCCTATAAGTTTATTTATGGGAAAATATGTTATTAAAATAAACCAAGGATAAACAATGAATATTTTTAAAAATTACTTTTTAGATGTTATAACAAAACGATATTTCCAATTTTCAGGAAGAGCCTCACGAAGTGAGTTTTGGTACTTTATGCTCTTTAGTATCATTTTTAGTCTTTTGATTACCATGATAGGAGAGAGTTTAGGGCTTTTATACATGATATCTCTTGAGTTACCAATGGTTAATGAGGTGGGTGAGCTACATAATGTAATACAAGATATACCAATTAATATTTTGCAAACAGCATTCTCTTTACTTTTTATGTTTCCATCTATGGCGGTAAGCGTTAGACGACTTCATGATATTGGTAAATCGGCTTGGTGGCTGTTAATTGCTATTATTCCACTGCTTGGAGTATTAGTACTTCTAGCATTTCATGTTATGGGAAGCCAAGAGAGTGAAAATAAACATGGAGTCTCTCCATCTTCTTAACCTAAATATTACTAAGAAGCTATGAGACTCATAGCTCCTTAGTCAACTGAAACCATTAATGTCTCTCTACATCTGTATCTTCAATAGCTGTTGCATTCATATCAATACCTTTACTTGATAGGTAAGGTGCTGCAAGTTGATACCCAATAAGTCCAACAAAAATAATTGCCACAAATAACATAACATTTCTCATAATATTTCCTTTTTTTAATATGAAAGAATATTATACCAAAAAGATTAAAGATCAAGCCCCCAATCATACTCTAATCCCTCCTCTATTGCTTCAGATAGTTTGTCACTGCTTTGCTCAATGTTTAGGTATTGTTTGGCATCAGTAATACGAAAATAGTAACGCAAAGTGTTAAGCTTTTTTCCACCACTCCAACTTGATACTAAAATATGATCAACTCTTTGGGCTTCTATCTTGGAGTATGCCCCATCTTCAGAGAAGTTCTCTGCATACATATAGAGCCGTCTGTTATCTACAATATAATAGGCATCTGCCATCTGCATTTCACCAACAATGGGTTGATAGGTCACTCTATGAGTGCCAAATTTTACTCTGATTAGTAGATTTGGATTATTCTGGGTTGCTTTGTATGCTAAATAGTAGTGTTTTCCACTTAGCATCTTAGGAGAGAAGTGACGATAGCGTTTAATATCTCCTGTATTGGTTACCACTGTGGGAGTAGGAATAGGAACGGTTTTTCTCTCTGTATAGCTCTCATCTGTATAACT
Source organism: uncultured Sulfurovum sp. (assembly GCA_964452815.1). Taxonomy (GTDB): domain Bacteria; phylum Campylobacterota; class Campylobacteria; order Campylobacterales; family Sulfurovaceae; genus UBA1140. Next base: position 7,996 of record CAYVNI010000100.1, read on the forward strand.
TTCAATAGAAGGGACAATACTCTCTTCTTCTATAAAAGTCTCCTCCTCTTCTAGCTCCATAATACTTTTACTATAGGTATCTTCATTAGCAAAAGTACTCTCCTCTTTATAAAGATTTTCTGGAGCAGGAGCAACTTCAGGATGATAAACAACCGATGCTTCAGGAGCAATATACTGCTCATCTTGATAAATTCTTGGTCGATATCTTGGTACTTGATGATAGACTATTTTAGGTCGATTTCTAATCTGTGGAGCTTCTACTATATACTCTTTTTGTCGCACATAGTTAAGTACCACCCTATGATTTAAAATATAAGAGGAGCTACTAAGCACTGCGTCAGGAAAATAGCGTTGGTATGCAGGAAGTTTTCTCTGTAGTGCTACTCTATTTGGGGTGTGATAGGCAAAAGGGATAAGCCAACGATTTGATTTAACCACCACAATATGAGAGCGTAATTTTTTTGGTATTTGAGCAATATTACGTTCCAATAGTCTTTGATCTTTAAACGAGCCTAACTGAATAAAATAACGCTTATCTTGTGCAGATGAGATAGTAATAAAAATAAATAATAAAAATAGAGAGTGAAACATATAATATAACCTTTTAAACAAAAAATTTTGCATAAATTATAACATATCGTCAGTCTATAAATCGTGGAGTAGTGGGATTTGTTTAAAATTTTATCAAAAGAAAAACAGTTTAAATAGAGAACTGTTTTTCTCTAAAAAATAATATTAATAAAAAGTATTAAATCATTATTTTTATTAATATTTAAGTTACATTCGTGGGTCAACCAGTCTTCCCGCAATTGCTGAAGCTGCGGCCACAGCTGAGTTTGCCAAATATATCTCAGAGGTTCTAGCCCCCATTCGTCCTAGAAAATTACGGTTGGTCGTTGCGACACATCGCTCTCCATCACCAAGAATCCCCATGTATCCTCCCAAACAGGCTCCACAGGTAGGGTTAGAGACCACAGCACCTGCATTAATAAGTATCTCCATCAATCCCTCTTTTTGTGCTTGTAAAAAAATCTTTTGGGTCGCAGGAGTCACTATCATACGGGTATGCCGTGCGACTCTTTTGCCTTCCATGATTTTAGCAGCGATTCTAAGGTCTTCGATGCGTCCATTGGTACAGCTCCCAATCATAACTTGGTCGATTTTTAAATCATCCTCCACTGCCTCTTCCATGCTTTTACCATTGGAGGGCAAGAAAGGATATGCGATTACAGGTGAAAGATTTGCCACATCTATTTTTATTACTTGACAGTAAGTTGCATCCTCATCAGAGTAATGAATTTTTGGCTCATCTCTAAGTCCATTATTGGCTTCGGCTCTCTCTGCTAAATAGGTTTCAGTTACAGAATCGACGGCAAAAATACCATTTTTTGCTCCTGCTTCAATAACCATATTAGCTATGGAAAATCTATCAGCCATACCAAGATAAGGAATGGTATCTCCTGTAAACTCTATCGCTTTATATAATGCTCCATCTACTCCAATAAGACGAATAAGCTCCAAAATGATATCTTTTCCATAGATATGCTCGGCAGGTTTACCACTAAGCTCTACTTTAATGGTTTCAGGCACTTTGAACCAGTTTCCCCCTGTTATCATCCCAAAAGAGATATCGGTGCTACCCATCCCTGTAGAAAACGCTCCCAATGCCCCATGTGTACAGGTATGGCTATCTGCTCCGATAATCACATCACCTGGGACAACCAAACCCTTTTCAGGAAGTAGTGCGTGTTCTATCCCCATATCTTTCTCATCAAAAAAGTGCTTCATGTCATGTTTATAAGCAAAATTTCGTGAGATTTTTGCTTGATTGGCAGAGGCGATATCCTTGGCAGGGATATAGTGATCCATGACAATACAGAAGTTATCAGGTCGTGCCATCCTCTCTTGTCCACTCTCTTCAAATGCTCGTATTGAGATAGGGGTTGTAATATCATTCCCAATAATCATATCAATATCAACTCTAACAATCTCTCCTGATTTTACCTCACGTCCTGCGTGTTCGGAAAAGATTTTTTCTGTAATGGTTTGTCCCATTTTATATTCCTTTATCATCTATAATAATTGTGCGAATTATAGCAAAAAACTGATATTTAGAAAAGCTACTCCTCCTCTATCTCTTTTTTGCCACACTCTCCAGATTTTTTTAGTACATATTTTGTAAAAAGAGGTCCTATCAACTCATGCACCACTGTTGTTGCCAAAATAACATTTAAAATAATAGATGCCATCATCTCAAATCCTGCTTCATTATGGAGGGAAAGAGAGAGACCAATAGCAATTCCTGCTTGAGGAAAAAGTGCCAATCCCAAATGCGTCGTGACATGAGAATTGGCTCCACTTAGCTTTCCTCCTACCCATACCCCTGTAACTTTTCCCAAAATACGAAAGAAAACATAAAGAAGAATAACCAGTGGCATATTTAATAAAAAGCTAAAGTTTAGGTGCATGGCAGAGAGTGTAAAGAAGAGTAAAAAGATAATATCTTTAAGGTGTTTATCAAACTCCTCTTTGACAAAACAGAAATCATCTGATATATTTGCCATAACCACGCCCATTACCAACGCAGAAAAAAGAGGTTCAAGTTCCCAATACCCACTAAGACTATAAACGATAAATATCATTCCCAGTGTAGAGGTGGTCTTCATACTTGGCTGATTAACAAATATTCTGTCAATTAACTCAGAAATAACAGCACCTGCAATACCTAAAAGAATACTCAAAATAATCACCCAAAAAACAGAGAGTATCGAGATAGCAGAACAACCGTTAACCCCTGTCATTGTGGTGATAATGGTAACAACCAAAGAGAATAAAATAAGGGCAATCGCATTATCAACCGCAACGACAGAGAGAAGAAATGAGCTAAATTTTCCCTCTGATTTGAGTTCATAAATAATTGCTAAGATAGTAGCAGGAGCAGTAGCTGAGGCGAGGCTTCCAAAAAGTAGAGCAATGGTCAAACGTTTCTCTTCTGCAAACCCCAACCCCAAACTGCCAAAGAAAAAATAGAAACTACCACTAATAAATGCAAATGTAAAAAGTGTCTCAAAGAAAGAGACGAGTGCTATCTGCTTCCAAACCTCTTTTATCACATTATATTTTAGGTTTGCTCCCACCAAAACAGCAATCAATGCCAAGGAGAGTTCAGTGATAATATGTGTGTTCTGAATAAACTCATAAGAGACAAATCCTAACACCTCAGGACCAATAATAAAACCCAATATTAGGTATCCTACGACATTTAATAAACCCAGTTTAAAACTCACTAACTTCATAAATGCCCCAAGGACAAATATGAGTCCGATGTAAAAAAGTGTCTCCATTAAACATCCTTCCCCTAAATAAATTTTTCACAATGATACAATAAAGTTATTATTTTCTAATAAAACTTTAATAAATCAATGCTATTTTTATCTATTTATTTGAACTTAATGGTTATTTTTAATCAATAGCTCTTTTTAATAACCTTTTTTAACTAACCTTTTTTAATGACCCTTTTTATGTATGTCTCCTAAGAGTCTACAACTGTTGCTCTGACCCATGTTACATGCTTTGTCAAAAAAGTTAATCGCTTCATAGATGTCTTGCTTTACCAATTTATTTTTAGTATAGTATAGTTCACCCAGCTTATAACAGCTCACACCGTTTCCATAACCACACGCTTTTTCTGCTAATTTTTTATCCTCTTCACTGATAATTTTTCGGATTTTTTTCCCATAAACATACCCAAGTTTATCACAACTTGATTGGTCATCTAGGTCACACGCAAGACTGTAAAAACGTTCCGCTTTAGCACTGTCTTTTCGTACCCATCGAGAACCATTTTCATACATATTTCCTAGATTATTACAACCAGATGCCTCTCCATATTGACACGCATCGTTATACAAAGAAATCGCTTCAAAAATATCACGTCGAACATGAATTCCTTTGGCATACATATATCCCAAGTCATTACACGCCTCACCTATCCCCTCTTTACACGCTTTTCGAAAGAGTCTAGCAGCTCGATACCTGCTTGGTCGTACTCCCTCTCCACGATAATACATCGCCCCTAGATTATAACACCCCTCTTGATTGCCTAAATTACAAGATTTTTTATAGTTTCGTAGAGCATAGCCGTTATGTTTCTCTACCCCTTTACCATTATTGTAAAGATAGGCTAGGTTATTACACGCAGAAGCGTGGTCTAAATTACATGCTAAGCCATAAAAGAGATAGGCCTCTTCATGATCGACACCCTCTCCATTTTTACCATAATCATATATCAGTCCAAGATCATTACATGCCTCTGCATCATTAAGTTCACACGCCTTTTTATAAAAGCTAATATAGTCTGAATCCATAATATCAGGCATCACTCTTTGTGGAATATTGTCTCTAAAAAAGACTAAAAGTACAATCCCAGTTAAAACTACTGCTGTGGTAAAAATTGGTAAAAATTGCTTAAATTTCCCCATCCCAACTCCTTTTTTCTTAAAAGAATAGCTACTTTTTGTACTTCTGTCAAGATTTATCCTTAGAATTGTAAACTTATAAAAGTACCATTAAACTATCAACTAATTTAATATTTTTATCTTATAAGTGTTTTTCATAAAAATAAACATAAAAAATCAAATACTAATTCTTTTTCAACACTACATAATATAAAGGGTTTAAAAGAACTATATTTCGGGGGTTTCTTTCCTTTCTTTTCAAAATTTTTCTCAATTGAATACTATTCCTATGTTATACTTAAATAGTATAAAAATAAATAGTATAAAAAGAACAAATATTCAAAGGTTGATCGAAATTAAAAAAAAAGGAAATTATACTCATGAAAACAACAACTATTAGCAATTTATTACTTACTTCAAGCATTTTATTCTTCTCTGCTTGTTCTTCCACGGCACTTAAAATAAAAAAAAGCACTAAAAAAAATATAATTCCATCTCTCTCTACTTATAATATAATTGGCATAGAAAGAGGTAAATCTGTTACTACTCCCCTCTTTGTTTTTGCAAAAAATCCTAAAAAAACATTTAATCTTATTAAAGTTATTCCAGAGAGACAACCAATAGAGACAATTAATCCTTATGATAAAATAGAGGCACTAGAAGAGGTAGAGTATGTGGAGAACACCCCCCCTCCAATCTATAATAATACTTCATATGCTAACGCCATAGAGGTCATTAGTTACGCACCAACCCACAGAGAGAACAGAAACATCTACTCTCCTAATATTGAAGTTATCTCTTATGGTTCAAGAGTAGCACCAAGCTTCCCCTCTCGCACACATCATACTTCAAAAGATACAAAAGATACTTCTATTATCAAGAATGAGATAGAGTCCAAAGCAAAAAGCTTCTTAGGAACAAAATATGTATGGGGAGCCACAGGTCCTAGTAAATTTGATTGTTCAGGATTTACCCAATGGGTATATCGCGATTCAGGAATTACTATTCCAAGAGTCTCCAAAGATCAAGCAAAAGTCGGAAACTATGTACAATATGCAAATTTAAAACGAGGAGACATGGTCTTTTTTGATACGAAAAAACATCGTAAAGGAATCGTCACCCATGTGGGAATCTATCTGGGAAATAATAATTTTATTCATGCAAGTTCAGCAGCCAAAAAAGTAGTTATCTACAATTTTGAGGATAAACCTTTTTATAAAGAGCGTTTTTTATGGGGAAGACGTGTTATTAATAATAACAGTTATCTGGCATCTAAATAATAGCAAAAGAGCATTCCCATACGCTCTTTAACTAATGCCTATGAGATAAAGTTAAATTAACATAAAAAAACAAATTTATTTATCTTTTGGCTCAAAAGAAGCTATTATTTCACTTTTTTTTGATATACTCAAAAGAAAAAATCACAAAGATATTTAACGTGCAGATTCTAAAAAACACTCTATTTACAATTATTACCATCTTACTACTTGTGACTATTGAGGCATTAACCGTCACCTCACTTAAAGAGTTCAATACTACTAACAACTCTTTTCAAAGATTAACCTCAAAACATAAACTGTTTCACAAAAATGTATCTCTTTCTGAAATATATTATAGTAGTCAAGTAAAAAAGGGATTGATGAGCCTTATTGTTGATAATGCAGAGAGTACATTTAAACATATCTCTCATAAAAAGTTTATCCATGAGATATACAAAAAAACACTCTATACCCCTATTTGGTTCACCAGTCATGGTGTTAGAGCTAATGCCATCGCTGACCTCTTTAAAACCATTGAGTCTGATGTTCTACTAAGCAAAAAGGGGAATATATATAAACGTATTAAGTTTCTTAAATCAAAATTTAAAGAGAATAATAATCGAACAACCGACAAAGAGTTACTCTTGGATATCAAACTCACGGCTCTCGTAAAATCCTACCTCAATTTTCATATTTTTGGTTCCATAAAATGGTGGAACTTTCAAGACAAACTCAGAAGAATGCGTCGCAATAAACTGGCTGCTGATTGGGTTACCGTCACACCAAAATATGATATTCAAAAGCTTATTCTAACCCAACCTATCTCCAAAATTGTAAAAGAGACTACCCCTACGAGTTTTGGCTACGCAACGATGATAAAAGAGCTTAAGCGACTCAAACGTGTTAAACATCAAGGGGGATGGAAAAAAATACCAAACAGCTCTCAACTGCGATTTGGGAAATCAGGAAACATGGTAAAACGTCTGATAAGACGACTCAACAGTTCAGGCGACTACACTTGTTCTGTTAATAAAAACAGTAATAAATTTGGTCCATGTCTTAAAAAAGCAATCAAACAGTTTCAGAGACGACATGGACTTTATCCCAGTGGAAAGATGAACTCTTATACCCGTAAAAAGATGAATACCTCTGTAGATTGGAAAATAAAAAAAGTACTGCTCAATATTGACCGAATTAAACGTATGCCTGTACAACCTGCCAAAGAGAGACACGTTATGGTCAATATCCCTGACTTTCGTCTCTACTACAAAGAGAGAGGCAGAGAGAAACTCTCCATGCGTGTGATTGTAGGAGATGAGAAACATCACACCCCTATTTTCTCCAATAAAATCTCATTTATTGTTCTCAACCCCTACTGGATTATCCCCGATAGTATTGTAAAAAAAGAGATGATTCCAAATATTATGAAAAATCCTAACTATTTAGATATCAGTGGTTATGAGGTCAGAACCACCTATAATACACGAGCCAAGCCGATTAATACCAGTAAAATAGATTGGGCAAGAGTATTAAGAAATGGGCAGACAAAACGCTATAAGTTTATGCAACCCCCAGGAAAGAGAAATGCATTAGGAAAGATAAAATTTAAGTTTCCTAACCAATTTTCTGTCTATCTTCATGATACACCCAATAAAAAACTCTTTAAAAAAGGACGTAGAGCCTTCTCTCATGGATGTATTAGACTCTCAGAGCCAAAAGCACTCTTGGCAACCTTTGCACCTCATGAGAGGTCGGTTAACTATAATCGTGCAACACGTATCTTAAGAGGTAAAAACAAGACTCAACTGAACCTTGCCCATAAAGTTCCTGTTCATATTGTTTACCTTACAGCATGGATAAATAGTGATGGTTTATTACATTATCGAAAAGATATATATAATTATGATAAGAAACAGATACGTTCTCTCTATTAGCCCACATTAAAGAGTGACTCTAAGTTCTTCTTTTCCTATAATTAACTATACTTTAGTTAGACATACTTATAGGAAAATTCATGAAAAGCAGACATATATTATTAATTACTTTTTTCTCTTCAATACTGTTATATGGGGAGATAGAAAGCCCATTAAACACCCCTGTTGTACAAAAAGAGAAAGAGAAACAGACAGTAACAATAATAACAGAAAAAAATGAAAATAAAGATGAAAAAAAACAAAAAACAGCATATGATTTAAAAAAAATATCCGAACAACTAAAGGGGATATTTATCAATAAATCATCCCAAATAAGAGAGATTAAAAACAAAAAATTTTTAACACGATTCTATCGACAAAATAACTATCAAACACTATGGATAGATGATAATGGATTTAGCAAAAGAGTCTCCTCTCTCTTTAAAAGCATTGAAAATGATATCACTATTTCAGACAAAAGTAAAATTCATAACGACTATATTTATTTGCTTAATTACATGAGAAATGAGGAGATACACATCAACCCAAGTAGAACAGAGATTAAACTGACCCAACTCTATTTGGATTTTCTAAATCATACACTTTATGGAAAAATAAACTGGAAACAGTTTTCAAAAAGACTCTCCTCTTTGAAAAGAAAACGTATTAATGCCTCTTGGCAGAAGGATAATCCCCCATTTAGCCTCTCTGAACTTCTGCTAAAAGCATCTATCACAGAGACAATTAAAGAGATAACCCCTCAAAGTTTTTCCTATAAAGAGCTACTTCTTGCCTTAGAGAAACTTCAAGAAATCAAGAAAAAAGGTACATGGAAGAAACTACCTGATTTCAAAGTACTCAAACTCGGAGACCAAGGGGATAATGTCATTAAACTACGAGAGAGACTAGAAGCATCAGGAGACATTAAAAAGTGTGACTTTAATACAGATAAATTTTTTGAGGATGAGATAGAGAATGAAAGTAAGATAAAAATTAAATTTCAACCTCGTGCTACTTTTGATACTTGTTTAGCAGAGGGGGTAAAAAAATTTCAAAAACGTCATGGGCTAGAGGTTGATGCGATAGTTGGTGCAGGAACACAAAAAGCAATGAACCAAACCATAGAGTATAAAATCCAAAAAGTACTGCTTAACCTAGACCGTATTAAATGGCTCTCTAGAGAGAACCATGACCAGTATCTTGTGGTTAACATACCAGAGTATATGTTGCACTATATTGAGCAGAATCAAACCAAACAAAAAATTCGTGTTATTGTCGGAGACCCTAAACACCCTACTCCTATTTTTAACAATAAGATATCTTTTATTGTTCTCAACCCCTATTGGAAAGTACCTGAAGGAATTGTAAGACGAGAAATTATTCCAAAAGTACTTAAAAATATAAATTATCTAAAAAAACAGGGACTAGAGATACATCAAACATGGAGTGAACGCTCCCCAAGAATTGACCCCTATAGCATCTATTGGGAGCAGTATACTTGGGGAGGGATACGCTTTCCCTATCGTATGATGCAGCCACCAGGTAAAAAAAATGCTTTGGGAAAAATAAAGTTTAAGTTTCCAAACAGATATGCTGTCTATCTCCATGATACACCCACACGCTATCTGTTTAAAAGAGATAAACGAGCCTTTTCACACGGTTGTGTTAGAGTTTCACAACCCAAAGAGTTGCT
>CAYVNI010000101.1:0-2554 GCA_964452815.1 uncultured Sulfurovum sp.
GGGCTACAAAACCTATGTACCAAACGAGTAGAGCCAGTAGTTTTAAAGTTTTTTTCATTTAGATAACCTCCCTTGCTTCCAAAAAATATTGAGACAATTATAACCTATATAGCCCTATTTTTAACCATCAATAAAAGATGGCTCTTTCTCAACGGGTTCCACAATCCATACACAAATAAAACCTATAGTTAAAAAACTTATAGTAAACTAATAAAAAAAGGTTAAAGGATAAAAAGATGAGAATAAAAAAAATGGTATATAACACATTGATGGTATCTGCTATATTACTACTCACAGGATGTACGCCTATGATTAATAAATATAGAGTGAGTGTTGATGCCATTACCAACCCTAATATTGATATCTCCCCAACCTCTTATATCATCGAACCTTTAGGAAAAAGTACCGATAAGAACAGTTTAGAGTTTCAAAAACACTCATCTCAACTTATGACCATCTTACATAAAAAGGGATATACCCAACCAAACAACTCTGCCTCTGCAAAACAGACTATCTATTTTGACTACGGAATAGATAAAGTCAAAGAAGAGACAACAACCTACACCCAACCCAATATCTCTTTTGGATTTTATCACGGATACTACCACCCATTTTGGGGTGATTTTATCTATAATAACTACAGTACTTATCAAAAAACATATGTTCTATACAACCGTTACATAGAGATATTGGCAAAAAACCAAGCAGGAAAAGAGCTTTGGCGAGTTGATGTCTCCTCGGTGGGGGAATCAACAAATTTAAAGAGTATTGTGCCTATTTTGCTTGAAGGAGCAGAGGAGTTTATTGGTAAAAATACCGATAAACCTGTTAACTTGGTGATTAAAGAGAAGCGAGAAAAAAAGAGTAAATAAAAAGAGAGTAATTTTATCTTATTTTAAATTTTCTATGATATTATTTCCTTACAAATAAAAATTATTATTTAAAAAACAAGGAAACTAACATGATTGTAACAAATAAAGCTCCAGATTTCACAGCAACAGCAGTACTAGCAAACGGACAAATCGTAGATGATTTTAATCTTATGGAGAACCTAGGTGAAAAGGGTGCAGTACTTTTCTTCTACCCACTGGATTTTACATTTGTATGTCCTTCTGAGATTATTGCCTTTTCACATAGAGCAAAAGATTTTAGAGAAAGAGGTGTTAATATCATCGGTGTATCTGTAGACAGTCAATTCTCACACTTCGCATGGAGAGAGACACCAGTAAATCAAGGTGGAATTGGTAGAGTTGATATGCCATTGGTAGCCGATATTACAAAGCAAATTGCTAGAGATTATGATGTTCTTCTTGATGATGCAGTGGCTCTTAGAGGGTCATTTTTGATTGATGCTGATGGTACAGTTAGACACGCCGTTGTTAATGACTTGCCACTTGGAAGAAACATTGATGAGATGATTAGAATGGTAGATACCATGATTTTTACAAATGAAAATGGTGAAGTTTGTCCTGCTGGTTGGGTAAAAGGTGACGAGGGTATGAAAGCTGACACAGAGGGTGTTGCTGACTATCTTTCAAAACACGCTGACGACCTATAATCGTAGGGGTAGACCTCTGTGTCTACCCATTATAATTTTTAGAACAAACTAATTTACTAGTTCTTAATTGATATCCCGTACACAACGAACACTTTGCTCTCTATTTTTACTAGCTCCACTCGAATAATAAGGAACTCTTTTTCCTCCATGACCTACCCATGCAATAGTATTTAATCCTGCATTATCAATAGGAAAAACTCCTCCCATATTACCACCATATGTTGTAGATGACCACCATGCATAATCATCTCTAAATATAAAATCTTGGTGTAACTCTCCTTTTTCATCCAAAATAGTATAAAGCTCATGAATATTAGGAAGTCGCCAATTTGTACCATTAAGCTCTAAAAATTCACAATACTCAATAGCATCTTTCCAATTAGCTTTTTTGATGGTTTCACCATTATCATCATAATTATCTTGCCATTCTAGTTTTGTTTTTGTCTCTTGCACTAATCCTTGACTATTTCTAATAAATTCTCTATTTAAAGAGCTAGGGTTATCTCCTCTAACACAACGAGTAGAAGCACGAAATGGCGAAAGCTTTGGAAAATCTATGACACTATACCCCTCATTAAAATCAACGGTAACAGGTAAGAAATAGTTTTGAGAAAAAGTAGAAGTATAGTACCAAGCATTACTGTTTGTATTTTTAAAGATTGAATTTATAGATGGCTTCGTTTTAGATTTATCTACTATAAAAAAAAGCTCTTCTGCTGTAGGTAGTCTCCAACCTCCTCCACTTAGTTCTAATGCAGAACAATATGTTGTGGCTGTATCACCTGATATATCAGAACAGATATCACACCCCTCATCAGGACACATTGGGTTTCCATATCCATCACGACACTTTTGAGTAACTTCTTTATTTAACCATGTTTTAGTTTCTGATGAAACTGATAAAGTATCTTCCCACTCCAATCCTGTGACATGGTCGGTAACAATCTGAGTATTGTCATCTCTTGTGTAATTGGGGTCTATACCTTTTTGATAAAA
>CAYVNI010000102.1:0-2091 GCA_964452815.1 uncultured Sulfurovum sp.
TCTCTGCTCTTAATGCAATGAGTAAAAAGGCTAATCTCAATGCTGTTGATGATTGGGAGTATAATTCTACCAAAGAGACCTCGGATAGAAGTCTAAATAGTTCAGGAAGTCGTGCCATGCCAATGGCGATGGCACCTGCTCCAAAGATGTACCGAAGTAAAAAGCTTGGTATGGCAGTGGGTGGTGCAAAAGATACCAATAACTTTAAAGCCAATATTGAAAACGGTTATCTTCCAAAGTTAGAGTCCATCACCTATGAGGGGCAGTTCTATAGCCACTATTTTGATACAGGGCTAAATGGTCAAGTCTGTAAAGAGCTTTTCTGCCCAAGCTACTCAACGGCGAGTAAAGAGAATATTTTTTCAAAAGAGCAGGAGTATTTTTTATCTGTAGGCTTAAACTCAGGTATTGATGAGGCTGATTTTAAACGTAAAAAGTTAAATTTGGTCGTGGTTTTGGATATCTCTGGCTCTATGAGTGGAAGTTTTAAATCTTACTATTATGACAAAGCAGGAAAAAAGATTAAAAACAGTGACCAAGCCAAAGTGAAAAAGATGACCATCGCCAATGAGTCTATTGTGGCGATGCTTTCACATCTAAAAGATGATGACCGATTGGGGATTGCTCTTTTTGACCACAACGCTTATACAGCAAAACCTCTGAATCTTGTCGCTTATAGTGATAAAATGGCAATTCGTGATCATATCTTGTCTCTGCAAGAGAGAGGTGGTACAAATTGGAGTAAAGGGTACAAAGAGGGAGTAAAACTTTTTGAGAATATCTCAAATAGCTCCGAGTATGAAAACAGAATTGTCTTCTTGACCGATGCCATGCCAAACCGTGGTGAACTTGCAAAAGATAAGCTCTTTGGCTTGGCTAAAAGTGCAAGTGAGAAGGGAATTCATACAACTTTTGTTGGTGTTGGGGTTGATTTTAATACCGACTTGGTAGAGTATGTTTCTAAAACAAAAGGGGCAAATTACTTCTCTGTTCACTCCTCAAAAGCATTTAAAAAGCTTCTTGATAAAGAGTTTGATTATATGGTAACCCCTTTGGTGTATGATTTGGAACTGAAACTTGATAGCTCTAAGTATGAGATAGCAGGAGTCTACGGCTCACCCGATGCAAAACTGGCCACAGGTGAGATTATGAAAATAAACACACTTTTCCCTTCGGCAACAGAAGATGGTCAGACCAAAGGTGGGGTAGTCCTTCTTAAACTTAAAAAAATAGGAAGTGGTTCAGACGATATCAAACTCTCTGTCTCCTATACAGATGTAGAGGGTAAAGCGTTTAATAATGTAGACAAGATTACTTTTAATACTAAAAGAAAAGATTATTATGACAATTATGGTGTTCAAAAAGCTATTTTAGTAAGTGAGTATGTAACCCTTATGAAAAACTGGCTTATGGACGCACGAGCAGGGTGTAATGACCAAGTTAAATGGGTAATGCAAGATACTCCAGAGCTAATGAAGCACTGTATGATTTTCCCTCCAAAACGACCACTCTTTCCAATTATGAAAACCTATGAGAGAAAATCATGTAACCTTAAAGTGAGTGCAGGATATAAAAAGCTCTTTCAACTCTTTAAGCAGCACTATGTAAGCCATATGAATATACTTAATGATAACTCATTGCAAGAGGAGTTGGATATTATTAAAAAGTTGTTGGCTCAAAAAACAGAAAATTTCAATCAAAAACCAGTTGATGATTGGCAGTTGAGTCGTTAATGAACTTTTCACTTCTTCTAGCAGTAGGCACAGGTGGTTTTATTGGTGCGATACTACGTTTTAGCCTATCAGGATGGGTGCAAAAAAGCACCAACATCCTCTTCCCCTTTGGGACGCTTTTTGTCAATGTGTTGGGAAGTTTTTTGATAGGTTTTCTCTTTTTATACTTCCAAGAGATTAATCTATCAGCCCATCAAAAAGCACTATTTATTACAGGACTTTTAGGTGCATTGACCACTTTTTCTACTTTTTCATTAGAGACCTTAACTTTAATCCAAGATGGTTTTTTGGAAAAAGCTTTATTGAATATCGGTTTAAATATTGCTCTTTGTCTCTTTGCTACCTATTTGGGGATGAT
>CAYVNI010000103.1:0-24932 GCA_964452815.1 uncultured Sulfurovum sp.
GTTCCCACTTCAGGAGGAATACCTCCATTTGTTCCCATTTGATGCAGGGCAAACAGTATGCCCCAAATAAACAGTGTTCCTCCCAATGCTCTTATGGTAACAGAGCCTACATTCATATACCGTGCGTGAAAAGGAAAGGTAAAGAGCAGTATCATCAAAAGAGCAATAGAGAAGAGTGGCATAACAATTTTACCATAGATATCCGAGCGTACTTTAAAGGTTTCAACTCCTTGTGAACTTAGCAACTCTTTGGCAATTAAACTCTCATATAGAGTAAGCTGTCTCTCTTCATAGATAGAGGTCAGTATCTTGGGATGGTATCCCACCAATGTGTTTAACTGCTTCATATGCTCAACGGTTAGATAAGGCTCACCATTCTCCTTGACTCTTTTGGTTTTTTGCGTTACATTTAGAGCCAACCACTCTTTGCCATTATAAGTTGCTGAGTCAGCACTCTCTACTTTATCTATTTTTTTATCTTTAAAGGTAAAAACCGTTAGCTTCTCTAGCTTTTTCTCATAAGGAAGAAGTTTTCCAATATAGACAAAACTCTCATTGTATTTAAAAAAAAGATTCTCACTCGTTCGGATATTATACTCATTTTTTTTTAACGCTTTTGCCGTATCTTTCGCCGTAGCAAAGGAGGTAAAATTAAGTGCCACAAAAAAAGAGTAGGTCAAAAAAGCCACCAACAAAAATGGTTGAGCCACCTCTTTTCTCGTCACTCCCAACGCATACAACGCCCCCATATTGTTACGCTTTACAAATATAATTTTTGTCCATATCGCTCCAAAAATTATCGCCAAAGGGTAGAGAAGATTGAGAGACTCTTGCCACTTATTGAAAATATAGAGTACTTTGATATTAAACGATTGAAGAGATGTACCATTCATGAGAAAGTCAAGACCTGCAAAAAGTCCTGTGAGTGCAAAAAGAATAATAAGAAGATTTTTAATATAGTGAAAAGAGATATAACGAAAAAGCATAGTTTATCCCTCTCTTTCCTCTATTATTTTTGACCAAACTCTTTTAAGGAGTAGCGTGATTTAACATAGTTTAAATCATGCTCCTCTAGCTCTTTAATCGCTGTAACCGTATGAGCTATCCACTCATCTAAGATTTCACCCTCATCTTGCAAAAAATTATGAAGCACATAGTCCGCCACTTGACTTTTATGTTCAGGTTTCCCCACCCCCATACGCACACGAATATAATCTTTTCCAATAGTAGCATCTATAGAACGTAAGCCATTATGCCCACCATGTCCACCACCCTGCTTAAAGCGTAACGCTGAAAAAGGCAAATCAATATCATCATGCACCACAATAATATCTTCTAACTCTATCTTATAAAAGTTTTTAACAGCAATAAGACTTTTACCTGATAAGTTCATAAAGGTGCTGGGTTTTAGAAAAAGGATTTGATTGAATTTGAAGAGTTCTCCGTAAAAAGAGTTTTTAGATACATCTCTAGCTCCAAAGTCATTGACAAGCTTGTCAATGACTTTAAAACCAATATTATGTCTTGTATCTTCGTATTGGATTCCAGGATTACCTAGCCCTACGAGTAGCAACATAATTATTTTGCTTTAATCACACCACAGATAGCGACATCATCTCTATCCATAAGACGACAATTTGCAGGAACTTCTACATCTCTAACCAAAATAGAGTCATCTCTATCAAGACCTTCAACATCAAAAGTAAAATTAGTTGGCATATCTTCGATAGCGCCTCTAACTTTTAATCTTTTTTTAGAAACAACCAAAACACCTTTGTTTTTAAGCCCTTTTGGTGTACCTGAAGTTTTAACAGGAACAAGGAAATTTGTCACTTGACCAGGAACTGCCACACGCAAATCAACATGAACAACATCACCATATACAGGGTGTAGTTGATACTCTTGAATTACAGCATTAATCTCTTTACCATCTACCGTCAAAGGAAGAATCAACGCCTCTTTTGCTCTTACAGCTTTAACAAAATCACCTCTTTTAAACGCAGCTTGAATGTTCTCTACACCATTTGCATAGATGTTAGCTGTTAGATAACCATCTCTTCTAAGTCTCTTTGCAGAGGCTGAGCCGATACTCTCTCTAGTAATACCTTCTAACATTTGTGTCCTTCTAATCTTGAAATTTAGAGCGAATTATACCTAAACTTGTTTAATCTTCTGTTGTTTTTGAAACTTTATATCTATGTTTTTTGGATTATCACTTTTAAAGGGAATAAAGGCAGTTAATTTTTCAATAACACCATTACTCTTCTGCTGACTGTTTTTGAGCAAATAATTAAGCTCTTTGTTCTCTTTTTTTAGAATCTCAATCTTCTCTTTATAGACTACAAACTCTTTTTCAATATGTTTAAATTGATCTTTAGAGATTATCATATCCTCGTCTGAAAGCTTTAAATGGCTCTCTGCCAGTAACAATTTTAACTCTTCAACCTCTTGTTTCAACGCACTCTCTTTAAAACTGCTCTCTTTAAGGGTACGCTCTTCGCTAATATTGATGGCTGTTTTTAGTGGAGTATTTTTTGATAAGAGGTACTCTTTCTCATAGGTAGAAAGCTCCTCTTCTCTCTCTTTTAACTGTAAACTAAGCTCCATAATACCCTTTAAACACTCTACTTTATCTTGCTCCATTACCTTAATCTGACCCAACTTATCTTGTATCATAAAAAGTTCATCAGACTGTTTTCTTATCATATTTGACTGTTTTAAAAGATTATGACGACTAACAATTCCCTCATCAGTCATTTTGAAGAGTTGTGTTTTTTGAATACTTAAGTTCTCCTCTAACAATTTTAACTGCTTATCCCGTTCTTGTATGGTACTTTTTAAAGATTTTGTCTCAAGTAATATTGATTTTTTTCGCATTATATCCGCCACGAACCAACCAATACCCATACCTATCAGCATTGCAACCGCTAGAAAAAAACCTATTTTTGCTATTAATTCTATCACTATAGCTCTCCTATAATATTATTAATTGTTTAATTATATTATATTATATCAAAATATAGGATTAAAATAGTTTTTTTTTGTTCTTCAGAAGCCTACTCTACAGATTCCACCTCTTTTAAATCAAATATATCCTCTGAACTACTATCAACTTTACCATCAGATTCAAGCCCTATTCCTTGTAGTTTCAACTTCATATCCGAAGCATTCGTTGCATTCTCCAACACCACCTCTTCAGATATCTTTCCATTATGAAAGAGGTCAAGAAGAGCTTGGTCAAACGATTGAGAACCATATATCTCTTTTCCCTCTTCAATGGTATCAAGTATCTCATAATCTCGATTGTCTCCTATGAGTTCAGCGATTCTCGCCGTTCGTTTCATAATCTCAATGGCTGCTGCTCTTTTACCATCCACCGTCTTGACCAAACGCTGAGAAACCACCCCCTCCAACACAGAAGCTAAAGTCATACGGATACGGTTCTGCTCCGCTTCAGGAAACATACCAATAACCCTGTTTATCGTCTCTTTAGCATCAAGCGTATGTAGGGTAGAAAAGACCAAGTGACCTGTGTTCGCTGCATGAAGGGCAATCTCAATCGTCTCTAGGTCACGCATCTCCCCCACCAATATAATATCAGGGTCTTCACGTAACGCTGCTTTTAGTGCATTTTGAAAAGAGAGTGAATCTTGACCAATTCCCCGTTGAGAGATAAGACACTCTCTGTCTTGATGCACAAACTCCACAGGGTCTTCAACGGTGATAATATGCTTTTTCTTGGTACGATTGATTCTATCTAACATCGCTGCAAGAGTGGTAGATTTTCCCGAACCCGTTACCCCTGTCACCAAAATAAGTCCACGGTGCATATCGGCAAGGTCAGCAATAATAGGAGGTAAGGAGAGTTCTTCTAGCGTTAAGATTTTTACAGGAATAATCCTCATAACGGACGAGAGTCCATTGAGTTGATAGAAGAAGTTAACCCTAAAACGATTATCATCATCAAGTACATAAGTACAGTCAAGCTCTTTGGTTGTCACCAAAGTGTGATACTGCTTTTCAGTCAAAATTGCCTGAGCAATCCCATCAAGCTCTTCATTAGAAAGTACCCTCTCCCCTAGCTTTAAGAGGTCACCATTCACCCGAAGACGAATAACAGCACCTGATTTTAAGTGGAGGTCACTGCCCCCATTATGTATAAGATTTCTTAAATAAAATTGTAATTTTTTTTCCATATGATATTCTTTATTAATTTTTTATTAAAGTATATCATAAGTTTTTTAATTTCATTAAAATTAAAAAAATCTACTCTTCTAAACTCTCCAGCATCCTACTAAATGCCTCTTCAAATTGCACCAACCCTTCGTTAAGTAGAGTTTTTGAAATCTCCTCCATATCAAAACCATTATCTTTAAGGTTTATAAAGTATCCATTAAGAATATCATCGTCAATAGGTAACATGGCTTTATCCTCTCCACTCTTTAAATGTGCCTCTATTGTTGCTAATGGAGCAGTATTTACAGAGTTTGGTGCAAGTAGCTCTGCAATATAGTGGTTTGCAGGAAGTGCATCACCTTTAACTCCTGTACTGGCAAAAAGCGTTTTGATGTTGGGAACATCATTTGCCTCTATCATATTATAGATTTTAGCTGCGTTATAAATACCTGTTTTAGCAGGGTCAATTCCACACGCTTCAAGCTCACTGTCCAATGCTCGATCAAATCGGCTGACAAATACTGAAATCACACCTGATAGACGACAAGGAGCATCTGCTTCACACTTGGCAATTCCTCTGTTCATTGCTTTAAAACACTGTGTTGCCTGTTTTTGAGAGAATACCAACGTGGCATTGACCGAAATTCCATCTCCCATCAGTGCCGTCATCGCCTCAAATCCTGCTTGGGTTGCGGGTACTTTTATCATAACATTGGGTGCACCAATTGCTTTAAAGAGTCTTCGACCCTCTTCATAGGTTCCTTTGCTATTATTGGATAAAAATGGGTCAACCTCAATTGAGATAAAACCATCATTCCCCTCATCATAGAGTGGACGCAGGAGCTTCGCTGCTGTTCGGATATCCTCTATGGCTAACGCCTCATACTTCTCTTTTGGGCTTAACCCAACAAGTGATTCCAACTGCTCTTTATACGCAGGTGATGTGATAATTGCATTTGAAAAAATTGCAGGATTTGATGTTGCTCCATTGACAACCCCTCTGCCCAAAAGCTCTCCAAACTCATTTTTGAGATAATCTCTCTCTACAAAATCCAACCACAATGAAAATCTAATATCTCTATTTACCATAACTACTTCCTCTAAAATTATAAATATATTAATTGCCCCAAGAACACCACAGACCGATATCACTTGACTTTGTCAATGCCTCATCTAATTCATCTAAAAACTGGTCTCTTGAGATTAATCTTGCTCCTAGACTCATCAGATGAGGTGTTTCAACTTGACAGTCAATAAAATCATAACACTTTTGAACACAGAGTGTGCTTAATTTTCTTAAGGCAACCTTTGACGCATCGGGCATTAAAGCAAACATAGATTCACCGAAGAAAGCTTTACCTGTTGAGATACCATAAAGTCCCCCGACAAGCTCTCCCTCAAAATAGGTCTCAATCGAATGTGCAAACCCCATTGCATGAAGCTCCATGTACGCCTTTTTCATCTCTTGGGTAAGCCATGTTCCCTCTTGTCCCTCTCTAGGAACTTTGGCACAACAATCAATAACTGCTTCAAAATTTCTATCGAATTTTACCACATATCCCCTATTTTTAATTACTCTTTTTAAAGATTTACTCTCTTTAAATTCAGTGGGATAAAGTACAAGTCGGGGATTGGGTGACCACCAAAGAATGGGGTCATCAGGGGAAAACCAAGGAAAGATACCTTGACGATACGCTTTTAATAGCCTATTGGGATTTAGGTCTCCACCATAGGCAAGAAGTCCCTCATCACTTCCCTCTCTTGGATTGGGAAAGATATGAGAAGAGCCTATCTCTGTCAGATAAAAATTATCATCATATATTGAAGACAAAGTCCAGTTTCTCCTTTTTAAAGCCTACTTTTACTGTTCCACCCTTTTGAAGTGAACCAAACAGAATCTCATCTGTCAATGCCTCTTTAATTTTTTCATCAATTACACGTGCCACCTGTCTTGCACCATAGATATTACTGTAACCCTCTTTTGCAATGTACTCTCTCGCTTTTTTAGAGAGTTTAATCACGATATTTTTACGCTCCATCTGCTTGTTAAGTTTAACCATCTCCGTCTCTACTATCTTCTCTACAACCCCTAAACTAAGTGATTCAAATCTTACCACTGAACTCAATCGATTGATAAACTCTGGGGCAAAGAAATCTTTTAGAGCATTCTCAGTTTTTGAGCTACTATCCTTGTTGAAGCCCATCACATTTGCCTCTTTTGTTCCAAGATTTGAGGTCATAATCAAGATAACATTTTTAAAATCACTTACAATTCCATTGTTATCGGTCAACTTCGCCCCATCCATTACTTGAAGCAAAATATTCATAATATCAGGATGAGCCTTTTCAACCTCATCAAGAAGCAGAACAGTGTGTGGGTTTTTCTTGACCATCTCTGTCAATAGTCCACCCTGCTCATAGCCTACATACCCAGGAGGTGCGCCAATAAGTCTACTTAAAGAGTGTTTTTCCATATACTCACTCATGTCCAGTCGCTCAAAGTGAATATTCATGCTTGATGCCAACTCCGTACTAAGTGCTGTCTTACCAACCCCTGTAGGTCCGACAAAAAGGAACGAGCCAATTGGGCTATTCTCTTGATTTAACCCTGCATAAGAGCGTTTAATCGCCTGTACCACCGTCTCAATCGCTTTGTCTTGACCGATAATCTTGCTCTTCATCACCTCTGTCAGTTTTTTAAGCTTACTGGTATCATCCGAAGAGACAATGGTCGATGGAAGCTTTAACATACGTGCCACTCCCTCTTCGATATCACTACTCTCTACGGTAAGGCTCTTTTTGCCTCTAAGCATAAAATGGGCTCCCACCTCATCAATAATATCCATCGCTTTATCAGGTAAAAATCTATCATGAAGATACTTCACACTCAAATCAACAGAGGCTTGTAGTGCTTCTGGTGAAAACTTAATATCGTGGTACTCCTCGTATTTGTGCTGTATCCCTGTTAAAATCTTTATCGTATCCTCTGGTGATGGCTCATCTATGTCTATCTTTGAGAAACGACGGGTTAATGCTTTATCTTTATCAAGATGATTTCTAAATTCAGCATAAGTGGTTGCTCCGATACATTTCAACTCTCCTCTTGCTAGAGCAGGTTTAAGCAGATTAGCTGCATCCATACTCCCACCACTGGTCGCTCCTGCACCAACAAGTGTATGTATTTCATCAATAAATATAATCGCTCTGTCAATACTCTGTAACTCTTTAAGTACACCTTTTAAACGTTTTTCAAAATCACCTCGATATTTGGTTCCTGAAATCATCGAACCCAAATCAAGGGCAAAAATTTTACTCTCTTTTAAAATATCAGGAACATCATCTTCTGAAATTTTCAGTGCCAATCCCTCAGCAATGGCTGTCTTTCCCACCCCTGGTTCACCCACCAAAAGAGGGTTATTTTTTTTACGTCTACAGAGCGTCTGCATGACTCTATCTATCTCAGAAGTACGCCCCACAATTGGATCTATTTTACCTGTTCTTGCCACCTCTACTAGCTCAATGGTATAAGCAGAGAGATTAGGATGTTCATCCTCTTGCTCTTCACTGCTCTGCTCCACTAGCTCTGAGTGAGAAATCGCCGTTAGGATATCCACCCGATTAATATCTTCTGCTTGCATAACAGCAAAAGCATAACTCTTCTCTTGCGTAAAAATAGAGGCAATCATGTCCCCTACTTTGGCTTCTACACGTCCTGCACTGCTAATGTGCATCATCATGTCATTCATTGCATTGGAGAGTACCAAGGTCTCATACGGGTCATCAACTTCTCCACTCTCCTCATTTGGCTCTAAAATAGGTGTGTTGCTTTGCAGATAAGACTCCACCAATCCTATCATATAATTCACATCTCCACCCACCGCTGTCAATATTTCCAATCCATCATTACTTCGTAAAATGGATAAAAAAATATGTTCGAGAGTTAAATACTCATGTCTATTATTTTTAGCATATTTCACAGACTCGTCAAATACACTTCTAAGTTCTACGCTTATCATTTTCTACCCCTTCATCTATTCTTGTTCTAATGTTGCAAGTAGTGGAAAACCACTGCTTTTTGCCATTACTTTCACTTGTTGTACTTTGGTTTGAGCTATCTCAAACGTATAAATACCACAAATTGCCCTACCTTTTTGATGGATATTGAGCATTATCTGTTCGGACTCTAATACATTTTTATGAAAAACTTCCATTAAAATCTCTACTACAAACTCCATACTGGTGTAATCATCATTATGAAGCAAAACTTTGTATTTGGTTGGTTCAACCACTCTTAATACCGTTTTTATCTCTTCTTCTATCTTTGGCAAACTTTTAATCCTCTAAAATAATCTATAAACCTATAATATAAAGTATATCTTATTTTATGCTACAATCCTAATAAAAAAAGAGAGTTTAATTGTGAAATTACTATTTGTTACGGCAACTAATACAAATATTGGCAAAACTTACACAACTTTAGAGCTTATTCGAAGGTTTGGAGAGAAAGGTTTATCTGTGGGGGTTTGTAAGCCAATAGAGACAGGTGTAGAGAATAAGATTCAAGATGCCTCTGCCCTATTATCCTTTATTAAAAATTATAATACAAATTTTGAAAACTTAATAGCAAAAGAGATAACTGCCTATACTTTTACCCTACCCGCCTCCCCATTTTGTGCTGACACCCATCAAATCATAAAGATAGAGAGTATTAAAAACAAAATAAAAGAGCTCTCAAAATTATGTGATATCCTAATAATCGAAGGAGCTGGAGGACTTATGGTTCCCATCACAAAAAACTACATGATGATAGATTTAATCCAAGAACTGAACGCCAAAACTCTACTTGTCACCCCATCTAAATTAGGCTGTATTAATGATACCCTACTATCTATTGAGGCTCTAAAAAGTAGAGATATAGATTTTGAGTGGGGTGTCAATCTTTTTGAGGATAGAGAGGAGTTCAAAAAAGTAACACAACCATTTTATGATAAGGTATTTCCAAATTGGTGGACGATTCAAGAAGGATTGGATGGGTTTGTGGGCAGATACCTATTGTGAGTAAATTACAACATTACTTTACTTTATAACATTACTCCCTTAACCAATACTCTTATCTTTAAAAAAGTTAACTAATTGGTTAAAAATCTATTTGATATTCGTTATAATAAGCAACTAAAAAAATAAGGGATTTCATGCAACATCTTGTAGACACCAATGACTTTAGCGAAGCTCAAATAGAACGTATTTTTAACGATGCAAGAGCATTTAAAAAAGAGATGCCACCAAAGCTTCTCTCCGATAAACTTCTCATTACACTCTTTTTTGAGAGTTCTACTCGAACACGTAGCTCTTTTGAGGTAGCGGCCAAACGGCTTGGAGCCTCTGTGGTTCATCTTGACCCCTCTAAAAGCTCTACTAAAAAAGGAGAGAGTTTGGAGGATACCTTCTCTAACCTTTGTGCAATGGAGCCTGATGGTGTGATTATTCGTCATGAGTATAACAACACACCACGAAAATTGGCTGATAAAGAGTTGACTCCTGTAATTAATGCAGGAGCAGGACAGTATGCTCACCCTACTCAAGCACTGCTTGACTACTTTACGATACTAGAGCATTTTGATGGTAATATTGAGGGAAAGACCATTGCAATTGTGGGAGATATTGTAAGCTCTCGTGTGGCTAGTTCAGGGATTCGACTCTTTACGCGTATGGGGCTAAATGTGGTATTAGTCGCCCCTAAACCATTTATGCCTGACAATGACTTGCCGAAATATGAGCATATTGATGAGGTTATCGACTCGGTGGATATTGTGATGAGTCTACGCGCACAACTTGAGAGGCACAAGGCTCCTATCTTTGAAGATTATGAAGAGTATGCAAAAGAGTACTGTATCACACAAGAGAGATTTGGGAACAGAGAGATACTTCTGCTTCACCCAGGCCCTGTAATGCGAAATATTGATATCTCCAATGAGATGCTAAGTGACCCACGATGTAAAGTACTCGAACAGGTCAAAAATGGGGTCTTTGTCCGTATGGCTATCTTAAAAGAGCTACTGCTTAAATAGTATCGGTCATAATGGATAAAATCACACAACTGGCACAACAAAAAGAGCCTTTTCTCTTTGTTCTCTCTTATGATTTAGAGGAGAGGTTTGTACAACCTCTAAAAGAGCTAGATAGTGATATTTTTTTTAAAATAGGAAAATATCGAAACTATCCAAGAAGCCCTATAGAGAAACCCTATTTTCTTAAAAAATATCCTCTACCTTTTAAGGAGTATCACAACTCACTAGAGAGGGTACTTGAAGAAATTCGTAGGGGAAATACATATCTGCTCAATTTAACTTTTAGAACAGAGATAGAGAGTACCCTCTCACTCAAAGAGATTTTCACCTATGCTAGAGCCAAGTATAAACTCTACTTTAAAAATAAATTTATCTGCTTCTCGCCTGAGAAGTTTATAGAGATAGAAGGGAATAGCATCTCCACCTATCCGATGAAAGGGACAATCGAAGCCTCTATTCCCAATGCCAAAGAGAATATACTCACCAATGAAAAAGAGATGGCTGAACACGTAATGATAGTAGATTTGATGCGTAATGACCTCTCTATGGTCGCAAAAGAGGTCAAGGTAGAGGCATTTAGATATATAGATAAGATAAAAGCAGGAGAAAAAGAGTTACTACAAGTTAGCTCTAAGATAACAGGAAAGCTCCCCCTCTCTTGGCGAGACAACCTAGGAGAAATACTAAAAGAACTACTTCCTGTTGGTTCTATTACAGGCACACCCAAACAAAGTACGATAAAGATAATAGAGAGAATAGAGAATTACAAAAGAGGATTCTATACAGGTATCTTTGGAATTTTTGATGGAGAGAATCTCTACAGTGCTGTGATGATACGATTTATAGAAAGAGAAGAAGATAAACTCTACTATAAAAGTGGTGGAGGCATCACCATAGACAGTGATGCACAAAGCGAGTATGAGGAGCTGATAGATAAAATCTATCTACCACTCTAACCAAACTACTTAAGGTTTGTCACCAAAAACGCACTGCTAAACTCACCTGATGCAATAGCTGACCGAGCAGATGAGGCACTTGAAAAACCTGTAACAATCGCTTTATAAAGTTTTTTACCTCGGGAATCTACAGTTTTAACCAATGCTGTGTATCTACTTCCTGCTGCTCGTTTTGCTGCAGACTTTGCTGAGGAATAAGAGGAGAATGCACCGACTTGTATACCTATTCCATTACCCGAATAACTGCTTCCACTACTGTGAGAAGAGGATGCCGATGAACTATAGCTACTGTTGTTTGAGTAGCTATTAGAAGAGGAGGGAGAAGAAGAAGAGCTAAGTGCTGAACCACCCACAATAAATGCTCCAGGAAATTGTCTTGCCGCCAATGCTTTTGCTGCTGCTCGACTCTCTATTCCTGTGACAATAACCTTGTTGACACTCCCTCTTTTAACATAAGCACTGTATTTTGGGTCTAAGCTTAGGTTATTTTTATACTCCTCTGCGGCATAATAATCTTTGAGGGCTGCTACTTGTAGATGAATTCCTGCTCCACCACCACTTGTAGATCCATATGAGTTATTTGTGGTATAGGTTGAAGGAGTAGATGCGTAGGTATTATTATCCCCTCTACTACTTGTTGACGAACTGCTTGAACTACTTGAATAGGTATTATTATACCCTCCTCCACTTGTTGATGGGGATGCACCATAGATATCATTATCACTATTGTATCCACCTGTAGCATTAGGGTTTCCATATGCACCACCACCTGTTCCATAGGTTGGAGATGTTGTTACTGTATTGTCATACGATGGTGTTGTGGTATCATATGTTGGGGTAGTGTCATAGGTCGTTGCTGTACTGGTTCCATAAGTTGGAGTGGTTCCATAAGTTGGAGTGGTATCATAGGTAGGAGTGGTATCATAGGTAGGAGTAGTAGTACCATATGTTGGTGTAGTACCATATGAGGTATCCGTAGAGATAACCGTGTTATCTACCGATGTTGTTCCATATACGGTACCAGAAGTACCTACATCTATCACATCTTCTGCATATGTTGGGGTATATGTCCCACTTGTGGCAGTATCGTTAAATGTTTGTGTATTTTTTCCTGTTGTATTGGCTTCACCTGTAGGTTTTACACATCCTGTGACCAGTAGTGCTACTACAGTTGAGAGTACTATTCCTCTGTTATATTTCATCTATAATCCCTTTTAAAATTAAAATTCTACTTTCATTATAACAGTCTATTTCTATTAAATTTATTAATATTGTTAAATTAAGCATAGTTTTGTAACCTAGATAATGCAATAAAATTGTGTAAATACTGTTGAAGAACTATTTGATACTCTTCTTTTTTGTTCTCTCTCGCCTACTAGAAATAGAAAAACGCAGTAAGTCATCGGTAGTTTTTACATACCTTGGTAGATTGTCAAAAAGTATGTTAAGAAGCCTAGCTGTAGTCAAGGCATCACTGTAAGCACGGTGATGAACCTCTACTCCTAATTCCAAAGACTCATTAAGATAGGCTAAACCATAACGTTCACTTTTAATAGTCCGTCTTGCCAACTCAATGGAGCAGAGCTTTTGATTTCCAATTGTTCCTAGTCCAAAACGGTCAAAAGAGTGATTGAGAAACCCATAATCAAAATTTGCATTGTGTGCTACAAAAACAGCATCATCCAAAAAAACTCTTAACTTGGACAATACCTCTAAACGACTGGGTGCATCAATCAAATCATCAGGAACAATCCCTGTAATTTTACTAATATACTCTGGTAAAAAAGTACACTCCACAAAACTCTCAAACTTTCCTATAATTTCACCATTTTGAAGCATTACAGCCCCCACCTCAATCACTTGTGAGGTTTCAGGTTTGCTTCCATTGGTTTCAATATCAATTACACAAAATTTTTGCTCTGTATAAGAGAGATTATAACTAAGCAATCTATAGCCTCCTCTATCGTCCTCTTCAATCGGGTATCCCGAAGCTTGGAGTAGGAGAAAAAGTGTCTGTGTATCCTCAAAAAGCGTAGTATACTTAGAGACAATTCTATCATAGGAAGCAGTTGATAATTTTCCCTCATTACGCCGAAAAGCTAAGGTTAATTCTTCATAGACTTTTTGCATTTTGTATAAATCTACTCACCTTATCATAATCTTTTCTACCTTTGATACGCTCCACTCCTGAACTCACATCAACTGCATAGAAATTGTAGGCTTTTAACTCATGTAAATTCTCAGGACTTAAGCCACCTGCTATGATAATCTTAGAACAATCAATACCCTTAAACCACTCTAAATTAAGGCGTTTTCCACTCCCGCCATACTCTTCACAGTAGACATCAACCAAACGATATCTGTCTGAAAATGCCAAAATATCTTCCGCTTTTTTAGCTCGAATCACTGGCAGAGTATTGCACTCTATCATGTCCAAAATCTCTTCATCAATATCATTATGAATTTGGCTCATGGTGAGATTACAATATTTAGAAATAGTGTCTATGGTATCTATCCCCTCGTTTACAAAAAGCCCCACACGTCCAATAAATGGTGGCAATTTATCCATAATTCTCTTAGCATTTGTTGGTGTGATATAGCGTGGGGACTCTGTATAAAATACAAACCCCAGTGCATCAGCACCTGCATTTATTGCTTGCATCGCATCATCCAAGTTGGTTATACCACAAATCTTAACTCTCATTCCCCTACTCCCTATTTTAATGATGAGATGGCTGATTTATATCCATCTTTATGTCCAAAAACAAATGAACCTGCCACCACAATATCTACTCCTGCCTCTTCCAACTCTTTGACATTCACATCATTGACCCCACCATCGACCTCAATCAAACACGTAGGATTATGCTTACTAATCAACGCCTTTAGACGTTTCGCCTTTTCTATCACAGAGAGGATAAACTTCTGTCCACCAAAACCAGGGTTTACGCTCATTAAAAGCACCATATCCACATCAGCCAACAGAAACTCAATGCTCTCAGGTGGTGTATGGGGATTTAGAACCAATGCAGGTTTAATCCCAAGTGAGCGAATATGTTGTACCAACCGATGGGGATGCTTCTCTTCCTCCATATGAAAAGAGATATATTCAGGCTTCAAAGGAGCAAAGAGATTTACAAAAAAAGTATTGTTTTCAACCATAAGATGAATATCCAGTGGTTTCGTAGCCACCTTTGCCACAGCCGAAACCACCACAGGTCCAATGGTCAGATTTGGCACAAAATGACCATCCATCACATCCACATGAACCAAATCACATCCACCCTCACAAATCGCTTTGACATCCTCTGCCAAATGACCAAAATCAGCCGATAAAATACTTGGAGCTACCAACATCAAGAAACCCTATTTTTTATTTTTTCAGTATTATATCTAATTTATTATTTTGTCTTAATAAGTAAGGGTGCTGTAGCTAGGCTATACCAAGTTTAGTCAATAATTTTTCTCTCCTCTCTAAAAAAGATAAAAAGTTACAAAAGGTTTCATTAATGAAATGTAATTTAATAATTTTATTTAGCGATATTAAAGAAGGAATAGATTATAGTAAAATGTTTTGTGACTATTTAAAACTACTTAAATTTAAACTTTTTCAAATTTTTTACTGTAGAAATTTTGGTTGCACTAAAATCAATATATTTAAAGGAGGGTGTTTGAAAATCATATTATTATGGATAACCATTCTAATCTTAATTTTAATTATTATATATCAAAATGATACAAAAAAAGAAATAGCAAAAGTTAAAACTCAAAATATATCTACTAAAAAAGTAGAACAATGCAAAGAGAAACTGCCAGAAAGTGTTGAGGTCATAATTGATAACTTTAGTAAGAAGATAGAATTATCAGATCAAGAGGCTCTTTTAAAATCAAAAACAAACTTGAAATTATCAAGGGTAGATGAAAATGGTGTCTCTATTATATGGTCAATTGATGCAGAAAATTTTGATAAATATATCAGTCTAATAGCTTCATTATCTAAAAATGATGTTGAAGATAAAAAAGTTTTTAAATTTAATATAACAAAACCTTCCTCCCAAACCAAACAGAATGATATAAAAAATGATATAAAAAGTAGATTGATTGATAATTTTATTAAAGTTGATAATGAGAGTTTAGATGAAGTTACATCAAACCTAAATCTCCCTGAAATTGGAACCGATGGAAGTAGAATTATTTGGAAATCAAGCAATCCAAACATTGTATCGAGTAAAGGTATTGTAGTTCGTCCATCATTTAACAGAGATGAAATAGAGGTTACATTAACAGCTACTATTAGTAATAGTGGTGGTGGTGAAGAGGTAGAAAAAGAGTTCTCTATTACAGTTATGCCTGATGAATCAGAGATAAGAGAGGTAAAGTAGTACGGAGTTTAAATTAAATAATTATAATCTCCTATAGTTGATAATTATTTAGTTTTTTTTCCCATGAGGTGTTAAGCTTAAATAGTTTGATTAGAAAAATAAAAATAGAAGGAGTAAAAAAATGAAAAAAACAACAGCACTGATAGGCTTGTCTCTGTTGACAAGTAACCTTTATGGTGGATTTGATTTTGGAGGAAGTGACGGTGGATGTGATGGTGGAAGTGGGGGTTTCCAACAGCAGATAGAGAATTATGGTGGAGATTATGAGAAGGTTGTTACCGTTGGAACTATCCCTAAAGATTTAAAAGATGTTTACATCTCATTAAATAGTGATGAAGATGTGGATATAAGACTATATGATGCTAATGGAGATAAGATAGTTCATTGGCCAAATGGAATATTAAATGGCAGTGGAAAAGATAGTACTACTTATAAAGGAGTGACTGTAGAGTATAGTGGATATAATGGTGATGGTTCTAATCTTGGACATGAGTATATCAAGATAACAGGAACTACTCAAAATGATTTTGTCATGAAAGCATTTGGATATAAAGCAGGATATGCAAAAGTTGATTATTCATGGGCAGGTAAGGCTAACTGTAGTGAAGGTTCAACGCCTAGTGCATCAGGAAGTGGAGATTTTGAACAGCAGATAGTTCAGAAAGATATTGTAATCGTTGGAGATATTCCACCAAAAGTTAATAATCTCTATATTACACTTAAGTCTGACGAGGATGTAGATATTCAACTCTATGATAAAGATACAGGAGCAAAAATTGTTCATTGGCCAGATGGTATTATTAATGGTCCATCTAAACAGACTACAACATATGAAGGGATGCAGATTGAGTGGTCAGGCTATAATGGTGATGGTACAGGTTTGGGTCATGAGTATATTAAGATTACAGGTGAAACCACAAAAAATCTAACAATGAAAGCTTATGGTTATAAAGCAGGATATGCGAAGGTTCATTATGAGTGGGGTGGAGATAGTACAACACCGACACCGACACCGACACCAACACCAACACCAACACCAACACCAACACCGACTCCAACACCGACTCCGACTCCACAAACAACATCTTGTAGTACTATAGATAGTGATACAGGTTATTCAGATGTATTCCCTAGTGCCAATATAAAATGGTCTGCAAGTGGAGAGACTGTTCAGGATATTGCTGATGCCTTCAACTACGCAAGAGGTCAAGACTCAACTATATCTAAAGTTCTAGTTATGCCATCTCAAAGTGAATGGGATGCTATGAGCAATCAGGAAAAAGCACTCTATCTTACCAATAAAGAGAGATATGATAGAGGGATTAAACCTTTTGAAGGAATCGATCAAGATGTTGTGGGTGTAGCACAGAATTATGCAGAGTTACTATATACAAAAGGTAAATTTGGACATACAGAAGATGGTTCTCCTTGGGATAGATTGGATAGTGTTGATTTGATTAAAAACAATAAAGACTTCTTTGGATATGCAGAAAATCTGTACGCCGCTGCTGGTTCTGCTAGTTATACCACAAATCCTATTGCAAAAGCTATCTATGGATGGATCTATGATGATGCTGGTTCAGCTTGGGGACACAGAAAGTTCTCTTTAGCCACAGGGTTAAATGATAATAGTGGAGAGGCAGGAGTTGAAGGTTTAATGGGCTTTGGAATCAAAACAGGTGATGAATATGACTACTATGCAGGTTGGAAAAGTACTATTGTTGTTATGAATGTATTTGATCCAAGTAGTAGTTGGAATCACTCAACAACTACTACTGTAGATATCTGTACAGGTGATACACCAACTCCACCTACAACTTCAGATAAAAAATTTACACTAGATGTATCGAATGGAACAGCATTGGATACAGAGACCAATTTGATGTGGCAAAATGCGGGATTAGTTCAAAAAACACCAGCAGAAGCTGTTGCACAATGTGAAGGTCTTACTTTTGCAGGATTTAGTGATTGGTCACTTCCAACAAAAGCACAATCAAAAATTTTCCATTCAGGTATGAATGCTCAAGGTGATGTACCAAAACAGGCATTTAGTGGTTGTACTGCAGAAGTTGTATCTGATGGTTATGTTAAAACTAAAAAAGGTGCAGATACCTATGGTGGAGAAGCAGGAGATCCTATCAACTTTAGTGGGGGAGCAAATACTAGATGTGTAAGAGGTAACTAGATTATTGAATTAAATTCTATTTAATTCAATTCATCCCCGTCTTAGAGAACGGGGTTTTCATAATATTTAACAAGGAGTTCTTTTATAATGATTAAGCATGGACATGGTGGGGATTTAAAGGCTTTTTCAAAAGAGATTAAATGTGAAATAAATGAAGTAATTGACCTCTCTTCAAATATAAATTTTCTACAACCAAAACTTGATATAGATTTTAACTCTTTAGATATTTCAGCCTATCCCAACTATGATGATTTATATAAAGCCATTGCTAAAAACTATCAGATAGATATTGAACAGATAGAGCTTTTTAATGGGGCTACAACGGCTATTTATTCCCTTTTTAGAGAACTTAATTTAGACCATTGTACCCTCTATGCTCCATGCTATATGGAGTATCAAAAATCAGCAGAACTTTATGGTTATACAATTGAGTATATTAACCGTTTTGAAAATATTAACACTCACCCAAAAGAGAACTCCTTGATTATTTTTGTCAACCCCTCTACTCCTGATGGAAAATTTTATCCCATAGAAGAGATGATACCGATATGGAGAAAAAAAGGGTGTACGATTCTGATAGATGAGTCATTTCTAGACTTTACCCCCTTTGAGTCGGCAACCAAATATCTCGACTACCCCAAGCTCTATATTCTAAAATCCATGACCAAATTTTATAGTTCAGCAGGTATTCGTGTGGGGGCAATAATCTCAAATCAAAAGAGCATAAAAAGGCTACAAAAGAGTGAGCCTCTTTGGAAAATCTCACAATTTGACAGTGCCTATCTACAATCAGCACTAAGAGATAAAAATTTTGTAGAGAAATCACAAACCATAAATAATGCATATAGAGGATATCTCTTAGAGATGCTAAAAAAATCAAATCTAATAGAAAACATCTACCCCTCTTCTGCCAATTTTGTAATGGTAAAGCTAAAAGATATAGACGCAAAAACGTTTCAAGAAAAACTTATCCCCCATAAAATCATGATACGAAACTGTGCCAATTTTGACTTTTTAGATGAGAACTTTATCCGTATTGCAATAAAAGATATCACATCACTTAGACTTTTAGAGAATATTTTGTGAGAAATAGTATCATTGCCCTGCTCTTTTGGGCTATTATTGTCGGTTCAGATTGGCTTATTACAGATGATTTTTCTCTTTTTTATGCTGTTTTATTTTTTATATTAACTCTTTTTATCACACTTTTTTTTGAATCTTATAAAAAAATCT
The DNA here is from genome assembly GCA_964452815.1 of uncultured Sulfurovum sp. GTDB lineage: Bacteria > Campylobacterota > Campylobacteria > Campylobacterales > Sulfurovaceae > UBA1140. The sequence goes on from CAYVNI010000103.1 coordinate 19,001, forward strand.
ACCTCTTTTTAGTACTCTTATCCACACCTCATCATCTCTTTTTTAACTACTTTCATAGAGAGATAAACCCTGTTGATATTTATCTCTTTTATACCCACCTACTAGAGACATTTGAGAGTTTTTTTGCCATGCCAACACTCTTTATTTCAAGTCTTATTCTACTTATAATAGCTATTATCTTTATAAATTTGATACCTAAACTAGAGACATATGACATAAAATTATGGCTCAAATACGCTCTATTCATAGTTTTATTAGCAGTAAATATCAACTCCACCATGACAACAAAACTTCTCTATGCCCTCTCTAATCTTCCATTCAGAGAGACCTCATACCTTATTACAAAAGAGATACCACTCTACCCCAAACGAGAAGCTGGTCTAAATATTATACTACTCATTGGAGAAAGTATGAAATATAGTAATTATATAGAGACAAAACTTAAAACTCAAAACTTTTTTTATAAAAAAATATATTCAGGAGCCACCAATACCGATGTGGCCGTTCCCCTTCTCTTAAACAATAAAACAAACCCCTTAAGCCTCAATCATCATAATGAAAGCAATCTATTCCGATTGGCAAAAAAGAACCACCATACAACCTCTTTTATCTCTATTCAGAGTGACAAAAGTCTACAGCATATCAGACCTTATCTGCAAAAAGAGTTCATAGACTATTATAAAAGCCATAGCAAAAAAGAGCGAGAAAAGAAGTTTGATTTTTCATTATTAGAGGAACTCAACAAAATAGATTTTACCCAACAGAACTTTATTGTACTGCAACAGATAGGACAACACTCTCCCTATCGGTATTTTTTAGGGGAAAAATCAAAAATGCCAACAGTAAACTATCTAAAATCAGTAGAGTATAGCTTTAAACTATATTCCCAAATCTACCAAAATCTTTTAGCCACCAAAAAATTATTTGTCTTTATCTACACTTCTGACCACGGAGAATTTACAGGAGAGGATGGACGGTACGGGCATAACAGTTTTGATGCAACCATCTATGAAGTTCCCCTCTTTGTCGTCTCCAATATCAAGCTACCCCTAAATTATAAAAATATTAAATCCCATCATCATGTTTCACAATACCTTACCTATCTATTGGGCTACGAGAACAATCTCACATTCTCAAAAGAGAACCCCATCATAAATGGTACGACAGTAACACGAGAAGATGGGTTTATCACCATTAAGGAACCAAAATAAAATGTTTAAAAATCTGTATCTGGGCATAAAATTCTCTTTTTCATACTTCTCTATACTCCCTATAAAATTTAAATCTACCGATAACCTCTCTAGCCCACACATTCTAAATGTGATGCTACTCTCTTTGCCACTGGTGGGCTATCTACTGGGTCTTGCGACAATTACTCTCTTTTTACTTCTCTCCTCTTTAGGATGGTATGGAGCTATATTCTCTGCTATTTTCTATATGATACTCTATGGCTTTCTACATACAGAGGCGATTATAGATATCTTTGATGCCATCTACGCTTCATATGGGGGCAAAAACGCGTATGAGATTATAAAAGAACCAACGGTTGGTGCAGTTGGGGTTCTTTATGGGGTCGCTTTTTTGTTACTAAAAGTAGCAGGTATTGTTTTTCTTTTGATTCATGCTCTATTTGCTGAGTTCATCGCGGTACTGGTCATCAGTCGCCTCTCTCTATTGACTCTTTTGGTGCTTCATGATTTCAAGTCCTCTTTTGTCACACAGCTAAAAGAGGCATTGGACTATTGGTTTTTGGCACTAATATTTCTCCTCATCACCATCATTGGTTCGTTCTATCTCAACTCATTTCTTATTTGGCTCATTATCGGAACTATTATGGGGTTTAGTATCTCTATTTTCTTTGCAAATAAGCTCAAATTTGTCAATGGAGATGTCCTTGGAGCCACGTTGGAGGGTGTTGAAATTTTACTATTTTTGGTGGTGGCTATTTTTATGATATAGTTTTAGAAGATTAAATAAAAACATTATTTCATTTTTTTCACTATTTTTCACTATAATGCGTAAGATACAAAGGAAAAAATATGAACAGATTAAAAAAGGCTCTACAGCTGTTTGCCATTATTGGCTTATCACTCCTACTCACTCCTTGCTTAAATGCAGGAAACATCTCTAGCCAATTAAAAAAAGAGATATTAGAGACACCACCTAGAGTATTAAAAAATCAGAGCATACTTACTGATTTTTATGCTCAATATGGCTATCGCCCCCTATGGCTAACCGACCATGCAACCAAACTGCGAAAAATTAAACATTTTTTGGACTACGTTCGCTCTGATGCTACCCTTAACCCCCAAGGATTTATCTATAAAGAGAGTATGGTACTCTCTCGAATATTCAGAAGACAGGTTGGTAAAAAAAAGGCACTAAAACTTGAATTTAGATTGACAGCTCTCTATTATGAATTTTTACAACACACCGTCTATGGAGAGATAGATTGGGCAAAATTTAATGCCCATCTCAAAGCATTAAAAAAGTCAAAAATACATGGAGACTGGACAACCTACGCATTTAGATTTGATATTATAGAGTTAATGGCACGAGAGAATATTTTGGCAACCATAAAAGAGATAACCCCCAAAGGATACAGATATGCAAATCTCATCAATGCATTGAAAAGACTTCGTGCCATACAACGTCAAGGGGGATGGAAACTTTTAACCTATTATAAACCTCTAACACCAGGACAAGTACATCCCACCATCCCAACACTTCGTAATCGACTCAAAGCCTCTGGCGATTATAAAGAGTGTTCAACCCAAAGTCTAAAACAGACCACATTTTTTGACCCTTGCCTCAAAAAAGCTGTTCAAAAGTTTCAATATAGACATGGATTAACGGCTGATGGCGTAGTGGGAAAAGGAACACGCTTTACCATCAATAAATCTGTTGAGAAAAAAATTGAGATGGTACTGTTAAATATTGATCGAATCAAATGGCTACCACGCGAATCAGCCAACAGATACATTGTGGTTAATATTCCTGAGTATCTGCTTCGCTATATTGAAAAGGATAGAGAGGTCAAAACTTTTAAAGTTATCGTGGGGGATACCAAACATCCAACCCCAATATTTAGCAATAAAATCTCCTATATTGTTCTTAATCCCTATTGGAAAGTGCCTGAAGGAATTGTCAAAAGAGAGGTGGTTCCACATATGCTAAAAAATCCAAACTATATCACCAAACAAGGACTTGAAGCCCACCGAACATGGGAAGAGAACTCCTCTATTATGCCACTTGATAGCATTATTTGGTCAGATTATCTCCAAGAGGATAAAAAATTCCCTTACCGTCTTATGCAACCACCAGGACCTCGAAATGCTTTGGGAAAAATTAAATTTAAATTCCCAAATCGCTTCTCGGTTTATCTTCATGATACCCCTACTAAAAAACTCTTCAAAAGACGACATCGTGCTTTTTCACATGGTTGTATACGGCTCTCTCAACCACGTTCACTCCTAGAGATTATCTCCCAAACAGATGAGAATGTAAATCTCATCCAAAGCAATCAGATTCTTATGGGAAAACAGAAAACACAACTCAATATGGCGAATAAAATCCCTATTCACATCATATACCTCACCGCAGGAGTAGATGCCAAAAATAACCTTATCTTTAGATATGATATCTATGGGTATGATAAATATCAAAAACGTTTTATAAGATAATAGATAGAAAAGGATAAAGATGGGTTATGGTTCATGGTTCCACGCACATGGGAAAAAACACAAAGAGATAGTCGATAGACTCACACATTTGAGTGATAATGAGATTATAGAGTATTTTAGATTTGACAACATGGTCAAAAAGGAGCCTGATTTTTGCCCCCTCTATAAGGATAATAAAAAGTGTCATGATAACACAGAGTTAAACTGCTATCTCTGTGCTTGTCCAAACTTTAGATTTAATGAAGAGGGGTTTGAGAAAAATAAGGAGCAGATACTGTACTCTAAATGTGATATAAACTCCAAAGATGGCACACAGTACAGGTCTAAAAGTGCCATTCATCAGAACTGTGTAGGGTGCTTTATCCCTCACTCTGAGCAGTATATTAAAAAATATTTTTCGAGAAATTGGTTTAAAATAATGAAAAATGTTAAAAAATAATGGTAAATATTATGCCCACAAGTCTCATATGTAACCAAATATTCTATAAATAGAAATTATAGTCGTATCACTATAGATTATTAAGCTTATTATAATTTTTTATATATAATAAAAGCACATCATTAATTTAAAAGGAAGAGATATGTCACGGGTGGAATCACAAACACATCAATATACACCGTATGATCAGATAGACAAGGAGCAACTTCGGATAGATATCGAAGAGGCAAAAGCAACCATTGGCGAGGCGACAGAAGAGGATTTTCAACATCTACTAAAAATGGAAAGGTGGGGAAGAATTGCCACGGCTTCAGGATTTGCAATTATTCTTTTTCTTGCATTTGCAGGGATAAGTTCTGGTGCAGCTTTTTGGTCTTTGGGTCTTATTGCAGCGGTGTTAATTAGCACAGGAAATGTGGGACGATGGGCAAATGTCACACACCCTGTCTTACATGGAGCGTATGATAAAGTACCAAATGTACCTAATAAGTACAAAAAGAAATACTATGCTCAAGGAAACAGAAGATGGCTAGATTGGCTAGATTGGATTAAACCTGATGCGTGGATGTATGAACATAATATCATGCATCACTACCACCTAGGTGAGACCGATGACCCTGACAATGTTGAGAGAAATATGCAGTGGCTTATCCAATCAAAAACACCAATGTGGCTTAGAACTATCTTTGTTTATATCTTTGCAGGAACATGGAAATATACCTATTATGCTCCAAATACGCTTAGAATCTTACAAAATAAGAAGCTAAAAGAAGAGAAAAAAATGGAGATATTGGATTATGATTATGACCCAAGAAAACCATTTGGATTTGACCTATGGTGGGACTACTACATTCCATACTTCTCCGTTCACTTTGTTATGATTCCTGCACTCTTTTTACCATTTGGTATTGAGGCTGTTATTGCAACACTTATTATTGTTGCGATAGCAGAGTTTTTTGCAAACCTTCACTCATTTTTGGTGATTGTTCCAAACCACTCAGCAGAGGATATCTATATGTTTAATGAACCATATAAAGGGCATGGAGAGTTCTATCTTCGTCAAATTATGGGTTCAGTTAACTACCACACAGGTTCTGATTTAATCGACTATGCACATGGGTTCTTAAACTACCAAGTAGAGCATCATCTATTCCCAGATATGCCTCTTAGTTTTTACCAAAAAACACAACCTTTGGTAAAAGAGATTTGTAAAAAACACAACCTAGAGTATCGTCAAGAGTCAGTATTTAAGAGAATGAAAATGACCATTGACCTTATGATTGGAAAAACAAAACTCCTTAGAGTTGACGGAATTTAAAACTTTTCATAAACTCTAACACCCTGATTTTTAGGGTGTATTAATCTTTTACAAGTATAATCATGGTTATTAAAACGCAGATAAGATGCGTCCTAATTTTAAGGAAAACCATGAAAAAACTTCTCTTTATTTTACTGATAAACTATACACTTTTTGCCAATAGTTTACCCTCTCCCATAAGCACAACCATCACTACTGTCTCAACCAATAGCGTACAAGTTGCTGCCACCATACCCAAAGGTACATCAGGAATTGTGATTCACAACTATGGAAACAACCTATCTGCTATTACACATATACTAATTAGCAATGGCGATAAACAAGCAACCATACACCCCTATACTGGTTTATGGCATGAGAAACTCCCTAATATCAAAAGTGATGTCATCAAAGGGGACAAAGTTATCTTTGGAAACTTCTATGATAATCTATTGATTATCGCTCCCAATGAAGAGGTTTATCGAAAAACCAAAGAGAGCATAAAGAGAAGCT
>CAYVNI010000104.1:0-10535 GCA_964452815.1 uncultured Sulfurovum sp.
AACCTGTGATGGATTCTTTTACAAAAATAAACCCGTCACTATTTTAGGTGGTGGAGATACTGCTTTAGAGGAGGCATTTTACCTCTCAAACATCTGTTCAGAGGTCTATGTGGTACACCGAAGAGATGAGTTTAGAGCAGCACCCCCTACGCTTGATAGAGTGAATCGAAAAGAGAATATTCACCTTATCACTGACGCTGTGATTGAAGAGGCTTATGGAGGGATTATGGGGCTTGATGGTGTGAGAATCAAAAACCTAAAAACTGATGAGATAACAGATATGGCAAACACAGGTCTTTTTGTATTTGTGGGTCACAATGTCAATAACGCTGTACTAAAAGATGAAAACGGTGAGTTTATCTGTGAAGTAAACGATTGGGGTCAAGTGGTTGTTGACCTTAGCATGAAAACCGATGTGGCAGGTCTCTTTTGTGCAGGGGACATGAGAATCCAAGCACCAAAACAGGTAGTATCAGCAGCAGGTGATGGTGCAGTTGCTGCGTTGCAGGTTATCTCTTATATAGCTAAAAATAAAAAAATACCCTAACTCCACCAACACGTTCTCTCTCTTTCTCAATAATAGAGAGATGTAACGCCATATCATCCACAAACTGATAGGTAAAAAATCCCTCTTTTTGATAGGGTGTGGCAAGGAGTCCCATTTTAAAATCTCTAAAACTTTTTATAAGACCCACCTCATATCCCAAATTAAGATGTATTTTATACGAATGGGCTTTGTTTGGATATCCTATCTCTAGGGTTGGTTGGACAAAGAGAAGAGCGTCAAACAGATCAAAGCTCTTTCCTCCTTTTAGTTTTAGATTGGCTGTGAGGCGATCTCTTTTTTCTCTATCAAACCCAAAGGAGAGACCCCATGAGTAGGGGTTGTAGAGTGGGTGGGGTTTGGTAAGCGAGTTGATGTCTATTAGTTTGATGGCATTGAGCTGATGGGGGGTGGCTTGAATATCAAAAAATGAGATGTAGCTTCCCTCGTTGAAATCATAATCTACATCATGGATATCATGATAGGCGAATCGTATGCCAAACTCTGGCTGGTGGTTGCGATAGGAGAGGGTGAGTTTGGTGCTTTTGTTTGCGTGGATGGGATTGGTTGAGGGAATTGGTTTTTCAGATTTTTTTATGCCGAGTTGGCTTCTGTAAGTTAGGAGTTTTGTAATATCTTTTTGATTATTTTTTAAGAAATAGAGTGAGAGGATATCTGTCTGCTCAGAGGTAGGCAGTGTTTGTATGTCGGTTAGATTGCCCTCTTTTAAAAATATTTTAGCCATCTCTTTTTCTCTGATTTTGGCATAGATATTTTTGATTTTGGTGGTTTTGGAGGCTCTAAAGATGGACTCTTTGATAAGGTGTTGTCGCTCTAGCTCTTTAATGGTATCCATTGGGGCTGTGATATGGTCAAACTTATCCACAAGTTTTAGATTCTCTTTTGCCAATTCAATAAACCACAAAAGATTATAGGAGCAGTTTTCACTGGTAAAAAAGTAGTCCGAATAGAACGCTTTTATCTCAAACATATGCAGAACCACTCGCTCTATCTCCTCTGGGGTCAAGTCAAGTTTATACTCCCACATATCACGGTGTTCCATGTCAGAGTAGAGTTTTACCATCTCATAATAGGGGATGATGCTATATCGTCCTTTAAATCCACCAAATAGACCATTGTAGGCGTAGGAGAGAATATTGGGGTTATCTTTGATTTGAGCCGAGTAGTTAAGGGCATAGGAGAGCAAGGGGGTATTTTCATCTTTGTCAAATCTCAAAAAAGTATGACCCACCATCGAAGCAGGAGCATTCATAAATGAGGAGGTGTAAACCACATAGAGTGTTTTAAAATCAAATTTTTGAAGATGAGCAGAGAGGTACTTGCACTCTTTTATCTCTTGCTGTGGTAGATTTGTTTTTAGCCATCGTGTTCGAGCAGGGTAGCGACACTGTGTACCATTTATATCGGTATGGTCACTCTCTTTTAGTGATTTTAGCGTCGCCTCTAACTCCTCTTTTGGGGATAGCTTTCCATTTTTAGAGAGAAAGAAATGGGGGTCATCTATCTGACTCGCTCCATTTTTGACGTGTAGGAGTTTGTGCCAATAGAGGTGTTGAAAAAGTTTCTCTTCTGCAAATAGTAATAAGGACGAAAGCAGAAAAAGTTTAACTATTGGTTTCATGTGGCGAGTATAGCCCAAAAGAGATACTATTTGAGTAAAAATAGGCTAAAATTCCATTATGAATATAAAACAACGACTAGACCAAGAGGTTGAAACTCGCAACAGTAACAGTGAACTCTCTTATGATAAACCTGACCCACTTCTTATCGCTTCACGATACAAAGATGAGACAATAGCTTTGGTGTGTGCTTTATTTGCCTATGGAAATGCCAAAGCGATTGTCAAGTTTTTGGACAGTTTGGATTTTTCTCTGCTTGACTCCTCTGATGAGATGATAAAAAAGAGCCTCTCTTCGCACTACTATCGGTTTCAAAAGGCTGATGATGTGATGGCTCTATTTATTGCTTTAAAGCGACTAAAAGAGGTGGATAGTATTGAAAATATTTTTTATGAGGGGTATAGAAAAGAGCAAAATATCTTGGATGGATTATGGAATTTCATTTCAAGACTAAAAGAGATTTACCCCTATGAGAGCAGAGGATATAAATTTTTAATAGGAAGTATACCTAAGAAAATGAATCAAGCAGGAACTTATAAAAGGTACTTGATGTATCTACGTTGGATGGTACGAAAAGATGAGCTTGATATGGGCTTATGGTCAAAGATTGATAAAAAAAATTTGCTAATACCTCTGGATACACATACTTTTCATGTTTCACAAAAGTTGGGGCTTTTGAGCCGAAAAACTTACGATATGAGGGCGACAATAGAGCTAACCACAAAGCTAAAAGAGTTTGATAGTAGTGACCCTGTTAAGTATGATTTTGCACTCTATCGGTTGGGACAAGAGGGGATTGAACTTTGATACAATTTAAGTTGATTTAATCATTTTTAGCTAAAATCTATCTGAAAGGAACAGCATGAAACTACTACTAAAACCGATATTTTTTATACTATTTATCACCTCATCACTCTTTTGTGATACGGTTAGTTTTAAAGAGGGAAAATATGTCGAAGCGTTGGATATCTTTACCTATCGTGATGGAAATGTATCCTATAGCGATGAGCAGACAATTATAAAGTATCAAGATGGGAAGATAATTACCAAAAAGGATAATAACCTAACCGTACACAATAAAAGTGGAGAGCTTTTAACAACCATTCAGCTTAATAAACGGGTGGAGATTTCTCTCTATTTTAAACTGACAAAAGCACTCTTTTTAAAAGATTTTAAGAGCTTAGAGGAGAACTTTGAGATAAAAGAGTTCAAAGAGAAAAACTATCTTTTTTTACCAAAGGATAATATTAAAAATGTGATAGAGGAGATTACACTGACCCTCAATCAAGATGAGACACCCAAAGAGTTTAGTATCAATTTTGGCAATGGGGATATTATAAAAATTGAGACGAAGTAGCCCATTTTTATTCTATATCTTTACGGTTATTTTGGCTATATTCCTATTTAGCCCCTCTCATCTTACAACAAATATGCTCTCAATCTTTAAAAGTGATGAGAATATAGAGAAACTCAAAATCGTAAATAGCTTTGAGAGTGCCTCTACTCTATTTGTAACCATTAAAGGGTTTAATAGACAAAATAAAGACAGACTAATAGCCATAGAAAAAAAATTAAAACAATTACCTTATATCAAAAAGACCAAACTTAACACCTCAAAAATAGAGATATCTGACTATCTCAAAAAAAACTACTATCTTCTTAGTGAGTTTCATCCAATACCCATAGATAATGAGCATATAAAAGATCGTGTAATTGCATTAAAAAATGGTCTACTTAACTCTTTTATATATCAGCCAATTGATAAAAATGACCCCTTTGGACTTTTTAAATTTAACCTCTTAGATAAAAGCAATATGACAAAAGATGGATTTTTGGCTCTAGGAGAGTATGGCTACCTGCTTACTGCAAAACTGGATGCAAAAGCCACGAATATGAAAGAGACACAGAGGATAGAGAGCCAACTCTCTTCTATGTTCAAAGAGGACAAAGAGGTACTGCTCTTCTCCACCCTATTTTTTACTGCTCAAAACTCAAAAATTATTAAAAATAGTGTCCATACTATTCTATATATCTCCTTTGCTCTACTAGTTTTACTCTTTTTTGTTACGCTAAGAGACTATAAAATCCTACTTGCAAATAGCATCACACTAGCTAGTTCCATCTTTGTGGCTCTTGCTTTCTCTACCTATATTTTTCAAGAGGTATCTATCTTTACTCTCGCTTTTGGTTCAGCCATCAGCTCCATCTCTGTGGACTATCTCTTTCACAACTATTTTCATGGACAGTACCAAAAAAAAGGGATTAATAGCTCAATACTTGTTGCCTTTTTAACCACCCTACTAGGCTTTGTACTTTTAGAATTTGTTGCGTTCCCACTTATCTCTCAACTCTCTGTTTTTGCAATGATTAGCCTTAGCTTCTCCTATTTTCAATTTACCTTTATCTACCCCCATTTTGGATTTATCCCAAAAGAAAATCGCCTCAATCTTAAATGGCTGATAGATATCCCAAAACTGCTCCCTATCAATACTATTTTTATCTTTTCACTCGTAGCGATACTCTATGCTAGTTTTAATATAGAGTTTGACTATAACCTAAGGAACCTTGACCATAACAATATAGAGTTACAACAAAAGCAAAAAATAATAGAGGAGAATCTACCTCAAAAAACAACACTGCTCATCGAAGGGAGTACTCCTAATGAGTTGATAGAAAAGGCGAACGAAATAGCTTATATTGGTGCGATATCAAATCTTGCACTCACCCAAAAAGAGTTTGCTAAAAGATATAAAAATATAGATAAATATGATTTTAAAAAGCTAAAAACACTTCTTGAAGCCAATGCCAAACTGCTAAAATTTAAAGAGGGTTACTTCTCCAATGCTTATACGTTTATAGAGCATATCCCTAGTAGTTACCATGTGGACTTAGAGAGTTTAAAAGAGATGGGCTATGAGGTAATAGAGAGGGAGGGGAGATTTTATACCCTAGCTACTGTAGATAAGGAGAGAATAGATGAAAAAAATATAGATGAAAAAAGTATAGATAAAAAAAATATAGATAGCGATAAACTTCGAGAGGGAGTCTATATTATCAATGGATTAGAGCTTATAAAAAAGAGTACCCAGACGATGTTTGAGAGTCTACTTTTTTATCTTTTTATCACTTTTTTTGCCATTGTATTGATAATTTTTATATGGGTTAAAGAAAAAATTATCTTGGCTCTAAACTTTATTATCTTTCCTATTGCTATTATTCTGCTCTATCTAAGTGTGGTCACTATCAATATTATGCATCTGTTCTCTATTATTATTATCATTGTGGCAGGAATAGATTATGGTATCTATATGAGCAAAGAGCATTCAAACAAGAGACAATCAGAGGCTACCACAGAAGCTACTGCTACCATGGAAGCTATCTTCTACTCACTCTTTACCTCATTTTCAGGATTTGGTATTTTGATACTCAGTAGTATTGGGGCTATCCACTCCATTGGAGTGGTTATCACCATTGGGATTTTGTCTATTCTATTTTTGGTACTGTTTTTAAAAAATAGCTAAAATATCTAAAATAGATTACAAACTTTTTAACTTCATTAACTTCTCTTTATACTCTTTTGAGTTCTCATGGCTGACTGAAATTTTGTCATAGAGTACAGCATACTCTTTGACAAAACCTTTCTCTAAAGCGTTTAGCACCTCCTCTTTTTCTACCACTTGGAGTCCCATATTTCTACTGTTTTTATCTAACTCCTGAACCTTCTCTTCAAGCTGACAATTAGCAACCTCTAAGCCTTTTACTTTGGCTTGTATCTTTGAAAATTCACTATGTTTCTCTTTTAGAAGTTGCTCTTTTTCAGCAATCAATCGGTTCATACTATCTCTGCTCTCTGTGATATTAGCGACATCATCTAATCGGCACTCTTTTTTTACTTTTTCTATCTCACCACTGTAATGAGATAAGATATTTCGCTTCTCTTCATATTTTGCCTTAAGCTCTCGCTCTCTATTGAGCATCTCTATCTCTAAATCTTTTTTAGATTCAAAATTCTCTTTAGACTCAAAAATAGACTTATTAATCTCCTTTAATTTATACTCATAATACTCAATCTCCCCGTTAAGTTTTTTATGCTCTTTCTCTGCATTTTTAAACCCTTTTGTATGTTGGGAAATTTTTCTTGTAAACTTTTTTATTATAGGGTGATAGCTCTCTCTGGCTTTTAGTTTGCTATAGAGATACCCAAAAATTAAACTGCTCAACAGTGCAAGGGGGATACATATTTTTAAATTTTCAAGTAGTTCTGAAATTATAGATAACATTCTATTTTTCTCCTTTGAATAGATTTATACTTTTTTTATAGAAACCATCTAACCAACTTGATGTTTTTTCATGCAACACCCCTTCAAAATCACTTTTGGAGAGTGATTTTCCCTCCTCCATTTTTTTCTCAATCTTTGATAATATGGATTTATAGTTCTCCTCTTCTATAGTACTCTCTTGAAGTTCTAAGTCGATAGAAAATCTCTTTCGAGCATACTCCTCTTTTGCCCTATCTATCTTAAAATTAACCTCATCAATATCTCTCTCTTTCCCTTCAATACGTTCCGTAATATTTTTACTACTTCTATTTAACTCATTTTTTCGCTCAAATGCAGGAGGAACCAACATCTCAATACTCTCAATATCCCTACGTATCTCTGCTATCTCACTCTCAATACCATTTGCCTTATCTATCTGCTCCAAGAGTGTTTTTCGTGCATTTTTTACTTTTTCAAGGTCGGCTAATGCCTCATTTATATCATCATCAACAAGAAGAAGATCTCTGAGTAGCCTGTCATTCCCTTTTTGAATATCAGAAATATCTCGATTTACTCTACTCTCTTGGTCAACATAATTGTTCAAACGCTCATTTTTAATGCGAAAACTATCCTTATTATCAAAATAAAGATTCTGTAACCCCTCCAAGTCAACCTCTATTTTTTTTAGTTTTTCAAACTTCTCCTCTTCTTCATATTCAAGCGTCTCAATTCTCTTCTCATATCTCTTTTTATACGCAGTGCGTCGTACTGCCCAACCCATAAAAAAACCTATGATAAGGATTAAAACCATAAAAATATACATATATATAATTGCACTCTCCATACTACTCTCCTCTCTCTAGCCGTATCTCAACCCTACGGTTTTTTTTATCATTTGGGTCACTTACCAAGGGTTGATCTGCACCATATCCTGTAGCTTCGATAACCAAATAGTTCAACCCACCCTTTTTAAGATAAAACTTAACAGCATCAGCTCTTTGCTGACTCAATTTTTTATTAGAAATTGCATCACCCGTGGCATCAGTATGCCCTTTTACCGTAACTACTGTTCCCTTTGGTAGTGCTTTTAGTGTTGTCAAAACTCGCATTAATCCCTCTTGACTATCTTCTCGAATGGTACTACTGTTTGTTTTAAAATAGATGGGATTTTTCTGAAGGAGTAGAGTGATTTTATCTTCTACTATTTTTATCTCTGTGACATTAGAGATATTTTTAGAAATACTTTTAGAAATACTTTTAATAGTACTATTTTTATCCATTAGCTCATCGGCTATGGGGAACTCCTCCTGCTTGATTACTGTAAAAACTGCCCTATTCCCTTTTGGGTTTTCCTCTTTTACCATATCCTTAACGTTGGCTACATCTGAGACTTTCGCCTGATTTAAATAGATATTTTTATACTTTAATAACAGATCACGCTTCTCTTTATTGAGACAGAAAAAAATCAATAATGAACCCACTATCAACCATAATAAAAGTATTAGTTTGCTTCCCATAGTATACTCCACATTTTTTTGTTATTTATTATACAGAATAAAACCTTTATTATCATATAGCAATAAAAACTAATATTTTTCTTAAGGTCAATAACCAATTAGAGCGTTATATTTTCAAGAAAATCAATATCTCCATTACGAAGAAGAATCAAGTCAATTGAAAAAATTATCTCTAAATTTTTCTCTTTCATGTAGTATTGAGAAGAGTTGATAACCCTACGAAGTTTTCTAGGTGTAAAGTTATAAATAGGGTCAAAATCAGCTTCAGCAGACTTCACCTCAATAAAGTGTAAAACCCCCTCAAAGAGTGCAATAATGTCTATCTCTCCGAGTTTACGAGCATAGTAGTTTCGCTCAATAATCTCAAACCCTTCTGATTCTAAAAACAGAACAGCCTTGGATTCATTTTGATTTCCAATGGTGGTGTTGTTGAGTTCATGGTGCATGATATCTCCTTTTAAACCTTGTACCTATATAGATAGTTTTGATGGGTGTATTTTATCCAAAAATCTACTGAGGAACAACACTAACCCTTAATGATTTAAACCGAGCCGTCATAATAAGCTCATCCATCTCATCCCCAAAAATTGCATTGATGCGTGAACGTGCATGGTGAAAAGTGATAAAGAGTGTTCTGGGTTTTACTTTATCTGTATATTTCACACTCAGTACAGAAGTCTCACCATACTCTGTTTTGAGTATCACTTTATCACCAAATTTTCCCTCATCTTCTACGGAAGCCAAAAGTGTATCTTCACTGTGGTTATTCCAAAGTTTAGCCGTATGTTTGGTCTGTGCAGCGTTATTATAGTGTGCCAAAGTTCGCCCCGTGGTCAAGTAAAAACCATCAAGTCCATCAGCATAAAACTCCTTGTCCAAAATCTCTGCTATCATCCCTCTTGGTTCATACTGTTTATAGACATATTTTCCTAAACCATCTTCGGTTCTAAAATCCAAAAGGTGTAAGATTGGGGTATCTTCATGATAGATAGGCCACTGCATCCCACGCTTACGGTGTCGTGCAAGTCGATAGTATTGTGCTCCTGAAAAACGTCTGTGTGCCACCTCGGTCACCTCTTGCCACACCTCTTCACTGGTCTCATGTTTAAACTCACCCCCTAGCTTATTGGTCAACGCTCTAATCACCTCCCAATCATCAGGCAAATCAGACTGAACAAGAGGTTGAGAGAGGTGAAGCCGTCTCATCGCATTGACATAAACCCCTGTCTTCTCATAAGCAGAACGCACCCCAATAATAATATCAGCATGGTGTGCAATATCGGTCATAAACAGCTCTTGCACCATAATAAATTCTAGGTTTTTAATCGCTTTTTCTATCTTGTTAATATTGGGGTGAATGTGGGTAATATCCTCTCCCATATTGAGTAATGCTTTTATCTTGCCATCGACCATTCCCTCGATGAGTTGTGGTGTCATTAGCCCCACATTGGGGGCATCTTGATAGTCAGGCAAGTAATAAGGCAAACAGCCCATATCACACGCCCCTTGAACATTGTTTTGACCACGAAGAGGCATGAGTCCTGCTCCACGTTTACCTATGTTTCCTGTCATCAATGCCAAATGGGTAATCGCCATAACAGCATAAGAACCATCAAGGTGTTCTGTAATGCCCAATCCCCAAAATATCATAGATTTTTTAACAGCATACTCACGGGCGATATTGGGAATCATCTTGGCGAGATACTCATACCCCTCAACATCTTTAAAAAAGCTAGGGTTGGCATAGGGGTCATTTAAAATCTTCTCTTTAAACGCCTCAAACCCTTTGGTTCGATTGTTGATAAATGACGCGTCATAAATCTCCTCATCCATAATCACATATGCCATCATGTTTAAGATAAGCAGATTTGCCTCATAGGGGATAATACAGTTATGCTTGGCATACTTCACCATTTTGGTTTCACGCACATCAATAATCGCTAAATTGTTCTCTTTTTTTGCCATATCAACAATACGATTTGCCACAATAGGATGAGCCTCCATCGTATTTGAGCCAATAACTATCATAAACTCCGTGTCATAAATATCATCATAGGGATTGGTCGCAGCCCCCTCCCCGATGGTGGTCTTCATCCCTTTTAAACTTGGTGAATGGCAGACCCTAGCACAGTTGTCCACATGAGGTGATTCCATCGTCTCACGACAAAACTTCTGAAAACTATAAGAGCTTTCACAGTTGGTTCTAGCCCCCCCAATCGCACAAAAACTCTCACTTCCAAAGGTATCTTTTATCTCTTGTAGTTTAAGTGAAGCAATACTGGTCGCCGTGTCCAAATCACACGTCCAAAAGGTATCATCAAACACTTTTAACTGCTCTTCAAACTGCTCTTTTAGCTTGGGGTTCTTCTCCATAAAACTTCGACGAATACGAGGCTCACGAATACGCTCATCAGAGTCCACAAAATCAAATCCAAACTTCCCTTTAATACAGAGCTTCCCTTGTGAAACCACCCCATCTTTTTGAGCATAGATTTTAGTAATCTTATTCTCTTTTACCACACCTGTTATGTCACACCCCACACCACAATAGGTACAGACACTCTCTATCTCTTTT
>CAYVNI010000105.1:0-9661 GCA_964452815.1 uncultured Sulfurovum sp.
GAGATAAATCCCATCCCTGGTTCTATGGCAAACTATCTTTTTGAGGATTTTGAAGGCATGGTAAAGAGACTCTCTTTGGCACTTCCTAAAGAGTCGGCTATCAAGATAGACTACTCTTATATCCACTCTATTCAGTCTGCCAAAGGTGGAAAAGCCTAGTCTTTGACATAGTTCCAAGACCAACCTTTTGATTTGAGACACAAGTCAGTGAGTTTTGAGATTTTATTATCTTTTGCATACTGTGCACTGTTTTGTCTCTGTCTCTCTGTCTCCTCTGCCTCTTTACGCTCTTTTTTACTGAGTGAAGATGAAAAGTTCTTGATATTGACAACTGTTTGGGGATTGTAGAGGGGGACATTTTTTTCTGATTCAAGTCTACACTGTGCTTTGTCTACCTCTAAATTCCCACTACCACCTTTGTATGTTTTATAGTACTCACGATGACTACAACCTGATAAGACAAGTAATAAAAGTGCTATGTTTAAATATTTCATAATGTTTCTCCTGTTAAGATAATTAATAAAAAATATTATAGCACAACTATTGTGAAGTTTCTTTGAGAAGAGAAGCTTTATTTGTTAAAATAATAGTCGATTCTTCTATTTAATTGACGCTTCAAACATCTTAACAGCGTTGTTCATCTCTTTAAGTAGAGGCATATTTAGTGCTTCTGCTTTTTTCAATGACGCATCACTTGTATCTACTTTTTCAATAACAGCTTTATAGTCGCCCCATAGTTTAGCCACCACTCCTAACTGTTTTTTAATATCATCTTTTTTACATTTGTCTGTTAAATCTTTAAGTGTTGATTCAAAAAGTTCACCTGTTTTTGTAGCACTTGCTTTGTTGGCATCAGCATCAATCCCATTGGCAACTAAAAGTAACTCTTTTGTCATCTTTTGAGTTAACATTCTCTGCTTACCTGCAAGGTTGATGGTTTTTGCCATCTCAGGGTCGAGTTTTGAACCACTCGCTTTTGCAAACATTCCCACAGCTTTATTCATGTTTTTAAGAAGAGGCAGATTCTCTTTGGCAATCGCTTCAAGTGTCGCTTTGTCACTTTTTCCTGCAACCACTTTATCTATATTCTCCTTAAATGGTTTCCACAGTCCTGTTACCACCTCTAGTTGAGCTAAAATCTCTTTATTGTCTGTTTTTGGAAGATTTAAATCTTTATCTCCTGCAATGAGACCTTTTAGTGTCTTATCAAAAAGTCCAGCTGTTTTTGCAAGAGCCTCTTTATTTTTATCAGCATCAATCCCTTTTGCCATAAAGAGAGCCTCTTTGCTCATCTTTTGAGTTAACATTCTCTGCTTACCTGCAAGGTTAATTACCGTACCACTCTGCTTTTTTGTAACTTCAACTTTGGTATCTGATTTTGCTTCATTTGCATAAACTGAACTCATTGTTAAACAAGCACCCAATGCCACTACTGATAATATTCTTTTCATATTGTTCCTTCTTTTATATGTTATGACATAAACTTAATATATCAATTGATAATATAGCAGAAAAAATATTCAGATAACTTTATCTTAATATTATAATCAATTTTTTTAATGTTTATTTGGAAGAGAGTTAAATTGTGTATCAGGTTCTCTATTTTATGCTATAATAAAATATAATTTAAAAATAGCGTGGTTAAAATGTATTATAGAAGAGAAATAGAGACAAAAATAGAGAAGTATCTGTATACTCCTGAGATTATTGCTATCTTTGGGGCGAGACAGATTGGAAAGACAACACTTTTAAAACATCTATATAAACAGGTAAATAATCCTATTTTTTTGACTTTTGAGGATATTGAATTAAAGGTTCTTTTTGAGGAGGATATTAAGAGTTTTATTGCTCTCTATATTGAGCCTTATGAGCATATTTTTATAGATGAGTTTCAGTATGCCAAGATGGGGGGAAAACATCTCAAATATATCTATGATACCACTGATAAAAAGATATTTATATCTGGGTCATCGGCGATGGAGCTTTCTATTAATGCTATCAGATATTTAGCAGGTCGAATTTTTGTTTTCAATCTATACTCTTTCTCTTTTGGGGAGTTTTTGCATGTTAAAGATGAAAATCTCCATAAGCTCTACACCAAAGCAGATAAAAATATCTCCTCTGTTATCTCAAAAAAAATATATACCTATCTTGAAGAGTATTTAACTTATGGGGGATACCCACGAGTGATTCTTAGTAAAACAGACGAAGAGAAGAGAGAGGTGCTAAAAAATCTACTAAGTATCTATCTGTTACGAGATATCAAAGAGATAGCAAGAATTGTTGATGAGACCAAGATGTACCGATTGTTAAAGGCACTCTCTTTACAGATAGGAAATGTGATTGTTTACAATGAACTCTCTACGCTTATTGGTGTAAATGCTCTACAACTCAAAGAGTATCTCTCTGTGTTTGAAAAGGCTTTTTTGACCAAAGGGATTACGCCATTTTTTACAAATAAACGCTTAGAGATTGTCAAAAATCCTGAGATATTCTTTTTGGATATGGGGCTTAGAAATGTGATTATCAAAAACTTTTCAGCACTTGAAAATAGGGGTGACAAAGGGGCTATGCTGGAAAACTTTGTCTTTAGAGAGTTGGTCGAGAGAGATATAAAATATTATCGAACCAAAAACGGTGCAGAGGTTGATTTTATCATTGATGATGAAATTCCTGTGGAGATAAAATCAAATCTAACCTCCATTAAAATATCTAAATCTTATCACTACTTTATAGAAAATTATAAACCAACCAAAGGGTTTGTTTTAAATTTTAATCAAGTTGGGGCAAAAGAGTTTAATGGATGTGAGATTGAGTTTTTACCTCATTTTCTCTCTGCTAAACTGGCATCTCAAAAATCATAAGAACTTCTCATCCCAATGGATTATCACTACGAACCTTAACAGGTCTATCCTCTTCTACATTGAGCATAGAAGTTGAAAAAGTAAACTTTCCATAAAGCACACACCCCTTACAGTTGGGGTCGCATTTATGTTTTAGCAATTTGCACCAATCTTTCTCTTGTTTGTGTGTTGTTAGGTGTTGACACCCCCATCCACTGCTCATCTTTAACTCCTTATCTCAAAGCCATCATATATTAAATCATCTTCTTCTAAAACTTGCATCTCAATACGCTCCACTACAGAAGCAGGTGAGCCATCGTTTAGTATCTTTTTAAATGGTTCTACATCCTCATCAAATAGAACTACCACCACCTCTACTGTGCCGTCACTGAGGTTTTTGATGTATCCCTCTAACTGCTTTTTCATGGCAGATTGTGAGACGAACTTTCGGTAAAATACCCCTTGTACTTTTCCAAATATTATAAACTTATACACTTCCATACTGCTCCTTTAATCGTCCTAGATAATCAATAACACGCTGTTGATATATCTTATCATCTTCATTTAAAATACAAGCTTGAAATCTTGTTAATGCTTCTATGTCTATTTTTTTAGAGAAACGTTTAATCGCTTTGGTCTCTTTTTCAACTTGAAAAATAAGGTGGTCAAACCCCAAGCCATTGTTGGTGATAATTTTATTGTGATACTCTTTGACTGCCTCAACGAGTATCTCTGAACGCTCTTCATCTTTGTCATAGATATCACACGATATCTCTCCCAGAAGTTTCTCTTCACAAGGGGTCATCTCCCCCGTACTTGCAATCACCAGCGTAAAGACTTTTGCACGGTACTCCAAAGAGCTATTGTGGTAAAGTAGAAGCTCTCTAAAGACTTTTTTTATCTTACGCCTGATACGTTTAATCATCTTCGGAGTTTTCCAAAAGGTCTTTGACACTGTTGAGTGGGTCTTTGCCCTCTAGCATCTGATAGACTTCGTTGGCGATGGGCAGGTAGATACCTCTCTTTTCAGCTATATGATAGAGTGCTTTGGTGGTTGGGATACCCTCTGCCACCTCTCCTAGCTCCTCTAAAATATCATCTAAACTCTTGCCTTGTGAGAGTCCTAACCCCACACGATAGTTTCGTGAGAGTTGAGAGGAGGCTGTTAAAAATAGGTCTCCTGCTCCTCCGAGTGATAAAAAAGTTTTACTCTCTGCCCCAAAATACTCACCAAAACGGGTCATCTCGACCAGTCCACGCGAGATTAACGCTGCACGGGCATTGTTACCAAGTGCTAACCCATCACAAACACCACCTGCAATGGCGATAACATTTTTATAGGCTCCTGCCACCTCTGCACCGACCACATCACTGTCCACATAGCCTTTTATAAAAGAGGGTAGGGCATTGGCATAGCGTTCTGCCAATGCTCTGTTGGTGGATGAGATTTTAAGTGCTGTGGGCAGAGATTTTTGTACCTCTGTGGCAAAAGAGGGACCCGAGATATAGGCCAATCTATCTTCTGATAGAAATTGACCATAGACCTCATTTAAAAAACTTCCTGTTGAGGTCTCTATCCCTTTGGATGCGACTAAAATATTTTGTCCTCTCTCCTCAAAGTTCTCCTCCATCCAAGAGCGAACGGCTTGGGCAGGAATCGCCATGACCAGATGCTCATAGGAGAGTGCCTCTTCTAATGTTACAAAATTTTCAATATCTTTGATGGAACGAGAATTGATAACCACATCATTGTTTTGACGGTAAGCATGATAGAGTGCTTGACCCCATTTTCCTGCTCCGATAATTGCTATTTTCACGCATTTCCTTTAAACTTTTCTCTTATGAGAAATTATAACATATTTTATGCCCCAATAAACGCTTGGAATCTCTCCAAATCCTCATTGCATCCGATACAGACAAGGGTATCCCCCACATCAAAACGGTTCTCTAGTCCACTGGTTGAGAAGATAAATTGATGGCTTAGGCGTTTATCTATCATCCCTATCAAGATAACGTTATGTTTTGAAAAATCAAAATCATCCACCATGATATGGTCAAGAGATGAGCCTTTTGGAATCTCTATCTCTTTAAATGAAAACTCCTCTTCAGGAGAAAAAAGTCGCTCTATAAGTTTGGTCGCCACTGGTTTGTGTAACATATTGTGAATTCGATTGGCACTCACTTGATAGAGGTCGATAATACGACTTGCTCCTGCCATTTTGAGTTTTTGTGTGGTGTGTGGAGAGTCAGAGAGAGCCAATATAATTGCTTTTGGAAAGATGGAGTGCAAAGAGAGGGTTAAAAAGACATTCATATAGTGGTTACTCATCACACAGACCAAGTAGTCATCATCATTTATTTTTAGATTCTCTAACAACTCATCATCTGTTAAATCTATAAAGATAACCTCTCGAAAACCATCCTCTTTTGCTTGGTTATACGACTCTTCATCATCAACCACCAAGATAAGGTTAAGAGGCTCTTTTTCAAGCTCTCTGGCGATAAAACGTCTCTTTTTATTGTACCCAAATAGAAATGCGTTACGCGTGAACATAGCCAATCTCCTCATATGTCTTTTTAAAATGCTCAATACTCACGTGTCTTCCCATTAAAAGTAAAATATCTCCCTCTTCTATTTTATAATCCAAAGAGGGATTAAATATAAATGCCCTATTGTTAGCAGATTCATATCCTATGGGAAGTAGTTTTTGCTCTTTTAATCTTAACTCTTTTATAGACTTTCCCACCATTTTTTGATGATAGACAGAGTTGACCTCATCGAGTTGTGCCAGATGTTGACCTGTTAAAATCGCATAGACAGCCTTGTACATAACAGGTTGTGTAATCGCTGCAAAGAGCATACGATTGGCAATAAGGCTTGGCATTACCACCGAGTCAGCCCCTGCTAGGCGTGATTTTTTGGCGATACGTTCACTACTTGAACGACTAATCACACGAATATTTTTTGATATCGCTTTGGCATTGAGGGTAATATAGATATTTGCCACATCACTGTTGGTCAGAGCCAAAAGGGTCACCTGTGCATGGTCGGTGTTAAACTTTGCAATCACATCATAACGACTGGCATCTTCATGAATGGCTCTGTACCCCTCTTTTATCGCCTCATCGACTCTCTCTTTATCTTTCTCAATAATAATATAACGTTTGGCATACTCATGCTCATAGTGACGCAGAAACATCCGTGTCATCTGCCCATATCCACAGATAATCATAAAATCCTCCTCTTTATTAATCTCCTCCACAAGCCGATTCTCTTTGAGTTCGGTTAGCTTCTCTGAAAAAGAGGAGACAATCACCGAGGTGACAAAAGATATCATGGCAATACCTGTGATGATAATAAGCATCGAGACCACTCGCCCCTCTGATGTGACAGGGGAGATGTCTCCATATCCCACCGTAGAGATGGTAATCAATGCCCAGTAGAGTGCATCAAAAAGTGAGTTGATGTTATCGTTTGATTTCTCTTCAAAAACATAGATAGCAATTCCTGCTGTCACCGTAATAAAAACCAAGAGAAAAAGAAGGGTATAGAGTTCAAACTTTTTACTTCCTAGAACCCCTAAGAACTGATTGATACTTTTTGTGTAGCGAAGCAGTTTAAAGACCCGAAAGAGTACAAAAATACGCAATACCCTTAACGGTCGGTAAGCAGGTAAAATCGCCAAAAGGTCGATAATCGCCGTGGGAGAAGCCATATAGGAGAGTTTACCTCGCAGTATCTTTTTGGTAGGCGACCAGAGATTAAACTTTTTATTTAAAAACTTGGCATCACCATACTCTCTAACCACCTCACTGTGCCAACAGTTATGCACCCAAATACGAGCCAAATACTCCAAGCTAAAGATGGTTGTCACCAGATAGATATCAAAAAAATCAACCCAAACAGGCACAGGATTTTTGACCTCATAGACCAAAATAGCCACAGAGGAGATGATAAGAAGTATCATAAATATATCAAAATATTTTTTATAGAGATAGTCAGAGTTTAGCAAAAAATCAGAGGCTCTTTTTTTTGACCTGTTGTAAAATTTTGAAGTGTGTAAAAAAAATGCAAATTGGGTTAGTAGTTTTTTTAGCATCTTAATTACACTCCTCTATTTTTTACTTTTAAGCCAATCGCTCTTTCAGCAACGTATTTACCTTCTGAGGATTTGCCGACCCTTTAGAGGCTTTCATCGTCTGCCCCACAAAAAAACCAAATAGCTTCTCTTTTCCACCTTTGAACTGCTCTACTTTTTCAGGATTGGCTTCTAAGATAGCGTCTATAATCTCCAAGATAGCACCATCGTCACTTACTTGTGCCAGACCCATAGATGCTATGAGTCCATCTATATCTTTATCTTCTTCCATCAGCACATCAAGAATATCCTTTGCCCCTTTTCCAGAGATGGTGTCATCATCTATTTTAGAGACAAGTTCACCCAATTTAGAAGCAGATACAGGTGAGTTGGTAATGTCAAACTCGGTCTTTTTAAGCCGACCCAAAAGCTCGGTGGTCAACCAGTTTACAGCATTTTTTGCTGATGCACCTGCTTCTAGCATTGTTTCAAAGAAGTATGCCAACTCTTTTTCAGAACATAAGACCAACGCATCATATTTTTTTATCTTAAGCTCTTCGACATAACGCTTCATTTTTGCATCAGGAAGTTCTGGCATCTTCAACGCTTCATCTATCATCTCTTGTGTCACCACCAATGGACGCAAATCAGGGTCAGGAAAATAACGATAGTCCGCTGCCTCCTCTTTTCCTCTCATGGATTTGGTCACCCCCTCATCCACATTCCACAGTCGTGTCTCTTGGAACACCTCTTGTTCGTAGATACCATCTTCATACGCTTCTGTCTGTCTCTGAACCTCATACGCAATAGCAGATTCTACAAACTTAAATGAGTTAATATTTTTAATCTCAACCCGTGTTCCAAACTCCTCTTGACCCTTTGGACGGATAGAGACGTTGACATCACATCGAAATGACCCCTCTTGCATATTGGCATCACTAATGTCTAGGTAACGAACCGTAGAGTGAAGCTTTTTGAGATAAGCCACTGCCTCATAAGCGTTTCTCATGTCAGGGTCAGAGACGATTTCAAGCAACGGCGTACCTGAACGGTTTAGGTCAACTTTGGAGTGAGAGCCTTCGTGTATGTTTTTTCCTGCATCGGCTTCAAGGTGGGCTTGGGTCATCCCAATACGTTTTTGCGTTCCATCTTTGAGGTCAATAAATACCTCACCCTTCTGCACAATCGCTTTGCTAAGCTGAGTAATCTGATAAGCAGAAGGGCTATCAGGATAGAAGTATGATTTCCTATCAAAGTTTGAGCTATGGTTAACATTGGCATTAATAGCATACCCCAATCTCATCGCTTTTATCGCGGCCTCTTTGTTGACCACGGGTAACGCCCCAGGGAGTGCCAAACAGGTGGGACAAGTATTAGCGTTTTGATGCTCTGCAAAGCTTGTAGGACAAGAGCAGAATAGTTTTGTTTTTGTATTAAGTTGAACGTGGACTTCTAAGCCAATGACGGTTTCAAACATCAGATAAACCTTTTTATTACAATAAATTAAAATTTTTGCGTATTATATCTTCTCTTTTGTTGTGGTGGGATTAAGAGAAGTTTTGGATACGCTATAATGTCTCTTTTATTTTCTAGTTTAAAGGGAAAAATGAAATATTATAGTAAGTGAGTGGTTACTTTGGTTTTAATAAAAAAAAGGTATACTCTTTCCATGTATCAAAAGAAAAAAGAGCGACTCTATATCTCTGAGTTGCTAGAAGACCCCAGTGTCACCTATCCCTCTTATTATGCCCTAAGCTCCTCGATGATGAAAAATGAGATGCTTCACTACGCAATTACGATATTACATAGTTTAGATTTTGAACACTATCAACACCCCACCTCTTATGAGGATATCTTTGCGATGTTTAGTGGAGGGATGTATCCTATCTATAAAGAGCAGTATGTGGTGGGATATTTTGGAGGAAAGATGATGTATCTTGATAGTGCAGGGTGGCGTGGAATGCCTTGTACTGAAAATCTATTTAAAATGGAGAATTGGATGGTCTGTTAATCAGAATAAGTATTTAAGATAATAAGTAAAATAGATTAATATTTAATTTCTTGATAAATTATAGTTGTTAAGAAAGATATAGATATACTTCTGAAAAAATTATAAAGGTTATAACTATGTCTAATAGATTACCATGGTGGATGGGTGGCATTTTGATGTCAGGTCTACTTCTACTTACATTTTCAATTTTTGGAGCTGATAGACCTATTGGATCCTCTACGTATGTTCCCTATTTTGCAGGGATTATTTTTGATTTAAATCCTGAGAATTGTAGCTATTTAAAACATATAGAAGCCTCTGGTTCATGGGAGGGTATTATGCTGTTGGGTGCACTGTTTGGTGGGTTTATCACTTCGGTGTTTATTACCAAGAGTTTTAGGTTTTCACTGATTCCAACGGCATGGAAAACTTATAAAAACAACTCTATTGCCTCTCGCCTTTTATGGAGTTTTTTTGCAGGATTTATTATGATTATTGGGGCAAGATTGGCAGGAGGATGTACCTCTGGACATTTTATGTCAGGAATGAGCCAAATGGCAATCTCTGCGATGATATTTGGTGGGGTAGTGATGGTGACACTTGTGGTTACAGGTAGACTTTTTTATAATGTAAAAGGAAAAAAATAGTGGCAGATATCGTTTTTATAAATGAGCATAACAGCTCTAGTATGGCTGATAGACTCATAGGGATGGTAGAGAGCGTTATTCATCAAGAGCATGGTTCTGTGG
>CAYVNI010000106.1:0-19393 GCA_964452815.1 uncultured Sulfurovum sp.
GAACTCTCCTCCCTATCTCCAAAAGCTTTGTGGATGTTATCTTCTACCACACAAGTAGGATAGAGACCATTTGAACTTATCATCTCATGATCACTGTTTTGAGCTTTGGTATTGATAAGAAACAGGGCTTTATCACAGAAGAGTCCTATGCTGTTATAGGCGTAGGGTTTTCCACAAGTCTCTTGTCCAATTTGGATGACCTCTATCTGATTATCAGAAGCTCGTAGGTTTAGGATAAGCTGTTCACTTGCCGAACAAGTACGTTTTGAGGTGATGATAAAAAGACGATTTAGATTGAGTTGATTGTGGCCAAACTCTTTAAAATGGGTCGTGTAGT
This sequence comes from uncultured Sulfurovum sp., assembly GCA_964452815.1. Classification (GTDB taxonomy): domain Bacteria; phylum Campylobacterota; class Campylobacteria; order Campylobacterales; family Sulfurovaceae; genus UBA1140. Next base: position 338 of record CAYVNI010000106.1, read on the forward strand.
TGAGATGGGCATATTTAGAGTTAAAGAGATAGTGGGTAAATATTCGATTGTTAACATAAGCTCCACCAATAAGAGAAGATAGATGTCTCGCAACATTCATGTCCCCTCCTCCATTGTATCGTAAATCAAGAATCAGATCATCTATCTGTGCTGATTTAAACTGATTGAAGATACGGTCTATCTCCTCCTCTTTGGAGGGAATGAAATCACTAAAGACCATATATCCTATTTTTTTATCTTCAATATGATAAATCTTTACATGACTAATGGTATGCACTGCGTAGTCATACTTTATTATTCTTTTTTTGTACCGTTTTCTTTTTTTCCAAAAGGTAAAAGTGAGCTGTTTTTGCTTTTTTAATTTCTTTTTAATTCTCTCTAAGTTAGAGGCTTGGGTAGAGATATTATCCACTTGTGTGATAATGTCTCCACGTTTCATACCTGCTCTTTGAGCAGGAGAATTGGGATAAACAAAGACCACGCCGAGTGCCTCTTTTCCATTTTTAAGTTGTATAAGAAAAGGGATAAACCCAAAATTATTATATCGTCCTAGACCAAAAAAACGGTTAACCTTCTTTAAATCCACAATATGGCTAAAGAGATCATTCTCATCCCTAATCATTTTTAATAACTCCTCAGGAGAGGAGTAGTGATCTATTGAATCTAAAATCGGAACACTATTACTCCAAAGATAGGAGTCGTGCATCGCCTCATAAAGGTATTGATTTTGATTTTTTATACTGCATGATGAGGGAGCTTTTACTGCATAAAAATGATTTTCATTACTAAGAGGTTCCTCTTTCTCTTGGGGTAAAGAAAACTGTGGGGCGATAAGATATTGTCTCTCTTGTACATCAGCACAAGCAGAAAAAAATATAGATAATAGAATCGATACCAATAATAGTTTTTTCAATGTCTCTCCTGCATTTTGATCATGTATTATAACTCAAAAAAATATAATTAAATATTAATTGTTTAAAATTCTTAAATTATGCTTTAATTGGTTTGAAGATGAATATTTGCTTTTATTTATAAGGGGCTTTTATGGTTAGAATAGGTTATAATTAAATTTTATAGTTTAATTTGGAAAAATAGGATTTTTATTGAAAAGCTTACGCTTATGTTTAAACCTGCTTATATTTTTGGTAATACCATTGTCTCTAAATGCAGCCAAGGTAAATCATCTAAAGTGGGAAAAGGGACTTGATTTTGAGAGCTATTTAGAGCGTTATGGTGTTCCTGAGACACTCATTGATACCTTGGATAGAGAAGATGTGGAGTTGATATCTGAAATAACAGATAACCGATATTATTACGAGATGATAGCCACCAATGGTGTATTACTTCAATCGCTTATTCCCATAGGAGAGGAGATGCAGTTTCACCTTTTTATGACCCCCAAAGGATATAAACTTGAGATAATCCCTATTGCCTATAAAAATGACACCTACATTACCCAACTTTCGGTTAAGAATAGTCCCAATTCTGACATTATAAAAACAGTTAAAAATAGCAGACTTGCCAGTGAATTTTCAAGAGTATTAAAAGAGAGTGTCAATTTTAAGAGTATTCAAAAAGGAGATACACTCGCCATCGTTTATGACCAAAAGATGCGTTTAGGACAACCCATTGGTATGCCTGATATTAAAGTTGCCATGATGGAAACAGGGGGAAGTAAACATTATGTTTTTAAACATACTGACCAACGATACTATGATGAAGAGGGAAAAGAGCTTATCAAACGCTACATGAGAAAGCCCCTTAACCATATCCGAATTACCTCTCATTTTACCCATCGACGATACCACCCAATACAGAAACGCTGGAAAGCACACCTTGGTACAGATTTTGGAGCAAGAAGAGGGACACCTATCTTAGCTGTTGCCAAAGGAAAGGTTATCTTTTCAGGATGGAAAGGTGGCTATGGTAAGGTCACCAAGATACAACATGATGATGGATATGTAAGTCTATATGCACACCAAAGCAGACTCAAGGTTAAAAAGGGGGCATTTGTCTCTAAGGGGGATGTTATTGGTTTTGTAGGCTCAACAGGACGAAGTACAGGGCCTCACTTGCACTTTGGTATCTATAAGAATGGTCGAGCGATTAACCCCATACGTGTTGTAAAGTTTAAGACAGAGGGGCTTTGGGGCAGTGGAAAAAGAGCGTTTCTTAATAGAAAAAAGATATATAAATCAATTATCACCAAAATTATAGAGGATAATCGCCCCTCTTACATATGGAACAGTGTCGATGAGCGTTGTGTGAACCCAAAAATGAAAAGTTATTATAAAAATTTAGGATGGTAGATGGAAAATAGAATAGAAGAGTTTAAACTTCAAGTGTTAGAGAACCCAAAATTTATAGAGTCAGCACTGGTGACCTACAGACAAAATGGGATAAAAAAGAGTTGGGAGGTGGTCAAAGCACACGATTCCGTAGCCGTGCTTATCTACCACAAAGAGCATGAGAGCTTTGTACTTGTAAAGCAGTTTAGACCTGCGGTTTATATGGATGGTACACAAGATGGTTTAACAGTGGAACTCTGTGCAGGGATTATTGATAAATCTATCCCTTTAGTAGATATTGCCAAAGAGGAGATAATCGAAGAGTGTGGTTACAGTGTAGATTCAATGGATATCTCACGTATCACCATGGTCAACAATGCTGTAGGTTTTGCAGGAACCAAACAGACCATTTTTTATGTTGAGGTCGACGAATCAATGCATACGCATAAAGGTGGGGGAATAGACACTGAACTTATAGAGGTAGTAGAGTTACCCATCTCCAAGGCAAAAGATTTTATCTATGATGAGAGCGTTGCTAAAACTACAGGATTGCTTTTTTCTTTTATGTGGTGGTTTGATAATTATGGTAAAATTATGGCAAAAAACAAAGGATAAACATGGCATCTGGTATTTTTATGATATTTGACGACATTGCAATGCTTATGGATGATATGGCATTGGCAACAAAAAAAACAGCAGGAATACTAGGAGATGATTTAGCCGTAAATGCTGATAAAGCATCAGGTTTTTCTGCTTCTCGTGAGTTACCTGTTTTATGGGAGATTACTAAAGGTTCATTTTTAAACAAATTGATTATTCTACCGATGGTTTTCTTGATGAGTGCTTTTGTCCCATGGTTGATTGTACCTATCTTAATGTTAGGAGGTGTCTATTTAGCATATGAGGGAGCAGAAAAAATTTATGAATACTTCACACAACCAAAACAAGAGACAACCATCAATAGATATACAGAGATGTCAGTTGAAAAACTAAAAGATGATGAGGCAGATAAGATAAAATCAGCAATTATGACGGATTTTATCTTGTCCATAGAGATTATTATTATCGCACTAGGAGCCGTATTGGAGAAAGATATGTTGACTCAGATAAGTGTGGTCTCCTTTGTGGCTGTTGTTGCAACGATTGGTGTTTATGGTATTGTTGCACTTATCGTTCGTATAGATGATTTTGGTTATATGCTGGTGAAAATGAGCAACGGTACAGACAATATAAAAAAGAAAATGGGTGAATTCATGATTGCTCTGTTACCCAAAGTGATAAAGTCCTTAACGGTGATAGGTACTATTGCGATGCTTTTAGTAGCAGGTGGAATTTATGTTCATAATATTCATGTGCTTCATGAGCTTTTAGAAGGGATACCTTCAATTTTAGGTGATTTGTTAATTGGCTCTTTGGTGGGTCTTCTCGCATTGATAGTGGTTAAGAGTTTTGCTAAAATAAGAGGATAGAGAAAATATCTATCCCTCTTTGGCTACTAATCACTATCCGTATCTTTTTGGAGTACCGCTTTGTTATAATCCTCACGGTACTCTTTTAAGAGTATGGCTTGATGTGCATTCTCTTTTTCCAAACCTCGACAATACGCACCTTTAAAGTTCAAATCCTCTTTAAGTTCAAAGACCTCCTCTTCAAGTGTTTCATCTGGACCCTTTTTTATAATCCAAGCGGTAGCAAATCCTAAAATCCATGCACCCATAAGACAGAGTATTATTTCAATAATTATTGTGCTTAACATATCCATTTTCTAATTCCTATTTCATTTTTTTTATCTCTTCTAACATCAATCTCTCTAGTTCACTAAGTTCACTGCTGTTATTTTTTTCTATTTTACGCTCATTTACTATGGTTTTTTCGATAACCATTGGTTTATAATATGTTGGTGTTGGTGTTGGTGTTGGTGTTGCTAATTTTCTGCTCATCTCCTCTAACGTTTTTCTTTCTATCTCATCAAAGTTTTCTGTTTTCTGTTTAAGTATAATTGATGTGGGTATTGGTTTTATCAGGATAGGTTCATCCATTGGCTCTTCACCCAATAAATCTTTAGTCGATAATTTTTTAATTATTGGTCGGATTGGTTCAGACTCATCTACTTTTATCACCACAACAGGCTCTATACGTTTAACACTTTCAATAAGTGGTAGATTATCTGTATTAATAGGTTTGGGAATTTTTGTTGCCACTGTTTTTACGCTCTGTATTACCAATGGTGTGTTCTCTTTTTGGAGCGTAAACATTGCTAAGATACTATTTGTGTGATGTTCAACACAAAAAAATGCCAAAAGTAGACTCATAATTAGTATAAATAATAAGCTTAGATGTTTTATCATATTTTCCTCTTCTTTAATAAAATAACATATTTTTCATCTGTTTTTACCTGTATAGTATACAAGAAAAATTGTTAAATAGATGATAAATTAGAATATTTAAAGAGAAGAAGAGGGAAAAGAAGTAGATTAACCCTCTGGGTTTATACTATTAATGCCTACTGACCAGGGTTATATTCAGCATAGTAGACACTTCCGTCAGAGAATGTATTAACAGTTAATTTTGAGAAACTCTCTAAGTACGCCCAAAAATTATCTTTGATTCTCTGTTCCATATCTACTTTACGTAGTGCCTCTTCCATACAACCCAACCACTCATAACGAGATTTATCATAGATAGAGAAATCATCATGCAGACGAATCATAAACTCATCTAAATCCATACCACCCGTCTCACTCTCATACACTTTTGGACCACCACAAATTTGTACAAAAAATTTAGTATTTTTGACTTTTACTTTGTGAAATTCATCCTCATCTTGTGGAAAGAAATGGGCAATATCACTTTCATAGATAATGTCATAGAAGTCGTACATTAACGATTTCATTCCCTCTTCTCCACCTACAGCCTCATAAAATTCTGATGCTGGATTTGTAAAATTAACATTTTCACCTTTTTCTACTTTTGTAATTTTGTAACTCATGAGATTCTCCAATTTTTAATGATTTGTATCTATTATAATAAATATAACTTTGAAATGCTATGATTCGTCACAATATCTTTTGGTCAAGTCGCCATATGTATCAATTCTTCTATCACGTAAAAATGGCCATATATCCCTCACCTCTTTGGTTCGTTTACTATTTATATAAGCGTAAAGGATACTCTCCTCTTGATGATTGGCATGAGCGATTAGTTCTCCTTGTGGGTCACAGACAAAAGAGTTTCCCCAAAATTGTATGCCATCCATAACACCTGAGCTATCTTTTTCGAATCCTACTCGATTACAGGAAATTACAGGGAGTCCATTTGCAATGGCGTGAGAGCGTTGGATGGTTATCCATGCATCAAGTTGTCTGCTCTTCTCATCTTCACTATCTTCGTCAAACCAACCAATGGCAGTAGGATAGATAAGCATCTCTGCCCCTTTAAGAGTCATAATCCGTGCTGATTCGGGATACCATTGATCCCAACAGATAAGAATGCCCAGTTTCCCCACTGAAGTTTGGATGGGTTCAAAACCCAAATCCCCCTCTGTAAAATAAAATTTCTCATAAAAACCAGGGTCATCAGGAATGTGCATTTTTCGGTATTTTCCTGCGATGCTTCCATCCTTTTCAAAGACCACCGCTGTGTTGTGATAGAGTCCTAATGCTCGTTGCTCAAAGAGAGAGGTGACCAAAACAACACGGTTATCCTCTGCGACCTTTGACCAAAAAACTAAATCATCTTTCCAAGAATTTGCGTAATCAAAAAATTTGGTATCAGCACTTTGACAAAAGTACTCTGTCTGATGAAGCTCTTGAAGAACGATTAATAAAGCACCATCTTGAGATGCCTTTTTAATTGATTTAAGCGTTTTCTTAATGTTTTGTTTTTTTGATAAATATGATTGTTGTTGAATAAGTGCTATTTTCATATGAGGGATTTTAGCTGATAAATTTCAAAAAACAGCATAAAACAGTTAAAAAGTGCAAAAAAATCAAAATATTATAATATATTTTATTTTATTAAATATTAATAAAGTTTTATACTGTTATACTCTGTTAGTTAAAGTTAGATAAAGGATTTATTATGACACTCTCTAAAATTTTTCTTCTCATTGGATTGTTCCTCTTTACTGCTTGTGGAAACACAGGAGGATCTTCTTCTACATCAAGAGATTTTCGAGCCGTGTCGGATATAACACCCGTTCTTAAAAGTCAAAATAGAGAGATACTTCAAGCATTAAATATAGCAAGAAGTGTTGCTAGAGATTGTCAGGATGGATTAGGAGTAGTTGGTCCTAGTAGAGCGTTAAAATGGAATGATGAGCTTTATGCTTCTGCGTATGAACATAGCAGTGACCTTGCTCAAAGTAATACTTTTTCACATCTTGGTTCAGGGACAGAGTTTGATATTACAGGAGCCAACAATGGAGGAGGAAAAAGTCAATTTTTTGAGAGAATAGAAAGCAGTGGATATACCAACTATCATACCTTAGGTGAGAATATCGCAGGAGGACAAAATGATATAGCAGAAGTGATGGAGGCTTGGTTGGCGAGTCCTGCACACTGTACCAATATTATGAATGATAAGTTTGAAGAAGTTGGCGTTGCTGTAGTGGTCGCAGAAGATACTACTTTTGAAATCTACTGGACACAAAATTTTGGAGCAAAATTTTAAAGAATTTGCATTGTTGAGCAGTGTAAACTACCTCCCTGCTCAATTAACTTTGAACACTCAATGGGGATTATCTCTCTATCTCTAAACATCATCTTAAATATCTCATAAGCCATCTTATCCTCTTTGACAGAGTAAGTGGGATAGAGCAGTGCTTTATTGGTAATCAAAAAATTGGCATAGGTGGCAGGTAGACGATTATGATATTTATCATATTTCGCTGATACCATTGGTAATGCTATGAAATTATAAGGTCTCCCATCAAATGTTTTAAAACTCTTTAGCTCCTCTTCCATTTTCTGTAATTCAATATAGTGTTCATCCTCTTCATCCTCACACTTCACATAAACAATGGTATCCTCACTCACAAATCTGACTAATGTATCAATATGAGAATCGGTATCATCCCCTGCAAGATAACCATGGTTAAGCCATAAAACTCTTTTCGCTCCCAAATACTCCTCTAATTTTTTCTCAATCACCTCTTTGGATAATCCTCCATTACGATTTTGATTACACAAACAAGTAGTAGTGGTTAGAACAGTCCCCTTCCCATCAGACTCAATCGCACCTCCCTCTAACACAAAATCAATACTCTCCAAGGGAGTTATTCCCAAATATCCTTTTTTATGCAATATTTTATTCAAACCATTATCCAAAGAGGCTTCAAACTTACCACCCCATCCATCAAATTTAAAATCAAGTAGCCTTACCTCTTCATCATGAAGAATAGAGATATATCCATAATCCCGTGTCCATGTATCATTGGTATCTATCTCTATAAAACTCATATTTTGTGTGGAGCAGAAGAGGTCTGATATTGTCTCTCTATCATCACAAATAATATAGACAGCTTGGGCATAGGCAACGGCCTGAGCAATGCGTATAAATGGTCTTAAAGCAGTGTTTAAGTCCTCTGCCCAATCGGTGTTTTTATGTGGAAATGCCATGAGTATGGCTCTCTGTTTTGCCCATTCGGGAGGCATTGTTCGTTTCATCGTCTCTCTTTTACTATTTTGATAAAATAATATCATAAATATAATCTCCAACCAACTTTTGCTTTGACAACTTCACCCCCTAAATGAGGTGGTTTTTCGCTATACTTTGATAAAAAGACAAAGGATAAAATTATGAAAAAACAAATTATCATCTCATTTTTGGGATTGACCCTGTTAATAAATGCAGGTGAATTTTACTATTCAAATGGTAACAAAGTTGAACTTAGCAAAGTAGAAGTGAGCCAAACCATAGGAAGTAGAATGCTCAATAGCCGAACCAAATATTACAAAACAGCCACAGGAAAAAGTATCGGTGTACGAGATGATATTTTGGTTGAGTGTGTTGCCAACAAAGATTGTAAAGAGGTACTCTCTAAATATGAGATTACCGAAATTTCACAACTTACAGATTCTATCTATATTATAAAAATTTCATCAGATAAAAATGTATTTGAATTTGCACAAAAACTCTATGGTGATAATAACATAAAAATTGCTCATCCCAATCTTAGAAAAATCAGAAATAGGAGATAATCGTGAGAAACAGAACAGTAACAACCCTAAGTTTAATTGTGGCTACACTTCTTTTTAGTGCATGTGGGGGAGATGGTAGTACAGAAAAACGCTCTTCTCTTAGTGAGGAGAATTCAACAAGAACACCAAGAGAGAACAAAGTTGAGCAGTGCTTCATTCAAATGGATGAGATTGCACTAGAAGATTGTGAATCAAAATACACTACAGATTCCAAAATCGATGTCTGTCTTGATGAGTATGAAGATGAAATTCTTGATACCTGTATGCTAGAAGAGAGCCAAGATACGTTGCTAAACAATGATGACAATACAGATATTATTAGTGATGATGAGTGGTGGAGTTGGATAAAAGAGCAAGAGGAGAACAATGCTATTGATGAGGAAGAGAATAGAGATGATAAAGATAAATCAACAGCAACAAACACAATAACAGAAGCCAAGGCTGAACCCTATTTTAAGTATGCTTGGCATCTGGATGCATCTAATTCAATCCTTAATAGCAAAGGGTATAAAATTAATGAACACGCCGATATCAATGTAACAGGTGCATGGGGTATCACTATGGGTGCAGGTGTCAAAGTTGCTGTTATTGATGATGGTGCAGATGTTAACCATGAAGATTTAAAATCAAATATTCTCATCGCTTATAATGCAGATACAGGGGGAGAGAACATACAAACAAAAGAGTCTCATGGAAATACCTGTGCAGGATTTATAGTTGCACCTATTAATGGGAAGGGAATCGTAGGAGTCTCTCCTGAATCCAAGATGATTGCCATAAAACTCGAAGATAGCTCCGATGCGTATACGATAAGAGCCTTTGAGTATGCAAAAAAGCATGGAGCAAAAGTTATCAGTTGTAGTTGGGGAAGCAATAATGTCTCGGATGCTGTCGTTTCAGAGCTAAAATCACTCTACAATGCAGGAGTTACCGTTCTTTTTGCCTCTGGGAATGAGGGCGTTTCTCTTGATGCTCAAGGAACCAATGATGAGTCTGAAGTAGAGTGGGTTATTGGTGTAGGGGCAAGTGGAGAGAATAATGATGTCACAAGCTACTCAAACTATGGTAAAAATATAGATATCATTGCTCCAGGAGGTGATACACAGGAAGCTATAGGCGTATTGGGCTTAGATGATATGGGTGAGAGTGGATATCCTGACGAGACTGGATTAATCAATAACAACTACCTATTTGCGAATGGAACAAGCTTCTCTACCCCCATAACAGCAGGAGTAGTAGCAATGATGTATGCCGTTAATCCCAATATTACACCCAAACAGGTAAAAGAGATATTGACCGCAACAGCAACCAAAGTGGGTAAAGAGAAAAATGCCTCTTACGATGAGCAAGGGTTTGACAAAAAACGAGCTTATGGTAAAATAAATGCAGGTCGTGCAGTGGTAGAAGCAGAAAGAATTAAAATATAGTTGTCCCACAACTAGCTCAGCAAAAATCTCCTCTTTAGATATCCCCTCTAAAGAAGAGACTCCGAGTTATAACGCAAAATATGATAAAATATCCCTTAAATTTTATAAGCTAAAGGCTAGGAAATGAAAACGTGTGATGTATTGATAATTGGTGGTGGTCCCAGTGGTGCTATTGCAGGAGCAAATTTGGCACAAAAGGGTTTTTCTGTAGAGATAATTGAGAAGTTAGATTTTCCTAGATTTGTGATTGGGGAGTCTCTTCTTCCCCACTGTAATGCTATTTTGGCAAAAAATAATCTGCTTGATAGAGTAACCAAACAGGGGTATATGTTTAAACCAGGTGCTATTTTTATAAATGAGAAAAAAGAGTATGAGCAGTATGATTTTAGATTTAATATTGGGGAGAGTCACAACACCTCTTTTCAGGTAAAACGAGAAGAGTTTGATGATGAGCTTCTAAAAGGTGCGTCCTCTTTTGGGGCGACCGTGCATCACGGTGTGGAGGTAACAGGATACAATCAAGATGAAAATATCATTACAGCCAAAAATAGAGAGGGAGAGATAGAGGAGTATAAGGCGAGATTTGTTCTCGATGCCTCAGGGTATGGTCGTGTTTTACCTCAACTGCTCGACCTCGAAACTCCATCTGAGCTTAAACCTAGAAAAGCGATATTTACCCGTATAGAGAATGATATTCGACCTGAGGGTGAACTGGCAGGATATATCACTATCTTTATTCATGGAGATAACGATGCTTGGATTTGGGTGATTCCATTTGCAGATGGCACAACCTCGGTGGGTGTGGTGTGTGAAGATGAGTATTATGAGAAAATGAACATGACCCCTGAGGCGTTTTGGAATCATATTATAGAGAATGATATCAATGCCAAAGAGCGATTTAAAAACGCTAACAAACTCCAAGAGGTCGGCAAGATAGATGGCTATTCAGCCAATGTAAAAACCATGCATGGCAAAGGGTTTGCCTTGGCAGGAAATGCTACTGAATTCCTTGACCCTGTCTTTAGTTCGGGGGTTACTCTGGCACTGGTGAGTGGGGATATGGCAGCTGATTTAATTGCCCGTGAGCTTAATGGAGAAGAGGTCAATTGGCAAGTTGAATATCAAGATGAGATGATGCTAGGGGTAAATGTCTTTAGGGAGTTTGTCTTGGCATGGTATGATGGACGGCTACATGAGATTTTCTTTGCCAAAGAGAAAAAAGAGATGTTTACACGCTCGGTTAGCTCAATTTTGAGTGGGTATGTTTGGAATAAAAAAAATATTTTTGTGGAGAACTCTAGGGAGAAGATAGATTTACTAATAAAGATGATAGATGCAGAGACTGACTAAAGATTTTTATGGCGTAAAAGAGCTAGAGAAAGACGCGTGGGAGGTGACATTTACCGATGAGACACACCCTGTCTTCAAAGCCCATTTTGAGGATTACCCTTTGGTTCCTGCTTTTCTACAGATAGATATTGCAGGGGAACTTCTCTCTAAAGAGTTGAGTAAAATAGAGAGATGTAAGTTTAAACTTCCTATCTTGCCCAATGATATCGTGGTATATAAAATTGTCAAACAGGTAGAGAACAACTATAAGATTAAAATTTTTAAACAAGATGAAGAAGTTAGCGAATTAAGGGTTGTGTATTAGATGAAAAAAGTATTGGTATTATATTATTCCCAAACAGGTCAACTCACCGATGTGGTAAAATCTTTTACAGCCCCACTTCAAGCCGATGAAGAGGTTGAAGTGGTCTATCAAAACATAGAGCCCAAAACCCCCTACCCTTTCCCATGGGGTTATTTGGAGTTTTTTGATATCTTCCCAGAATCGGTCTATATGGAAGGGTGTGAGATTAAACCATTTGACAATGTAAAGGAAAATGATAAATTCGATTTGGTGATTTTAGCCTATACTGTTTGGTTCTTGTCTCCTTCTCTACCGATATCGGGCTTTTTAAACTCCAACTACGCAAAACTGATAAAAGATAGACCTGTTATCACAGTAATAGCCTGTCGAAATATGTGGATAATGGCTCAAGAGAAGATGAAAACAAAACTCAAAGAGATAGGTGCAAAGCTCATAGACAACGTGGTACTTATCGACCAAGGGGGAAACCTTGCTACTTTTATCACCACACCAAGGTGGATGTGGACAGGCAACAAAAATTCCTTTTTAGGCCTGCCAAAAGCAGGAGTTCATCCCGATGAGATTAAAAATGCCTCACGATTTGGCATGGCGTTATGCGATGCCTTAGCCAAAGATTTGGAGAAAAAAGATATGCCACTACTAAACGGTCTTGGGGCTGTAAAAGTAGACAATAGCTTGGTAGGAACAGAGAAGATAGCCCATAAAAGTTTTAGAATTTGGGGTGGACTTATCCGAAAATTTGGAACCACAGGGGACAAAGCCAGAATCCCTATTTTGGCACTCTATTTTCTATTTCTACTCTCACTTATTGTAATTATTGTGCCACTCAATACCATTATAAAACCAATTTTTAGGAAATTAAACCGTAAAAAGGTAGAAGAGGAGAGGGTCTATTTTGAACAGCCTTCAGGTTCAGATAAAGAGAGATTAAAGGAGTATATGAGTGAATAGTGTCTACATAAATAGAATCGCAAAGTTCCTGCCCAATGAACCTATCTCGAATAATGAGATGGAGCTTGTTTTAGGAGAGATAGGAGGGAAACCCTCTCGTGCTAGACGTATTATTTTACGCAGTAATGGAATCAAGCAGAGATATTATGCCATAGACAAAGAGCAAAATATAAACTATAACAATGCACAATTAACCACCAATGCCATTAGAAATTTAGGTATAGATTTGGACTTAATAGAAACACTCTCTTGTGGTACTACACTACCCGACCAAATCATGCCAAATCATGCAGTAATGGTACATGGAGAGCTAAAATCAAAACCATGTGAGGTGATTGCCACCTCAGGGATTTGTCTTTCAGGCATTACCGCACTCAAACACGCCTATCTCTCCATAAAAGCAGAGGAGTCTACCACTGCTGTTGCCACAGGTTCAGAGGTGGTATCAACCCTGCTTCATGCCAATAATTTTAAAGCTGAGAGTGAGTTTAATGAGGCAGAGTTGAAAAAACACCCTGAGATTGCCTTTGAGAAAGATTTTTTACGATGGATGCTAAGTGATGGAGCAGGAGCGATGTTACTCCAAAATAAACCCAATCTCAATACCCTCTCTCTTCAAGTAGAGTGGATAGAGATTTTCTCTTTTGCCAATGAATTTGAGGCGTGTATGTACGCAGGGTGTGAAAAAATAGAAGGAGATATCAAGGGCTATCGCGAGTATCCTCAAGAAGAATGGTTGAAACAATCTCTCTTTAGCATCAAACAAGATGTCAAACTTCTAAACAGTAATATTGTCAACATAACAGTCAAACGAACACTTGAAAAAGCACTTGAAAAACGAACCTTGTCAGCCGATGAAGTATCGTGGTTTTTACCCCACTACTCCTCTAAGTATTTTGAACAAGAGGTCTATGAGAGTTTGATAGAGGCAGATTTTGAGATACCCAAAGAGAGATGGTTTACCAATCTCACCACCTGTGGAAATACAGGCTCTGCCTCCATCTACATTATGCTTGAAGAGCTTTTTAACTCGGACAGATTGACCAAGGGGGAGAAAATCTTATGTTATATCCCCGAGAGTGGAAGATTTTCAAGCTCATTTATGCTATTAAAGGTTGTCTAATATGAGAGAAAATGAAGTACCACAAGAGAAAAACAGAACCCTAGATGGAAATAGAAAAGCTGTCTATGCCGTGGGCGTTGATGGCAAATATAAAACCGTCGCCTCTGATGGGTGGAGTGCCGAGGAGATAGTCACCTCACAAGCCGTTGAGGAGTTTGAACGACTCGCTCAAGAGGCACAAGAGAGAGCCAAAGCAGGAACTGCTTCCATGTTGGAGTATCATATGTATAACAACCGAATGGACATCGCACTCCTCTCACAAACCACAGGCTTTTTTCAATGGACAATCAAAAGGGATTTTGAGGTGAATAGATTTGCTAAAATATCCCCTAAAAGAGCTGAAGTGTACGCTTCTGTTATGGGGATTGAAGTTAAAGAGCTGTTGGGATAAGTCTCTGTAGGGACACCCCTTGTGGGTGTCCAGAATTTCACCAATATTTGGATACTCATAAAAAGTATCCCTACAACATCTACACCAAACTCTTCAATCTAAAGTCAAACTTCAACGCATCTTCATGACAGACATCGACACATCGACCACATAGGGTACAGTCTGCTCCTGTGATGTATTGGGTTTTTATCTCTTTTTCATCTATCTGTTTTTTATATTTTGCCTTGGTAATCTCCAACACTTGTGGTTCAAAACAAACATCATGACAGACCATACAGCTGTCACAGTTGTCATTCCACTCGATTCTTAGGGCAGAGATTTTCCCTATCATTCCATAGGTTGTGCCAATAGGACAGACATAGCTACACCAAGCACGGCGAGAGAAAAATACCTCTATGGCAAAGACCATAGCCACCCAAAGAAGCGAAACTGTCCAACCATACGCCATCATACGACTTAAAATTCCAACCACCGAGATGGTCTCAAATACGATGTAACCACTTACAAATGCCATAACCAAAAAACCTACCCAAAAAACATACTTTACCCGATGATCAAACTTTCTGTTTTTGATGATTTTCTTTTTTACCAAGGTGTTGTGTAGCTTCTCACCATACTCACTCAAAATCCCATAAGGACAGACCCATGCACAGTAAGAGCGTCCACCTACCAATAGGTAAACAAGCACAATAGTAGAGACACCAATTATAATGTTAATAGGAATGTGATAGGTCGCCAACCACACCTCTAGTGTGACAAAAGGGTCAATCATATGAAAACCTAAAAAGCGTGAGCCATTTAGTGTTCCCTCTAACATCTGTAGGTCAATAAAAAACGATAAGAAAAAAAGCGTATGAATAGAGATAACTAAAATCCATCGCTTCATTCTATAGCTAAATTTCTTTTTTCCCTCTCTTGTGGTATCCCAAAAGGTTGACCAAAAGGTGGTGTTTTTTATTGTCTCTCGGTTGTTGTATTTATCCATTATTTCTCCTCCCTATCTTGGGTAAAGACATCGCTCTACCCCTACAATTATCTATTTTTTTGCCTCTTCGGCTCTTGCTGGGAACTCACCTATCTCATCGGCTAGAACTCTTAAATCATCTTCACTTAGCTTAATAAGAAGTCCTTTCATAATCATGTTCTCTTTTCGCCCTGCTTTAAAGTCTGTTAAATCTTTATACAGTTTATCAGCCTCTTGACCAAAGAGTTTTGGACCCATAAGTTTTTTACCATTTTGCATACCTGAACCGTTAACCCCGTGACAAGATGAACATTTACTTTTATAAGACTGACTCACCTCAAACGCTCCTGCATTTCCTGCTTTTTCTCTTAGGGCATTTAGTTTATCATCCTCTTTTTCACGGTCACTCTTCTCCTCTATTTTGGTGGTCGCTGCGTTACTCGTTTTGTCACCCATATCTGCGATAACATGCCCTGCTTCTCCACCATGATAGGCTCGTCCATTGGACGCTGTCAATGCCATTAATCCAACAATAATCAGTGTCAAAATCCCTACAACAATATTTTTCATCTACTTACTCCTCATCTCTTTGATTTTTTGATTAAACTCATAAATTTCATCTGCTAGTTCTCGAATCTCACTCTCATCCATATGGTCAATGAGTCCATCCATCAAAGGATTGCTCTTTTTCCCACTTTTAAAATCAGCTATAGCACTAAAAATATCATCTGAACTCTTACCTAAAAGCGAAGGTCCCACCACCCCATTGGCATAGTCGCTGTGACAGGCTGAACACTTCACCATAAACTTGTGACTTAATTTCCCCACAAGTAGAGAGAGCTTTACCTCTTCATAGGGGCTTCTTACGTGTAAGTTTGCATCTATTTTGGTTCTGGGTTTTACCCTAACCGAGGCATCCTTATTGGCAGGTTGACTGTTTGGGTCATAACCATGTTTTAGCCCATCGTTGGTCATCCCTTTGTAGAAAGTATTCTCCTCTTTCCCATCGCTCTTTTTCACTGCTACTTTTATCTCTTGGGCATTCTCATTGGCGACAATCTCTATTTTTGGTGCTTGAGCTTCTGTTTTGCTACTTTTAGATGCTTCTTTTGGCTCATCACCACACCCTACAAAAGCCAAACAAGAGCCTACCAATAATAACTTTGCCATGCTAGGAAGCAACGGCTTTAACCTCGTTCTGTTCGGGGCTAAAGCCTCCGATTCCAAATTTTTCATAACACTCTTTAACATTAAAATTTTCCTCCATACTGCTCTTCATAGGTAACACGTGGTTTAATGATAATAGATGGCGTACTTGTCGGACAAACCTCTTGACAGACCCCACACCCTGTACACGCATCATAAATAACTGGTTTAGTAATTCCCACAGATGACGTAACCATCGCAATAGCAGAGAGAGGATTTGGCATGGGACACATATCTGCACAAAGCGTACAGGCATCCCCCTCACGGTTATCAAACTTTTCTAACATCTCTTTCTCATACTCGGTTACATTATTGGCATTCTTTACAAACGCTTTCATCTTATCGTTGTACCCAGCAGGAATCGGTTCACGCTTCACAGCCAAACAGGTACGAGGAGAGGCTAAAACAGCTATTCCCATGTGAATATCTTCTGCTTTTTCACAAGAGTGGTCTAACGCTCCCGTAGGACACGCCAAGACACAAGGGACAGCTTCACACGCCCAACACCCACGCACCGAGGCATCTATGTAGGGTGTTCCCACCCCATGACCTTTACCCCAGTCGGCAAGTTCAATGGAGTGATAAGGACAGACTTGCAGACACTGCCCACACTTAATACAAAGCCCTAAAAACTCATGCTCATCCACAGCCCCAGGAGGTCTAAGCCGTGTCTCATCAGCATAAAGATAAGGACTCAACCCCACACCACCTGCAAGTACCAATCCCAAAACACCCAGTGTTGAATACTTTATAAACTCTCGTCTTTCTGTCTCTATTTTTGCCATCAACCTATCCTTTGAAGTTATAATTTACATAATATAAAATTATGATTTTTATAGGTTTTACTTAATTCAATAATTATAGTGTAAAGAGTGAGGGGGAAATATGATTTATATCAAGAGAGTATTAAAGTTGAAGTAGCCTTATTTTATTTTTTTCTCTCCTGCCAAACAGGAGCTTTCTAACCTAAGGGTCTCTATTGCTCCTTGCTCTATGCCTCTATGCCTCTATTAATTCCAATCTGATAAAATGGTATTAACAACCATCTGTTTATCTTTGCCCTCAAAATCGCAAAGCATCGCAAGAACCAATGCCTTAAATATTTGGTTTAAGAATTTTCAGTATAAACCCTGTTATTACAGGTTTTGAGCATAAATTTAATTGAGTTAGTACCATTCACGGCAGGGGTGTAGTTTAAAATTTTTGACTATCCTTTTTTAAAAATTCCAACTCTTTTTTTGCCTCTTTAGCCTTTTCTTTATATTCATTCTTTTGGAATTCCACATTATCAATATAAATTACTTCTATTCCACTTGTACTTGATTTTGATTGAATAGTAGTCTCTTTATTTGGAGTCCATTGTCGTCTTTTGAAAAAAATAAAATCACCAATATTTAAAGGTGTGATTGTTTCACTTTTTCCATATTTTTCATCTAATAGTTGATAAAGTTTCTCTTTGAGTACTTTATTCTTTTTACCTGTAAGATTCCATCTTACCTTGATTTTGTAGAGTTTTTTACTATTTTTTGTAAAGTACAAATCTATTTTTGAAGATTCTCCCAACAATTCACTTTTGTAATAAAATTCTCTATTATCAGGGTACTGTTCAGAATAGAGAAGTTTTTGATTAAAGCTTTTTGAACTATGAATAATATTATTTTTTGCGAGTGCTATATTTTTTCTTTTCGCAATAACTATAGTTTTATTTAAAGATATTGAGGATTCCCATATATCAAAAGTAAAGCCTAAAAGTGAACTGGATAGTAAAGTTAGCATAAGTAATGTTTTTTTCATGAATTTTTCTCCATTTTATTCTGTGTTGAATTTTTTATCTGTTCTGAAAAAATTCCAATATGAACTACATCCCTATCGTGAATGGCAGGGGTGTAGTGTTCTTATTCCAACCCAAATAGCTTTATGATATTTTTCATAGGCAAGGCAATCATTTGCAGGAGTAGCCCTATACTTTAACACCGTCTATTTCTCCTATCATACTCATTATGATTACAGATACATCTAAACACAAAAGAGTTGGGAAGTGAGCTTAAAAGTATTCTATAACCTGTATTGAAAACACGAATTGAGTATCTCTCTTTATCTTTTTTACATCGGATTGGTTTATACTCTAACTCATATGGATTCTCTTTAAACATCTCAATGGTCTCTTCTAAAATCTTCTCATTTTGAGGTGAGTTTTTGATAAACTTCT
Organism: uncultured Sulfurovum sp.; assembly: GCA_964452815.1. GTDB lineage: Bacteria > Campylobacterota > Campylobacteria > Campylobacterales > Sulfurovaceae > UBA1140. The sequence continues at coordinate 18,751 of CAYVNI010000106.1, forward strand.
TTTTGGTTCTATTAAAATCAGAAGAGAAAATAATCTCTTTCATGAAAGCAACTTGTTATCCAAGTAGAGGGCTTCTTGAACAGAGACTGTATCAACCATTTCAACAAGAGCAGTATAGGTTACATCAATTTTACGGTAAAGGGTCGCAAACTCAGCAGAGTACTCTTTGTGTGGCGTCATAAGTTCTAACAAACGCTCAAAATCATCCAACGAAGCTCCAAAATTTTCATAAAACTCCTCATAACCACTAAGCCTTGCAAAATCGGGATTGAACTCTACTAGATTTTGTATCTCTAAGAGACTTTGTTGATACTCTTTAATAGATTTGATTAGAGATAAAACGATATGATTTAAAACCATACTGTTATCAACTGTTGCCACATCTAAGATAGAGTGTAGCATATTAGAAAAAATATTAATTGGTTGTATTGGGTTTACTATACTCATTTGACTATCCTTATCTTTTAACTCATTATACCATAACCCTAAAAAAATAAACACCAAGCAACCTTCACCCCTCTAACCGAACCTTTGGCTCTTCATCTTCCAATAAAAATACAGGCTCTGAAAAGGGTGCTAGTTTTGCTAAAAAATTGAGTAATGAAATCACAGGTGAACCGTAGAAAAACTTTACGTCGGGGTT
>CAYVNI010000107.1:0-3575 GCA_964452815.1 uncultured Sulfurovum sp.
ATCAATATTCATGCTCAAAAGAGTGATGATGTTTGGATAAGGAAGGTGGTAGCCCTCTATGTGGTCTACCTACAAAGAGCACCTGACCATAAAGGTCTTACCTACTGGATTAATGAAGCACAAACAGAACAAAACAAAACAGATATATTAAAAGAAAATATCTTAAAAAAAATCTCTGCTAAGTTCTCAACCTACCCTCTTTTTATTGCCACCTATGGTACACTAAACAATCAACTATTTGTGCAAAAAATGTACCAATATATTTTAGGAAAAGAGGGAAACAGTGGTGGTATTAGCTACTGGCAAAACCGATTGGATAAAGGTCTTAGCCGTTCAGATATGATTGTACTGTTTATTAGCAGTAGCCTTACACCTCCGATATCCAAAGAGAATGCTCCAAATTTAACAGAAGAGGAGATAGAAAATGCCAATCTAAGAAAAAAAATCATCTCCAATAAAATAGAGTTAGCACTTTACTTTACCTACTCTCTTAAAGAGCTTAGTAATATCAAAAATCTATCAGCAGTTAAAGATGTCCCTGCCTATTTAGCATCACAAAATATACTACTTAGCCTATACGGCAACCCTTTGGATAAAAGTATAGGTATCCGTCTTGTAGACGATGCAATGAGTAGCGATGACCCCATAGAGTTTATTATAAACAACAGCTCTATTAATATTTCGGGAACAATTACCTATGTAAGACCTCTGCTTAATAGTAACCATATAGGGCTTAGTTCAGAGCAAAAGGTCATCAATACGGCTAAACAGATGGTTGTGAAACTATTGAATGAAACGGGTCAAGTTATCTCTGAAACAAGCACCAATGACCAAGGTATCTATAGATTTGTAAATGTTCCAAAAGAGACCAAAGTAAAAGTTCGCGTCTACTCCATTATGCAACGTGAGCAATCGACTAATAATTGGAATGTTCAAGTAGTAGACAATACCCAAGGAAATGCCCTATACACTATTGAGGGAGAGCTTATCTCAACAAAAAATAGTAATAATATACGAAATTTAAAGATACCTCTTAGCCTAAAAGAGTCCGCTCCTTTTTCAATTCTTGATGATGTCTACAAGTCAATGAAAAAAATTACAGACATTAGAAATGTCTCTTTTCCTCTACTGCTCATAAAGTGGTCTATTCATAATAACAGCAGTCAAGGTGAACTTAAAGATGGGCAAATAGGCACTTCATTTTTTGATAAAAAAGAGAGTATCTATCTCCTCGGTGATGCAAGTTCCGATTCAGATGAGTTTGATACCTCTGTAATTGTTCATGAATGGAGTCACTATTTTGAAGAAAAACTCTCAAGAGCAGACAGTATAGGAGGAGATCATGGAGAGGGAGAGAGGCTTGATATCCGTGTTGCTTTTAGTGAAGGGTTTGGAAATGCTTGGTCAGCAATAGTAACAGATGATCCTATCTATGCCGATACAGCAGGAAACCGAGGATGGTTTATGGATATTGAACATGATGATTCAATTGATGCAGGATTCTGGTCAGAGGTCTCTGTCCAAAAAATTATTTATGACCTTTATGATGAGGATAATGAGTCTCATGACACACTATCTTTGGGGCTAGAGCCAATCTACGATATTTTAACCACTACCCAAAGAGAGACCAAAGCATTTACCAGTATTTTCTCATTTATAACATTATTAAAACAAAAAAATCCCTTATATGGTTCACAGATAGATGCACTCTTATTGAATGAAAATATTGAGACCATAGAGAATGATATTTATGGAGAGGAGCATCATAATTTATATACTGACTTAGGAGAAGAGATATGCACCTCTTCTAAATATGGAAGGGACAACAAGCTTTTAAACCATAAATACCTACGCTTCACCATTAACGCTAAAAAAAGTTATACCATTCGTATAAAACAGACCAATGGAGAGAGTTCTGACCCTGATTTTTCCCTCTACAGTACAACTCCATTTAGGTTTAAAAAAGAGGTGAGTGGTTCTCAAAAAGGGATAGAGAGCAGTGACTTTTTTCTAACCACAGGGGATTATCTACTGGATATATCTGATTATAATAATATCAATGAGGTCTGTTTTGATATTTCTATAAAGTAAAAGTTGTTGTCTAATCTTATTTCGATAGAATACCTCAATGAAAAATTCTATAAAAAATGAAATGACCAATATAATTCTCTGTGGAGGAAATGGGACACGCCTTTGGCCCATCAGCCGTACCCTTATGCCCAAACAGTTTGTAAAACTTTTTAATGAGAAATCTCTTTTTCAGCTTACCCTAGAGAGAAATGCACCTTTTTGTAACAAAAGTCTTATTGTATCTAACACCGAGCAATATTTTTTGGCACTTGACCAGTTTCAAGAGGAGAATAGAGGAGATAATGGCTTTAGCCTCGCCCTATTCGGAGCTGAAGCCTCCGATTCCAATGACTCCAAGTTTCTACTCGAACCCATAGGGAGAAACACTGCTCCTGCCATCGCTTTAGCTTGTATGGCACTGCCTCATGATGAGATAGTCTTGGTCACGCCCTCTGACCACCTCATCAAAGATAAAAATGCTTACGCAGAAGTATTAAAAAAAGCACAAGCGTTAGCCCAAGAAGACAATCTGGTCACCTTTGGAATCACCCCACTCTCTCCTGAGATAGGATTTGGGTACATAGAAGCAGACGGATTAGAGGTCAAAGCGTTTCATGAGAAACCAAACCTAGAAAAAGCAAAAGCGTATCTAAATGCAGGAAACTACTATTGGAACTCGGGTATGTTCTGTTTCAAGGCAGGAGTTTTTTTAGAGGAGTTAAAAGAGTACGCACCTAATATCTATGAAAATTCACTTATAGCCTATAACAATGCTCACAATGAAACAGCTATTAGAATCAAAGAACAAGATATGATAAATATCCCAGAAGATAGCATTGACTACGCCGTAATGGAAAAAAGTAATAAAGTAAAAGTAGTCCCTTCAAATATTAACTGGTCTGACCTTGGGAGTTTTGATGCCCTATATGAGGAGTTACCCAAAGATAAAAATGGCAATACCCTCAATGAGAAGCATATCTCCATAGAGAGTAAAAATAACTTTATCTATGGAAAAGAGAAGTATATCGCCACGGTAGATGTAGAGGATTTGATTATTGTTGATACAGGGGATGCCCTACTTGTCTCAAAAAAAGGAAGCTCTCAAAAGGTTAAAAGTGTGGTAGCAGAGATAAAAAAAACCACCGAACTGCACAATGTTCACCTAACAGCTCACCGACCGTGGGGAACCTATACCGTATTAGAGGATAAAAAACATTATAAAATTAAAACCATTGTGGTCAAACCAAACCATAGACTCTCTTTACAAAAACATTTTCACCGAAATGAACACTGGATAGTGGTAAGTGGTACAGCTACTGTCACTGTAGGAGATAAAAGATTTATCGTCCGTCCAAACGAGTCTACCTATATCAAAATGGGTGAAGTACATCGACTTGAAAATGAGGGGAAAATACCTGTGGTACTTATCGAAGCACAGGTGGGTGAGTACACAGGAGAAGATGACATTGTCCGTATAGAAGATGACTTTAAAAGAGATTAAAAAA
>CAYVNI010000108.1:0-8964 GCA_964452815.1 uncultured Sulfurovum sp.
AAGATGAAATGGCGAAAGATGATTCAGGGGAAAAAACAAGATAGGGGTATGGCAATTACCCGTGCCAAAGATGGAAATCTTTTGATTTTGGGTTCAGGAAAGTCTTTTAATGATAATGCTGATAGAGACTTGTATGTGGCAAAAGTTGCTCTTGATGGTAAAACCCTATGGAGAAAAACCTTTGGTGGGATTAGAGATGAATACGCAGGTGGAATTGCAGGGACAGATGATGGAGGAGCTTTGATTGTTGGGGACAGTGAATCTTTTTCAAGAAAGGGATACAAGGATATCTACATCATTCGTCTTGATAAAAATGGTAAAGTGATTAGCGAAAAGCATATTGGAGGTAAAAAATCTGAAGAGGCAAAAGCACTCACCCGTACTGCTGATGGTAACTTTATGATGGTAGGTTCACGTGAAGTGAGTCGTGCAGGTAATGCTGACTTCTTTTTACTTAAACTTAATCAAAATGGGGATAAAATTTGGGCAAGAACCGTAGGAGAAAAACAACATGATGTTCTCAACGCTGTTGCCCCTACTCCTGATGGTGGAATAGTCGCCACAGGTGCCACACGCTCATTTGGTTCAGAGCAGACCGATCTCTCGGTAATGTACTTTAACAAAGATGGAAAACTTATATGGCATAAAATTTATGGATTTGCCTATTATGATGAGGGGAATGCTATTACCATGACCAAAGATGGTGGGTTTATGGTAGCAGGTTCCACAAACTCAATGGGAAAGGGAGACCATGACAACTATGTTATTGCCTTGGATAAACAAGGAAAACTCATTTGGTCAAAACTTTTTGGAAAGCAAAACAAGGACATTGCACATGGCATTAGTAGAACTTCTGATGGCAAAATTATAATTGTAGGAGAAAGTGACAGTTACAGTAGAAGTAAAAACTTCTACATGATAAAGTTACAATAATAATAATTATTTCTTTGATATTACACAAAAAATTGATATACTTTTTGTGTAATTACATTAGATTAAAAGGAACCAAATGACAAAAATGATAAAAGTATTTACATTAGGTGCAATACTAGCAACAACATCACTTCTTGCAAAAGAGGAGACAACAAACAACAAGATTACCATTGAGGAGATGGAAGTTAATTTAGCAAAGCTTGGAGCCGAAATAGCTCAAGACAAAGTAAAACTTTACCAAAGAGAAGCACTTCTTTTTGAGATGAAACTTGACCTACTAAGAAGATTAAAAGAGGCAAAGTAACCTCTTTTAAACTTTTTATCTAAAGACTCTTTTTGAGTCTTTAACCATTGCATCAGGAATTGTTGCAATCTTCATAAACTCTGACATTGTTAATCTAGGATACATAATTGAAATGTAATACTTAGGATCTAATATCATTGCTTTTCCCCCCTCTATAAGTACTAAAAGTGGTAACATCGCTGCATTTTTTGCACCTATTTTTTTGAGAAAACCATTGGTTCTTTTATTCAATGCTATCCCAACTATAATGGAGCCATTGTCCAGTTTTTGCTCAAAGAAAACACGTTTATTATCTTTAAGCTTCTCTACAAGATTGTCACCTGTTGCAACAACTATGCTATCTTTATAGTATGGTAAACCACTCATAAATTGATATTTTGGAAGCAGTTGAAACTTTAACTGGTCTCCTGAGTTTTCAAGTTTATCAAATTTTGAAGTTATCGCTGTTAAGATTTTTGTAGCCATTTCTTTATCAAAATCATCTTGTAGAAAACCTTTTAAAAGATAGAGTGGATTGGTAACACTTATCTTCTTCTCTTTTTGATTAATAAGAATACGAAGTGTTGAGGCGAAACCTCTGTTTGGCTTACTTGCCATTGCAATCAACTCTTTATTAGTAAAGACAACACTCACGAGTTTACCTTTTTTATCAAGCTTTACAGAGCCTAAAATGCTAAATCCTGCATCTTTTAACCTCTTCTCTACCTCTCCTACTTCTAAAATCTCTCCTCGTAGATAGGCTGATATTTTTCCTGCATTCACCTCTCCTATCTTGACCTCTTTAACAACAGGTTTAACAACAATGTCCTTTTTACCAAATCTAGGTCCCGTATACCCTGGAGGGATACGTTTTGAGAATTTAATAGAACGGTCAATAGCATTGTGCATTTTACTATCTACTCCAATTACTTTTGGAACTTTTGGAATAGCAGGAATAGAGATATGCACATCTGGAACATTTGCAGTAGAAAGCTCTTTTAGTACTACAGGCTTAGGTATTGTAATAACAGCGGGAACAACAGGTATTTTGCTCTCAACTCTTACCGTTGCACTCTTTTTTGTCTCTACTTTTGGAGACTCTGCTTTTTCAACGTTAACAGTTTTAACTTCAACTTTTTTGACTTCTATCTTTTTTATCTCTGCTTTTTTTATCTCTGTCTGTTGGGGTTCTATCTTTTTAATTTCTACTAGTTGGGGCATTGGCTCTATTTTTTCTATTGTTAGAAACGTACTTGGTGTAGCCATCTCTTTGGTTATAGGAGTTGACTCTTTTTCTTGAACCTGATTATTAGCGATATCTCTCATCTCTTTATACATCTCATCCAAAGTAGCATTTGCCACCAAAGAGGTGATGCCTAAAGAGAGAAGAGCGTTTATCAATAAGATTTTTTTCATTATAATACCTTTATATTTAAGCATTAATTTTAACAATAAATATGTGATATACCACTTAATAGAAATAAATTTTTAAAAGTAAAGCTACCAAGAGTTACTTAGTAGCTTTGAAATTTAAAGTAAAATTTTACTTTGTATCTTTCGTTACATCATTAGCATCATCTGAAACTGTTTTTGCAGTATCTTTTGAATCATTTGATATTGTTTTTGTTGTATCTGTTGCATTATCAGATACAGTTTTTGCTGAACTATTTAAATCATTTGAAATGGTTTTTGTTGTATCACTTAAGTCATCAGAAACTGTTGTCACTGACGATTTGGTATCTTTAGATACTGATTTAGTAGTCTCTGCTGTATCTTTAGATACTGCTTTAGTTGTTGTGGTAGCATCATTTGAGACAGCTACGGTTGCATCTTTAGCATCTGTGCTCAAGGTTGTTGAAGCATCTTTTATATCACTGGTTGTACTTTTAACAGAGTCTTTTGTCTGTTCAGCTACTTCTACAGTCGAGTCTTTAAGGTTTTTAGTACTATTGACTTCCATTTCTTTAACATCATCTGAAACTTTTACGGCTGTATCTTTAGTATCTGCACTTACGTTGGTTACAGTTCTCTCTGTACTTTTAGAGGTCTCAACGGCTCCATCTTTCATTGCTGTAACGCTATCTTTCATATCCTTACTCATGCTTGTAGCCGCATCTTTCATGTCTTTAAACATATCACCAAAACTAAAGTCTGCCGAGGCAGTAGTGATAAGTATAGCTGTAATAGCACTCATAATTAGGGTTTTGTTCATTGTAATCCTTTAATCGTTTAGATAGATGGATTATATCATTAATTATCAATTTAACTACTTAATATTTATAAGTAATCATAATGATTAATTAAAAAGTTCACTAATTAAAAAAATTATTAAATAGGGATTTTGCCCTGTTCTGAAATTGGTCTTTGAGTAATTTCGTAACATTAATACTAAACTTAGGCTTCTTAGTTGTCCCCTTAATTTTTCCAGAAATCTCTTGACCTTCCATCTTGATATGAAAATAAGAGTTAATTACTTTTGTTTCAGAATGAACTCGAAGCTCTTTAAAATAGAGATACTCTCTGCCACTGTCTATTTTTAAATCTCCTGAAAGTAGAGAGTCATAAAAGTATCCCTTAAAGGTACTTTTATCATAAATATATTTGGTTATATCAATCTTGCTAGTTGTAAGTACCCTATCAGTCATCCTATTTTTAATAAGCCTTGTCCCTCGTAATTGGTTATCAAATAGTGTTATTTGATTTTCAATATCATACGTTATCGTACCAAATAGATTGGCAGTCATTCGAACAGGATAAGAGAGGCTCTTTAATATTTTTTCCAAAGAGAGTTTTTCTAGTTGAAACACAATCTCCTTCTTATTTATATTATAATCAAAATAGAGATTACCACCAAAATCAGAACTAACCCCTCTTGCTCTAAAGCCATTATCATAGCCAAAATTAGTAAAAGCGACATCCGATACAACAATCTCTTTTTTACTTTTTTCTGAAAGATATTTACTTAAATAACTATTAATACTATTCTTTCCTAACGAGGTATTTAAAAGGTATTGCAAGAGTAGAATAAGTAGACCAAATAGTACAAATAGATATTTAAGTAAAGTTATCATGAGTTTTTTTACCATATGGAGGAATAGGACAAAAACAAAGCCATGTCTCCATGGGCTTTGTCAAAGAAGATAAAATCTATTTTTTATCTGTTGCGTCTTTTGTTACGTCATTTGCATCATCAGATACTGTTTTTGCTGTGTCAGTTGCATCATTTGAAACTGTTTTTGCTGTATCAGTTGCATTATCAGAAGCTGTTTTAACTGAATCTTTTGTGTCATTAGAAACTGTTTTAACCGAATCTTTTGTATCATCAGAAATAGTGATAACTGAATCTTTTGAATCTTTTGAAACTGTTTTAGTAGCATCTGTTGCGTCATCAGAAACTGTTTTTACAGAGTCTCTTGTGTCGTTAGATACTGTTTTAGTTGTATCAGCTACATCTTTAGATACTGCAGTAGCAGAATCTTTCATATCTTTAGAAGCGATAGTAGACGAGTCTTTTAAATCTTTTGTAGTACTCTTGATAGAGTCAGATGTATCTTCTGCAAGTTCAACAGTTGAATCTCTTACATCTTTAGAAGTTGAAACCTCTGCTGTTTTAAGATCATCAGAAACTTTAACAGTTGAATCTTTTGCATCCGCACTTACATTAGTAACTGTTCTTTCGGCACTTTTAGAAGTCTCAACAGCTCCATCTTTCATAGCTGTTACAGAATCTTTAGCATCTTTACTCATACTGGTAGCTGCGTCTTTCATATCTTTGAACATATCTCCAAAACTGAAATCTGCTGACGCGGTTGTTACACATACTGCTGTAATAGCACTTGCGATTATAATTTTTTTCATACTTATCCTTTTATGTCGTTTTGATAATTGAATCTTAGCAATTTATCTTTAAAGTAATACTTAAAAAAGGATAAATTTGAGTTATAAATTTAAATTATGTTAATCAATATTACTTGATGATTAAAGATAATCTGATATAATTAAAAAAATATATTTAAATACAAGGAATAAAGATTATGAAAAAACTTCTACTAATACCAATGATTGCAGTTACCTGTGGGTTCTCTGGAGGATATACACAAGGAGATAGGATTCTTGATATGCAAAAAATGGCACAAGCAATGCAAGATATTCAAATGGGATTTTTCTACAACAATATTGATATAGTAAAGGATGGAGTGAAGGTACTTTCAGCAACCATCGATTTGGTACGTCCTATTGATGCAGAGATAAACAACAAAGATATCTATGAGCAGTGGTTAAATAATGATTTAAAAATGACCCGTAAAATACAGAAAAAAATCAAAAATAAAGCCCAAGAGATAGAAAACAGATTCGCAGCAGGTGATCCTAAACAAGCCCTACAGTCATATAGTAAAATCACCCAACAATGTCTAAAATGTCATGTGAATTTACGTAAATGGTAAGTGAATTGTTGAGTTAAGATGAAAAAACTATTAATTGTAACTTTTCTACTCATAGGTGCTGTTAATGCTGGAGAGATTACATTAACAGGGACAGTGGTCTCTGATGGTCAAAAAATGATTGGTAGCCGATACATGGGTTACATAAAAAAAGTATTTGTTAAGATTGGAGACAAGGTTAAGAGAGAAGATAACCTTTATGAAATGGAGTCTGCTGAGTTTGATATTATGAAATCCCAAGCTGACCTCATGCTTGAGCAGTCAAAAATAATGGTAGAGTTTTGGAGAACCAAGCTAGAAAATATCAATAAAAAGAAAAATCGCCTAAAAAAGAAAAAAAACTTTTCTATGCCAGATTTTGATGATATGGAAGCACAAGCTGATAATGTAACCTCCATGTTGGCAGCAGCACAGATTATGGTCGAACAAGCCTCGATAAAAGCCAAGCAGATGGCAACAGTTTTTAACTATTTAAAGATGAAAGCACCTTCTGACGGAGTGGTTGTCAAACGAAATATCAAAGTAGGTGACATGGTCATGCCTGGAATGTTAACCATTATGTTGGTCGATACAGAAAATTTAGAAATTTCTGCATCTGTTTCAGAAAGTATCATATCTAAAGTAAAAGTAGGCATGAGAATTCCTGTAGAGATACCATCCATAGGGTACAAAACCATTGGAGTCATCAAAGCAATTGTCCCTGATGCCAACCCAATGACACACAAAATAGGCATGAGAATTACCTTTGATAGAGGAAACAAAAATATTTTCCCTGGAATGTATGCCAAAGTTAAATTAAAATAGAACCATTCTTAAGCTATAATCCCTCAAAATTTGAAGGGATTTAGTTACCATGCAACTCTTAAAAGACTACCTAAACTCTCACACTGAACAGGAGATTCACTTCTCTGAAATCGTTGCTATTCTTAAACAGTACGATGAAGATAAATTTTCAAAAGCTATTAAATTAATACCAAAAAATCTTCTAGGGGACATTGCCCTAGAGCTTCCTGATAGGTACTTTGATGACATGGTAGAATCCGTTGCCATACATGACTTGGCTATGGCCGTGGGAGAACTAGAGAGTGATGATCAAGTCTCTTTTATGCAAGAGCTTCATGAACATGATGAAGAAAAAGCATCACAGGTCTTTAAAAAACTTGACCATCAAGACCAAAAAGAGATTACTCTAATTCAATCTTATAAAGAGGATGAAGCAGGTTCCTATATGCAAACCGAACTCTTTACAGCTACAGAGGATGAGATAGTCTATGATGTTATTGCAAGGTTTTCAAGGCTTAAAAAATCAAATGAGTTAGAGAATGTTCATAACCTTTTTATTACTACCACCAATAATAGATTAATTCACAGTATTGATTTAGATGATTTATTAACTTTTAACTTTAATGAAACATTTCATGATAATATTGAAAATTCAGAGTTTAAATATGAACCTATCGTCGCACTAGATATTGATGATATAAAAGATGTGGTTAGCTCATTTCAAGAGTATGACCTCTTTGTTATGCCAATTATTACCACCGATGGCATACTTATTGGACGAATCACCTCTGATGATATCGTCGATATTATTAATGAACACGCCACAGAGCAGATGTACCGTCTAGCAGGTCTAAATGATGATACTGAAGAGGATGAGGAGATACTAAAATCAGGTAAAAAACGTGCCTCATGGCTTGGTCTTAACTTAATGACAGCCATTGGAGCTTCTTTGATTATTGGTCTTTTTGCTGAAACACTAGACAGCATTGTGGCACTGGCTATTTTGATGCCCATAGTCGCCTCAATGGGTGGAAATGCAGGAACACAAACATTAACAGTCGTCGTTAGACAACTCGCTCTTGGCGATATATCTTCTGATGATGCAACAAGAATTATCAAAAAAGAGGTAAGTATTTCATTATTAAATGGCATCTTATTTGCTATAATCATAGGAGTAATCGCGTCACTTTGGTTCAATATAGAGAACTTAGGTCTAGTTATCGCCCTCTCCATGGTTATCAATCTTTTTATGGCAGGATTTTTTGGGGCAACCATTCCTCTCTTTTTGAAAAAGATGGATGTTGACCCTGCCATTGGCAGTACTGTCATACTCACAACGGTTACTGACATTGTTGGTTTTTTCAGTTTTTTGGGTCTCGCGACTCTTATTTTAATATAAAGGTTTATCAAATTTAATGAGTTATCTAATTCTATTTTTCCTTCTCTCTGTAGGAATTTCGTTTTTATGTTCTATTCTTGAGTCTGTACTGCTATCAGTACAGATGTCATATGTCTCTGTGCTTGAAAAAGAGTCTCCTAGTGCAGGAGAACTTCTGCGTTCTCACAAAGAGAATATCAATGAATCTATCGCTTCTATTCTAATTTTAAATACCATCGCCAACACCTTAGGAGCTGCAGTTGTAGGAGCTCAAGCTTCAAAGCTTTGGGGTGACGGTGCAATGGTCTATGTCTCTATTTTCTTGACATTTGCTATTCTTTTCTTCTCTGAAATTATTCCGAAAACCATTGGAGCAATCTACTGGAAAGCGTTAGCACCTCTAGCCGCTAGATTTATTCAATTTTTCATCTTTATCACCTATCCTCTTATCCAAGTAACCCTTTTGGTAACCAATAAAATATCAAAAGGTCAAAAAGATATTAACAACACCACCAAAGATGAACTACTTGCCAATATGCAACTAAGTGAAGACCAAGGGGTCATAGATGAGCAGGAGTCTGACTTCATAGAGAATGTTTTAAAGTTTGATGGGATTAAAGTACATGAAATCCTTACACCAAGAACAGTTGTCTTTGCACTTGATGGTACAATGACCATAAAAGAGGTAATGGAGACACAAGATGATATCTTTACGTTTTCACGAATACCTGTTTATAATGACTCCATTGAGGAGGTAACAGGAATCGTCTTGACCAAAGAGATTTTTAGACAATCCATGGTTGATGATACCGTTAGTATTTCAACCATTCAAGATGACATCTTCTCCATAAATGAAAATTTACCTGTAGAAAAAGCCCTAGATATGTTTATCAATAAACGTCAACATATGTTCCTAGTCACTGACAGCTACGACCAAACAGAAGGAATTTTGACCCTAGAGGATTGTGTCGAGACGCTACTTGGACTAGAGATTATGGATGAAAGTGACAACGATGAAGATATGCGTATCTATGCTAAACAACAGATGAAGCATAAAAGACGAGAAGAGAAGAAAAAAAGACTTGATAAAAAGTTAAAACATGAAAATGCAATTAAAGAGGAGGGGTTAAGCACCTCCTAGTATC
>CAYVNI010000109.1:0-4553 GCA_964452815.1 uncultured Sulfurovum sp.
CCATAGGTATCAGAAATCGCCACACAAGTCTCTACAATCGCATCCACATCATGAATATTTAAGATAACATCAACTGCGTCCACATTGGCAAATGATTTAAAGAGAACAGCTTTTCCCTCCATCACAGGTTTTCCTGCCAATCCACCAATATTTCCAAGCCCCAAAACAGCCGAACCATCAGAGATAACGGCAACGGTATTTCCTTTGTTTGTGTATTTATATGCCAATGATGGGTCTTGGGCAATCTCCAAACAGGGATAGGCAACCCCAGGAGAGTATGCCATTGACAACTCCTCTTGCGTTTTACACGGTTTGGTAATTTTGGTAGCAGTTTTCCCCTTGATATGATAATCTAAACACTTATTTTTGAATTTATCCACTTGATTTTCCTTAAATTTTTTCAAATGGAATTATAGCGAAACAGAACTAAATTATGAGTATAAAATATGTCCTAATTCTTTAAAAAAATACGTAGTAGTAATATCAGAAAAGAATGCTAAACTATCTTGCGTATCCACTATCTTATCTTTTCCACCAAGAAAAACCTCAATGGTCACACCTCTTTCTTGTAGTTCCAATATTTTATCCCTATCCCAAACATAACTAAGTAAATCGTCCAACTCTGCATAACTACCATGAACAACATTCTCTTCTAAATTTATTTCAGAAGGAAAAGCCACATTCTTTAAAAATTGTTGCGTATAAGCCTTTTGATCTGCTTTAAAATAGCGTAATTGAGTTCTAATAAAAGATTTTTTTTGATTCTGAAAAAAAGCAGGAGAGAGTAAAATGAGCCTATCAATACGTTTTTCACTTTTATAAGTATATTCAAATGCCTTTTGAGCCCCATAGGAGAACCCCGATACTGTTAACTCCCCCTCTAGCAGATACTCTTTAAAAAAATACTCCTCATTTTGAAGGGCGAAGCCATGAAAATATTTCATATCAAATATTCCATCTAAAATATTTCATCTAAAATCTCTTGTGTCTTATTTGAGCTTATTGCCTCATACTCATAAAGATATCGCTCCACCCTCTCTATCACAGGACTCATCTTTTGTAGCAAAGAGGTTACCTCAGCTGTCGCCTCTTGTAGGAGTTGTTCTGCATGGTTAGCTGTGCCGAAAAACTCATCGGACATAACAAACTCTTCAATAATTTGCTGTGTCAAAAGTTTGGCTTTATGAATATCCTCTTTGGCATTGGAGAAGAGTTCCCCATATTTGGCATAAGTAGCCACCCGTCCTGCGAGAAGTACCTTTATCTCATTCTCCAAAAGCGTTTTGGAAAGAATTTCGCCATGATGGGGGATAAAATCTGAACTCAGTAGCCCTATCTTCTCATACTCTACCTCTAACCATGTGGCACTAACTGCTTTGGCTGATTGATACAGAGCTTGTATCTTTTTCTCTTCGTTATTAAAGGTTTTGATTTTGTGTTTACCCAATAAAACCTTCTCTTTAACTGCCTCTACATCCAAGGTATCTATGCTCTGTTTATTTTGGCTTAAAGCATAGAGAGCGGCTTCATTAATAAGGGTCGCAATCGCGGCAGAGTTAAACCCGATGGTCATCTGTGCCACTTTTTGAGTAGAGACCGAGTGCGTCTTATTTTTTAGATATAGCTCCAATGTTGCCAAACGCTCTGAAAAGTTTGGTAAGGAGATATGCACCCGTCTATCAAAACGCCCTGCTCTAAGAAGTGCCTCATCCAGTACCTCTATCTTATTGGTAGCAGCAATCACCATCACGCCTGAACTCTCTTCAAACCCATCCATCTCGGTTAAAAGCTGATTGAGTGTTGCTTCTCGTTCGTCATTATTGAGTCCTCCACGGCTTTTCCCTACAGCATCTATCTCATCTATAAATATAATACTGGGACTCATCTCTTTGGCTTTGGTAAAAAGTTCTGCCACCCGTTTGGCTCCCATTCCCACATAAATCTGAACAAAAGATGCTCCACTTTGATAGAAGAATGGCACACCTGCTTCACCTGCTACGGCTTTGGCAATCAATGTTTTACCCACCCCTGGAGGACCAATAAGCAAGACCCCTTTTGGTAGACGAATATCAAAATTTTTATACTTTTGAGGAAAACGTAAAAAATCAATAATCTCCTCTAACTCCTCTTTAACATCCTCAACTCCTGCCACATCAGAGAAATTGATGGTAGAGAGTTGAGGTACAATATTTTGCTCCTTTAGCAATCCTGTCTCTCTCTCCTTTGAATGGGTGATAAACTCCTCATTTCTCATCTTACTCTCTTTGATGCTAGAGATAATATAGAGTGTAAATCCCAAAATAAAGAGCAATAGAAACATATCCATTGCCGTTAAACTCTCCTCTTGATACTCCACCAATGTTTTTTCAAATAGAAGATTCATATCCACCGCCTCTTTGGCTATCTTATAATGGTTCTCTTTGGTAGAGAGGTAAATATATGGCTCACTTACCACTGCTTTTTTCAACTTTTCTGATGTTAAAATCTCTTGTAGCTCGGATTGCTGTATGTGCTTAGTCTTGGTGTTAAAAAAAGAGTAGAGTAGAATGGATAAAAGAAGCAATAGCGATACAACAATTATCTTGATATTATTACTGATAGAGTGCCACATTTTTACTACCTTGCACCACTGTATTTCTGACCATTATCCATGTTGAAGACAAATCCTCTGGGCTTTTTACCTCTATTTTGTTATAGTATTGGTCATATCCATGATAGACACCCTCTCTCCCTTTTTCCAAAAGAACCTCCAAATCAGTAGAGTGTAATTTTCTAAACGCTAAATTTTTTGCTTTAATTATCTCCGTTAGCTCTCTATGACGCTCTTTGGCGATGTTTCCACGCACTATCTCTGACATCTCAGCAGAGGCAGTTCCATCACGCTTTGAGTAGGAGAATGCATGAATATGTGTTAAAGGCAATCTCTCTACACGCTCTATCGCCTCTCTCCATGACTCCTCATCCTCTCCTGGGTGTCCTACGATATAATCTGTCCCAATTCCATATCCATGAGAGGCTATCTGTTCAAGCAATGCCACATCACTTTGATAATCATTTCGTCTATTCATAAGACGAAGCATCTTATCACTGGTATGTTGCAAAGCGATATGAAGATGTTTTGCCATCCACGGCTCATCAAGTAGCTCTTTGAACTCATCATCTATCTGTATCGGCTCTAGGCTACCGATGCGTATACGTCGTACCCCTCTTATCTGCGAGATACGTTTAAGAAGTTTTGCCATTGAGGAGTTCTGCTCTTTTCCATAGCTTCCCACATTGGTTCCTGTCAAGATAAACTCTCCAAACCCATTGGAGGCGAGTTTCTCTATCTGTTTTAAAACATCCTCTTCTCTATGACTTCTAGCCCGTCCACGAACAGAGGGGATAATACAATAAGAACAGGCAAAATCACACCCCTCTTGAATTTTAATAAACGCCCTACTCTTGCCGACAAACTCCTCGACAATTGTCTCATCTATATGCTCTAAATCCCCAATCTCATAAAAAGGTTTTTGATGTTTTAAAATCGCATTAATGTTCTCTTTTTCAGAGTGTCCCATCACCCCAAACACTTTTTTAGACTCAAAAAGAGACTTCCCTTTGGAGTGTGAACCACACCCTGCAATGACCACCTTTTTCTCAGGGCTTTTTCGGTTAACACCACTGATATAGGCTCGAACCGACGAGTCTGCTCCATTGGTGACTGTACAGGAGTTGACCATCACAATATCAGCTTCACTCTCTTCTAGTGTCAGCTCAAAATCTTTGAGCTTTGACATCATTACTTGCGTATCAAACTGATTTGTTCGACATCCAAATGTTTTAAAATATACTTTTTTCATTAATATAGACCCCAATCGTCTGCCTTGTAGCTACTGGCTGGTTTTTTATCCATCTCTTTAGAAGGGCTAACAACACTCTCCTCCTTTGGCTCATTATCTCTAGGGTTTTTAGGAGCAGATTTATCCATATAGATAGATTGACTCGGAAAGGCGAGAGAGATATCATGCTCCTCTTTTATTCGATGCAAAATCTCCATAGAGATGGTACTTCTAAGCGTCAATGT
Organism: uncultured Sulfurovum sp.; assembly: GCA_964452815.1. Classification (GTDB taxonomy): domain Bacteria; phylum Campylobacterota; class Campylobacteria; order Campylobacterales; family Sulfurovaceae; genus UBA1140. Next base: position 4,067 of record CAYVNI010000109.1, read on the forward strand.
TGCAAACGCATTGGTCAAATACCAAATCGAAATTCTTACCCCATTCTCATCAAAAAATGCAAGAATTCTTGGCTCAACAGAGGTATTTCTCATGCTGTACTTACTTCTTAACTTATTCAACTGCTTTCGGGTCATATCCGTATAGCCCTTTGAATACTTACGGCTAATCTCTTTTCCAATGCTCTGTGCTTTACTCACATTAGAATCAAAGGTGATAGTAAAATCAATCCCATCCCACACAGTTTTTAGTCCTGAATGAGAATAGTTGGCAATAACATCTGTAAAGATATAATTATTGGGGACAAAAAATATTCTACCCCCACGTCTATTGTACATATAGGTTGTAAGCGTAACATCCTCATGAATGGTCATACGAAGCAGAGAGATATCAACCACATCCCCCACATACTCTTTTCCATTTTTACTCACTTTTATACGGTCTCCCACATGAATAGAGCCTGAAAAGATAATCACAAGCCATCCCATC
>CAYVNI010000110.1:0-1508 GCA_964452815.1 uncultured Sulfurovum sp.
GCTTTGGGTTATTTTGGTGGTGTCCCCATGAATATAACGATAATTTTTTAAGACCTTCTCTTCGATTAACTCATTCAAAGGCTTGGTCAAATCAACTCTCCATCCCATACCTCCAAAAACAGCAAAATATTCCAATGCAACCTCTAGGTTATTAGCATTGTTTTGGTAGCAAAAAGAGCGAAATTGTTCAAGTATGGTTGGGTTAGACATGGGGGTGTGACCTTTAGATAAATTTTGGAAATTATAGCAATTTATTATAAATCTTGATATAAAAGTGAATGGTGGTCTCCAACGCATCGAGTGCTAAGATTTTCTCTTTAATCTCAATGGTGGTTTGCCAATAGTAAGGTGTCATCCTAAGAAGGTCTAAAATATCCTCTTTTTTTACCGTTATATTCTCTTTTATCTCTATCTGTTCTTTTAAAACAAAACTATCATCTTCATCTAAAATAGAGTAGTTTCCTTTGTGGGGGAGTACCTTGTCATAGATGTGAGTGGTTAAGCCTTTTAAGTGTTCTTGTGCAGGGCCTACCATAATGATTTGACCCTCTTTTAACGCCAGTAGTCTACTCATCTCCGTGGCTGAAACAGGAGAAAAAACAGAGACTATGGTGGAAAAGCTGTTGTCAAAAAAAGGTAAATCATAGGCAGATGAAACAGAGATAAGTGCATTCATCTTTCGTTTTCCTGCCAGTTTAACAGCTGTTTTTGAGATATCTATGCCACACAGTGTAAGCTCTTCATTTGTTGCTTTTGAGGCTTTTTGTATCTCATCCATGTAGTAGCCCTCACCACACCCAATGTCTAAAATAGATTGATTGAACTTCTTATCTGTTGAGGCGACAATCTTAACCATTGCCGAGGAGAGGGAGTGGTAATAACCTTTATTTAAAAAAGCTTGACGACTCTTAACCATCTCATCATTATCACCAGGATTTTTACTCTTTTTATGTTGGGCTAACAGTAAATTTACGTAGCCCTCTTTTGCTTCATCATAGGTGTGATTGTTGTTACAACGGTAGGTTTTTTGCTCTTTTATGAGAGGCTCATTGCAAGAGGGACATTTAAATAAGATATTTTTAGGCATTTTTTTCTTTCAATTTTATATTAAGTATTTCACTATTGCATAATTTTAACGTGTTGCTACTTAGTGATGTGCATTAATAAAATTAAAATTTCTGACATATCTACTCCTTTTGACCACAAAGAAAATCCATACGCTCTTAGACCCTATCCTTCGACCCCTCTCTAAGCTTATCTTTCTTACTTTTCTTCTTCCCCTTAATAGGTGCTGGGCCTTTTTCTTTTTTGGGTGCTTCGCCTTTTAGCTCGTAACCCTTTATCTGTTCGCGTTCTAGTTTGATTTGGCTACGTTTTTCTATGACTTTGAAGTGTCCTTGCTCTTCGTGACCTATGAAGCTTATGGCTACCCCTGATTCTCCTGCTCGTCCTGTTCTTCCTATTCGGTGAATGTAGTCAGCAGGTGAGCGTGGCAGGTCGAAGTTGAT
>CAYVNI010000111.1:0-15068 GCA_964452815.1 uncultured Sulfurovum sp.
AGTGCTGTTTTCTCTTTCATATTGAGCTTGTCTATCTTGGTAAAAACATCCAAATAGAGTTGATCTCCTCGTTTAAACTCGGAGACATATTTTTGCACATCTTCATCTATCTGTGCATGGGGATGACGGGCATCTCGCAAGTGAATAAAAACACGAATAGAGACACGATGCTTGATAAACTCTACTAGGTTTTTTTGCCAAACACTTTTTAAATCCTTAGATACTTTGGCATAACCAAACCCTGGTAAATCCACAAAACGAATATTCCAGTCTCGCTCATCATATCTATAACGTATATCAAAAAAGTTAATAAGCTGTGTCTTTCCTGGGGTTGCTGAACTTTTTGCTAAATTTTTTCGAGAGGTCAAACCGTTGATGGTTGAACTTTTTCCGACATTGGAGCGTCCTAAAAAAACTACTTCACTGATGCTATCATCAACAGAGTCTCCTAGGGCTTGTGCCGATTTCATAAAGTCTGCGTTTATTATTCTTGGTGTCATTATTGTCTGTCCTCAATCTCAAATCTAAAATGTACAGGTTGTGTGTCACTGCCCTTAATATCAGCCAATCCTGTATTTAAATCCAAGGATATGACCGATGCTGATATTTTTCTATTGTTGGTTAAATCCTCTAACACCACATCTCCCGAGAAATAATACATGGAACTATTGGGTGAATACTCTATCTTTCCTGCTTTACCTCTATAGTGAATGCCATTTTCAATCAAATCAAACATCACCCCACCATTCGCCTCATAGCGTGTGGCTTTTTTCTTCTTATTGAAATGAACAATGACCTGTGAGGCAGAAAAACTATTCTGACCCTGTTGAATATGAGCATTTCCTTCAAAGTAAGCGACTTTGGTTAAGTCCTCTGCGTGAAAATGGTCAGCTGTAATATCTATCTCTTCAGCCGTAGAGAAAACTGGAAAAATTATAAAAGTAATAAAAAATAGTATTAATATCTTTTTCATATATATCACCCTTTTTTTATATTTTTTAGCGACAGTATATCTAGTTTTAACAAAAAACTTTTATGGTAAAGACCGAAATCACAAGATTTTGAGAGTTTTTTTTAAATATCAAACGAAATAAAAATACAAAACGCTATAATGCAAAATTAAATTCAATAAATAAGGGTAGATATGAATGGAGAAGAACATCTCATTGAGCATATGATGAATCCACAAAACTATGGTAATTTGCCAGAGCATAACAGCATAGGAATGGGGAAAAATCCACAAAACGGGGAGAAGGTAGCTATCTATCTCAAAGTAGTAGAAAAAGAGGGTGAGCCATTTATAGAGGATATAAATTTTCAAGCCATTGGGTGTAGTACCACCATTGTAGCAGGGTCAATTATCACCTCAGAGGCAAAAGGCATCACTTTTTCAAGAGCCGAAGAGCTTATCTCTGTCACCATTGGAATGCTTGATAATGTTCCTCCTGAAGATGCTGCGTGTTCAGAGATGGTAGCCCTTGGACTTAAAGCCTCCCTTGATACCTATAGAGAGCGTCAAAAAGACCCTCGATTTCCAATGATAAGTTATCACATTAGTAATGACTGTACACCACAAGAGCAAGAGAATCAAGAAATAGAGGAAAAGAGATAGATGAACATTTTATTTAAAGAGATACACGAACTATGGTTAGCCACACAATTTACAGGATTTATGTCACAAACCAAAAGCAGACAAGAGCTTTATGAGTTCTCAAATATCATATTTAAACACCTAACGTGGATAGAGAATGATTTTGTCAAAAAAGATATCGCCTACGGCTATGACATCCCTCAAGTGCCTATTAAAGTTACCCATATCTCTGTAATGATAAATGACCTCATCAGACGAATAGAGGCGATAGAGGAGAAGTTAAGTAGCTGTGATGATGAGCATATTACTTTTAGAATGAAGAGTGATTTAGAGTATATCACATCGATACTAAAAACACTTCCCGAAGAGGAGGTAGAGAGTGCTTTTGATAGTAACAGAGCGTATCCTAATATCGAGCTTACCACCACGGCTAGAGACGCATTGACTGTATTTTTATTTGAAGAGATTTACAAAGAGTATGAGCTTATTTTGGTCTACAACTACTCAAAAGCCAATAGTAACAATGCCTTTTTAAACCGTATTTTTCAGATTTTAATAGATGAGTCATTCTTTCACCTTAGAAGTTTTGGTCAGATGATGGCAGATATGGGGATTTTATCTGTTCCTAGAAGCCTGATGGAGGAGATTTATAAGTTTGATGACTTGGAGCAGTTCTTAAAAGATGGAATAGAAGAGGAGAAAGGTGCAAAAGAGGAGTGCAAAAAATTGGCACAAGCTGTCTCTGATAGCTCTGAACATTTTGCTTCCTTCTTTATGTTTATCAACAACCAAGAGAACTATCACATCGCCCTTATGGAAGAGGCGTTAGCGTATATCAACAAGAAATAAAAATAAAATTATAAATATAGAAAGATAAAAAATATATGAAAAAACACTACACATCTATCATCTCCAATAGCTTTGGTGCATTTGCATCCAAAACCTTTCCAAAACCTATCCAAAAAGTCATCAATCACGGATATGTAAAACTAATGAAACTGGACATGAGCGATTTTAATAACCCCTCGACCTACCCTACTCTTAATAAGCTCTTTACCAGAAAGATAGAGAATAACCATAGAGAAATAACCAAAGATAAAAATATAATGATTGCACCCACAGACTCTTTGGTCTCTGATTTTGGAGAAATAACAGATGGCAAAGCCTATCAGATAAAAGGGATGGAGTATAGCATCCAAGAGCTTTTTGGAGAGCATCATCAAGAGGCGAGTAGAGAGGTAGAGGGGGGACAATTTGCAAACTTTTATCTCTCTCCAAAAGATTATCACCGATACCACGCACCACAAACATTAAAAATCACCTCTCTTACGCATATTCCAGGGAAACTATACCCTGTAAACTTTCCACTTCTTAGAAATAAAAAAGACCTTTTTATCGAAAATGAGCGTGTCATTATCGAAGGAAAAGACCAAAATGGCAAAACTTTTGTGATGGCACTTATTGGGGCATTAAATGTAGGAAAAATGATAATAACATTTGAAGATAGCATTCATACCAATTCAGATATCAGAGAACCACAACACTATAAATATGACGATTTGACCCTAGAAAAAGGGGAGCTGTTTGGTTGGTTTGAGATGGGTTCTACTATTTTACTCTTTGCTCCAAAAGGTGCATACACGCCAAAACTGAGCATCAACCAAAATGTAAAATTTTCAGAAGATATAGGAACACTCAACATAGGAACACGCTCTTAAATGAAAAAGCTAATTATCTTTGATATGGATGGAACACTTGTTGACAGCTCGTTAACTCTTGCACGGGCGATTAACAGTGTACGAAAAAATTTAGGACTAAAGAGCATGGATGAGAAGCATATTCTCTCTAAGGTCAACGAAGTCAACCTAAATCCAGCTCAATATTTTTATGAGACCAAAAACTTTACAGCCCAACATGAGGAGTGGTTTGCAAGTTACTATACTCAAAATCATGAAAAAGAGCTTCGTCTCTATGAAGGAGTTGGAGAGTTTTTAGATGAGTTAATAGAAAAAGGCTATCTTTTAGCATTGGCGACCAACGCCTATAGGGTTTCTGCTTTACAATCCCTCTCTTATCTAAAAATTACAGAGAAGTTTTCAGCTGTTGCGTGTCATGATGATGTAGCAGAGGGAAAACCCTCTCCTCTTATGCTCTATAAGATTTTAGAAGAGCTTGATATCAAAAACAGTGAAACCATTTTTATAGGTGATGGAGAGAGAGATGAACTCGCCTCAAAAAATGCAAATATCGACTATATCATGGTAAGTTGGGGATTCTCGGAACATGAAAATAATAATAAAAAAACCATAGTACATAACATTAAAAAATTAAAAGAAAAAATACTGGAATTATAATAATATGAATTTAAGACCCTCAAAATCGACCATTACAGACATGATTAGTGTAACCCTTATTGGTATCTCTGTATCCGTACCTGAACCCTATGCTACCCCTCTTCTTATGACAGGACTTTTTGCATTATCGGGTGCAATTACCAATCAACTTGCCATTCATATGCTCTTTAACAGAGTTCCCCTCCTTTATGGTTCGGGTGTCATTGAGAAAAATTTTGGCTCATTTAAAGAGTCTATTAAACAGATGATAATGACACAATTTTTCAACAGAGAGCAACTTTTAAACTTTTTTAAAAATGAGGAAAAAAAGATAGACCTCTCTCCACTGGTAGAGTCTGCTGATTTCTCTCCTGCTTTTATTGCCCTAAAACAGAGCGTTATGGAGTCAAAACTGGGTGATGCCCTCTCTTTGTTTGGAGGAGAAAAGGCTCTTGACAGTATGCAAGAACCATTTGCAAAAAAACTCAAATCTGCTGTGGTAGGGATTGTCTCCTCTGATACCTTTAAAGCCCAAATGAACCATCACCTAGAGCAGTCTACCTTTAATGATGAGATTTTAGAGACCATTGACAACCTTATTACCAAAAGACTAGAAGAGTTAACCCCTAAAATGGTCAATGATTTGGTACATGAGCTTATTCATACACATTTAGGATGGCTTGTGGTTTGGGGAGGTGTTATTGGTGGGGCGATTGGACTAATTTCTGCTTTTACTTTAATGTAAAAACAGAAATATTTTTTTCTAAAGCACTCAACTTTAAACGACCAAAAGATTAAACTTTTGGCCCTGCAGCAGAGTAGTCAAACTCTGAACCATTATCATTATAACGGTTGAAGTTCTCTTTAAACATACCTGCTAACTTAAGAAGACTCTCATCATATTTTGCTTTATCTTTCCACATATTTCTAGGGTTCAAAACAGCATTATCATGCACACCCTCTAGTTTTTTAGGAATTTGTAAATTAAAGAGAGGCAGTGTCTCAAACTCAGCATCATTAATTGAGCCATTTAGGATATCATGAATACAAGCACGTGTATCTTTGATACTCATTCTTGAACCATAAGTTACACCCTCCTCTTTTATATTACCTTCACAAGGACCACCTGTCCAACCTGTATTGACCAAGTAGACATTAACACCATGCTCATCTATCTTATCACCAAGAAGTTTTGCATACTCTGTTGGATGTAGAGGTAAAAATGCTTCACCAAAACAAGCAGAAAAAGCAGCCACGGGTTCGGTAATACCTCTCTCTGTTCCTGCTACTTTAGCTGTGTATCCACTTAAGAAATAGTACATTGCTTGTTCTTTTGTAAGCTTTGAAACAGGAGGGAGAACACCAAAAGCATCAGCGGTTAAAAAGATGATGTTATTTGGGTGTCCTGCTTGTAAATCCTCTTTATGGTTAACAATATGTTCGATAGGATAAGAGACCCGTGTGTTTTCAGTTTTTGATTTATCATCATAGTCAACATGACCCTCTTCATCAAAAACAACATTTTCTAAAAGAGCATCTTTGGTAATTGCACCAAAAATCTCTGGTTCTGATTTCTCATCAAGATTTACAACTTTGGCGTAACATCCACCCTCAAAATTAAAGACACCGTTATCATCCCAACCATGTTCATCATCACCGATTAAAGCTCTATCTGGGTCTGTTGAGAGTGTTGTTTTACCTGTTCCAGATAGTCCAAAAAAGAGACAAACATCACTATTCTCACCAATATTAGCAGAACAGTGCATAGAGAGTTTACCCTCTAGTGGTAACCAGTAGTTCATCATTGAAAAAATTCCTTTTTTCATCTCTCCACCATACCATGTACCACCAATAATAGAGATATTATTCTCTACATCAAATGCCACATAAACTTCCGAATTTAATCCCATCTCTTTATAATTTGCATTTGATGTTTTACAAGCATTATAAACCACAAAATCTGGCTCAAATGTCTCTAACTCTTCTACTGTTGGACGAATAAACATATTTTTTACAAAATGAGCCTGCCATGCAACCTGAGAGATAAATCTAACAGAACGTCTGCTCTCTATACTCGCTCCTACATAAACATCCATAACATAAATATCAGAATTAGACAGTTGAGTTTTGGTCAAATCATAGAGTGTTTCAAACTTCTCTTTATCAATTTTTTTATTGATTTTTCCCCAAGAGATATGTTGGTTTGATGGAGATTGGTCTACAAAATATTTATCTTTAGGGCTTCGACCTGTAAAGACACCTGTGTCACACATTGCTGTTCCCGTGGATGAGATTTTACACTCATTTTTGTTAACTTCATGTGCTTGAAGTTCATCATAGCTTAAGTTATAATAAACTTTGCCAATATTTTCAAGTCCAAGCTTATCCAGACCATTTGGTGTAGGGGTACTCATTTTGTGTGCCTTTTTGTTTTTATATGTTATATTTTGCCATTTTATTCTTAAATAATATAACAAATAAAAAAAGACTTTTGCATCTCTTTTTATTTATCATTAATTTAAGATGGTTAAAACAACTATTAATTTAACGGATATAAAATCAAGTAATTATACAGTTGAATAGATATTAATAAACTTACTTAAGTCATTATTTAAACTATATATGCCAAGCCAAAACAAATTGACTCAACATTATATATCTCTATTTAAAGATAGAGAGTAGTACACCCGCGGCAACTGCCGAACCGATAACACCTGCAACATTTGGACCCATTGCATGCATCAGAAGAACATTACCTGGTCTCTCTTCAGAACCAACTTTACTTACAACCCTAGCTGACATCGGTACAGCAGAGACTCCTGCTGCTCCAATAAGTGGATTGATAGGCTCATCTGAGAACTTGTTCATGACTTTTGCCATAAGCACACCCATCGCTGTACCTGCTGAGAATGCTAAAAGACCAATAATCATAATACCCATTGTCTCTAAAACCAAGAACTTATCAGCTGCCAGTTTTGAACCAACACCAAGCCCCAAGAAGATAGTAATGACGTTAATTAAAGAGTTCTGCATGGTATCACTTAATCTGTCAACAACACCTGACTCTTTTGCAAAGTTACCAAATGCAAATGCACCAATTAGTGGTGTGGACTCTGGCAAAATCATAATAGATAGCATCAAGACAACAATAGGGAAGATAAGCTTCTCTAATCTATGTACACGTCTGCTTGTCTTCATAACAATTCTACGCTCCTCTTTGGTCGTCAACGCTCTCATGATTGGAGGTTGAATAACAGGAACAAGTGCCATGTACGAGTAGGCGGCTACAGCAATTGCACCCAACATATCAGGGGCTAATCTATTGGCAATAAAAATTGAGGTTGGACCATCAGCCCCACCAATAATCGAAATAGCAGAAGCGTCTTGGATATCAAATCCAATCATAACAGCCCCAACAAGAGAACCAAAGATACCAAACTGAGCAGCTCCACCCAACATTGCTGTCTTAGGATTGGCAAGAAGAGGACCAAAGTCCGTCATCGCACCAACACCCATAAAGATAAGCAGTGGGAAGAACTCATTGGCGATACCCATATTATAAATAATACCAAGCATTCCATGCTCTCCCCCCATTCCTGCCAGTGGGATATTTGCAAGAAGTCCACCAAATGCAATAGGAATAAGTAACAGTGGCTCAAAGTTCTTAGCAATTGCCAAATAGAAGAGTACAAAGACAATAAGAATCATAATAATACGACCCAAAGAGGACTCAAACCAGTCCATCTCTCTCTCATACTCATGCCCTTTAGGCTCAGAGGTTGTCTCTCCATCATGAGTATCAAGAATAGCATTTATACCTGTGGTTTCCAAAAAGCTGGTCGCCAACTCCCCAATTGATTTTGGCTCATATGGTTTTTTCGCACTCTCTTCGGCTACCACAGGAGCAGTAGTATCCCCACTCGCTTGAACCACAGAGGTCAAAGCGAACATAGCAAAAAGCAGTGAGATGAAAATCTGTTTAATTTTCATGGGTTACTCCATTGTGGCAAGAAGCTGTCCGTCTACTACAGCATCATTTGTGTTGACATCAATAGATTTAATAACACCTGCTTTTTCAGCTACGATATCAATCTCCATCTTCATCGCCTCAAGAATCATAATCTGCTCACCCTCATTTACAGTATCACCTGCTGCTTTTAGAATCTTCCAAACGTTACCTGGTGTTTGAGAGTTAATCTCAATAGAACCTTTTCCACCTGTTGAAGCTGCTGCCACAGGTGCGGCTGCCGCTGGTGTGGCACTTGGTGTTACAGAAATCTCTGCATCCCCCTCTGCTACCTGTACACTATAACTCTTACCATCTACTACTACTGTATAACTTCCACTCATCTCTTCTCCTCCACAATTGTTTTCTTTACCTTTTCTAATCATCAAAGGACCTTCACCCTTTAAGAACGCTATCCCTTTTTGGTCACAAGCTGCTGCTATGAAGATATTCTCTTCCGTTGTAGGCAACTCTTCGTCTTCTAGCACTTGTTTCCAATAAGCCATTGACTTTTTAACCTCTTTATCTGCTAAATCCAATGGATTTTCAGTGGTAGGCTCTAGTTTCAACTTCTCACTTGCCAATTTAACAATCTCTGCATCAGGCTCAACTGGTGTTTTACCAAAGTAACCAAGTACCATACGACCATATCCAGGGGCAATCTGATTCCAGTCACCAAACATTACGTTTGCATACGCTTGTTGCCAATAGAATTGACTCACAGGTGTTACCGATGTACCATAACCACCTTTTTCAACAACCTCTTTCATTGCCAAAATAACCTCATCAAACTTATCCAAAGTATCAGCATCTCTCATCATCTGAGTATTTGCTGTCAATGCACCACCTGGCATTGGAGAGAAAGGAATAAGAGGAGAAACCTGAGTCGCCTCTGGTGGAATCATATACTCAGCCAGACACTCTTTGAGCCTCTCTTCATACTTTAGAATTTTAGTCAACTCTAAATCACCAAGGTTATAATTCGTCCCTTTTGTAGCGTGAAGCATGGTCAATATATCAGGTTGAGAAGTTCCTCCACTTACAGGACTGGCTGCCATATCAATACCATTCGCACCCGCCTCAAGAGCTGCCAGATATGAAGCAACTGAAACCCCTGCTGTCTCATGGGTATGAAGTCTTAGGTGAACATCTTCACCCAAAAGGTTTCTAGCCATAGAGATGGTCTCAAACACTTTATTTGGGTTTGCTGTACCACTTGCATCTTTGAAACAGAGACTATCAAACTCAATCCCTGCATCAAGCATATTTCTAAGTGTCTTCTCATAAAAATCTACACCATGTGCACCATGACATCCTGGAGGTAAATCCATCATGGTAATAACAGCTTCATGATTTAAACCATGCTTTTTGATACACTGTGCTGAGTATGCTAAGTTGTTAACATCATTTAGTGCATCAAAGTTTCTAATGGTGGTTGTTCCATGCTTTTTAAACAACTTTGCATGTAAATCAATAAGCTCTCTACTACCTGTATCTAGCATTACGGTGTTAATACCACGAGAGAGTGTTTGTAGATTTGCATCTGGTCCTACAATCTCTCGAAATCTATCCATCATCTCAAATGCATCCTCTTGCAAGTAGAAATATAGACTCTGAAATCTAGCTCCACCACCAAACTCAAAGTGATTGATACCTGCGTTCTTAGCAGCCTCTACTGCGGGGAAAAAGTCATCCATGAGGACACGACCACCAAAGACAGATTGGAATCCATCTCTAAAAGTAGTATCCATCACATCAATATATTTTTTTGCCATCTTATACCTTCATGTTATGATTTATTTTTACGAAATTCTGTTACAGCAGCAATAATTGCAGCCACTCTCTGATTTTCATCACTATCAGTGTTGCCTACTGGAGTAGCAGGTGTTTTTGGAGTATCTTCGGGAAAATACTTTGCGATTAGTGAAGCTTGAATTTTTACAATCTGTACCAAAAGGAAAAGAAAGAGGAAAACCACACTCATTCCTAAGACCATAAATTTCAACGCTTCAACGACATAATTAACTTCAGCCATAAAAGAACCTTCTCATTATTTGAATAGGCTATTTTAGGCTATTTTTACTTGCAAAAACTTAATTTATCATCTCTTTTTTTTACGATTATTATGTCGTGCTACTTTTTGTTCACATTGATACTCATCAAGCATAGTTTTTACACTATTTTCATCATATCCCAACTGATTGCTAGAAGTCATTTTTCCACTTTTAATTCCATTTTTAATAAGTAGCGTAACCACACGTTCTACAAACTCATGATAATCCATATCTTCCATACTATCAATAAAATCTAATGCTGTATCGTTAACAGTAACTCCACGTACTTCTGCCTCTAATGCAGAGAAATCAACTTCCCCCCCTGAACCATCTGTTCCAAAATTAATGGTCACCAATTTCATCTCAGCTCCTACCTCTTTTTGAATACGTTGTAACTCTTTAAACTCCGTAGTTGAGACTAAAGTTATCGCTTTTCCACTTTTTCCTGCTCGTCCTGTTCGACCGATTCGATGCACATATGATTGAGGGTCAAAAGGGATATGATAGTTAAAAACATGGGTCACCTGTTTGACATCAAGACCACGGGCTGCCACATCAGTAGCGACCATGATTTTAACTTGATTACGGCGATAAGATTTTATCACCTCTTCACGCTCCATCTGCTCCAAATCACCATGAAGACCTTTTGCCGAAAAACCAATCGCTTGAAGATGCTCAGTTAATCTATCCACCTCTCTTTTCATTCGGCAGAAGATAATACACTTGTTTATCTTCTCTGTTTCCAGTAATCTAACAATTGCCTCATCTCTCTGAGACTCATTAATAACACAGTAGCTCTGCTCAATAACATTATTAACCGTCCCCTCATCTTTACCCACCACAGATATAAACTCAGGTGTGGTCAAAATCTCATCTGCCAAGGCTTTAATTGGCTCGGGCATGGTTGCCGAAAAAAGAAGTGTTTGACGATTTTGGGGGATATACTCAAATATCTCTTTTATCTCCTCCAAAAATCCCATATCAAGCATCTCATCAGCCTCGTCTAGTACTACAATTTCAGGGTTAAAATTATCAATTTTACCTTTTTTGTAGAGATCTTTTAATCGCCCTGGCGTAGCCACTATTATCTGTACCCCTTTATTAATAAGGGCAATCTGCCGTCCATACCCAACACCACCATAAACCGTAATGGTACGAACACCACAAAAACGCCCAAGGTGATAGAGTTCATCACTCACTTGTGTTGCCAACTCTCGGGTAGGAGTAATCACCAACGCACGTTCAATATCACCATTGGCAATTTTATTAATCATCGGCAGACCAAAAGCCGCCGTTTTTCCTGTTCCTGTGTGGGCTTGTCCCACCATATCTTTACCCTCTTCAATAATGGGTATTACACTCTCTTGAATGGGACTAGGCTCTTTGAAACCTGCTATTTTTATCCCCTTTAAGAGGTCTTTATGAAACGAAAATTCATTAAATTTCAATTTTTCACCTTGCAAAATTATATTATATAATTATCAACAGAAGCGTTCCAAAAACTATTCTGTAGATACCAAATGCAACAAAAGTAAATCGTTGCAAAAAAACAATAAACAGTTTTATGGTGATATATGCAACAATAAACGCCACCACAAAACCAACTGCAAATGCAGTCAAATCAGCACCCATAAAATCCTTATAGTGCTTCAACAAATCATATCCACTCACGGCCATCATTACAGGTATTGCCAATAAAAAAGAGAACTCTGTAGAGGCTTTTCTACTCACACCAGAGAGCATCCCAGTGATGATAGTAGAACCTGCTCTGCTTGTTCCAGGTACCAAAGAGAAAATCTGTCCAAATCCAATCCAAAGGGCTTGACTCCATGTTACCTCTTCTACCTCTTGTGACTCTTTTTTTTCATCTTTGTGAAACTGCTCCACAATAATAAAAACAATACCACCGACAATAAACATATAAGCAACTGTCTCCACCGTAAAAATCGCTTTTATCCAATCTTTCATCAAAAAACCTACCACAGCAAGTGGTAAAAAGGCTGACATAATCTTTTTCCAAAGCTCAATCTCACGTAGATTAATCTTCTCTCTATAGAGCAACATCACTGCCAAAATGGCTGAAAATTGTATAATCACCTCATACGCTTTGACAACAGCACTCTGCTCAATTCCCAAAAACTCACTCGCAACAATCATATGTCCTGTTGATGAAATGGGTAAAAACTCTGTAAATCCTTCTATAATTCCAATTATAATCGCTTGTAAAATGTCCATGAACTACTATCCTATATTAATTTATTTTAAACTCTCTTGTTATCTTTTAAAAATTATTATTTTTTATTATATATGTACCATATTTAAACGGTTTATTAAACTATTTTTAAAATTTCTCTTAAATCTTTCACATCAACACAGTGTGTCGCGGCCTCTTTAAGTATCGGCTTTCCACAAAAAGCCACCCGTGTATCAGCGTGAGCAAACATACTTAAATCATTTGCACCATCTCCAACCACCAGTGTATCTTCTCTGCCAATTCCTAAAAGATTTTGCAAACGCACTATCATATCCCCTTTGGCATCAGAGTACATCATCTCTCCACCCACAGCACCTGTTAACATCCCTTTTTCAGCGTGTAAAAAATTGGAAAAGTCAGCATCAATTCCTAAGTTTTCACACGCAGGTTTGGTCGCATCTCTAAAGCCACCAGAGAAACAGACTACCTTATATCCACGCTCTTTTAGTCCTATTACCACCTCTTTTGCTCCATTCATCATCGGCAGAGCTTTACAGATACTTTGTACTTTTTCATAAGGTAATCCTTTAAGCAATGCCACTCGCTCTACTAATGAAGCGTAAAAATCTAGCTCCCCTGCCATTGCACGTTCAGTAATAGCCACCACCTCATCTTTAAAACCTAACTCATCTGCAAAAAAGTCAATGGTTTCACCATCCATCAATGTTGAATCAAAATCAAATACTGCTAATTTCATATTAATTATATTACCTCTTTAAAAAATTTAAAGAATTATAGCCAATTATTAAACAATATTTGTGATATAATCAGACAAATAAAAAATGGAGAACAAAGATATGCAACACTACGGTATCGAGATTTTCAAAGAGTTAGACCAAAGCTTTGAAGAGCAGTTTTTAGAATATGGCAATATTATCTCTTTAAAAAAAAAAGAAACCCCTTTTTTAGATGAGGAACTGCACAGATATTTTTATATTGTTCTAAAGGGTAAAATAAAAAGTTTTCAGATTAACCTAGAGAATGCAAAAGAGCAGACTCTATTTATATATCGAGAAAGTGATATGTTTGATACATTGGTACTGCTTGATGGAAAACCTCATGATGTTATGTATGAAGTACTTGAATATAGTGAACTACTCGAACTCCCTATCAAAAAAGTACATGAATGGCTACATACCAACGAACAGTTTAACCGACATTTTTTTCCATATATTGCCTCACAAATGCGTCATGCAGAGAGATTGGCAAGTGACTTATCTCTTCACTCCACTTCAGAACGACTCTCTAAACTGTTACTTCAAAATATCAATCCCCAAGAGGCACACTACTACCAACTATTACAAAATCTCTCAAAAACAGAGATAGCCAAACTCTTGGGAACAGTTAGAAATGTGGTAGAGCGTCACCTAAAAGAGTTAGAGTCTCAAAATATTATAGAGAATCAACGTAAAAATATCTATATTAAAGACATGAAAAAGCTCTTAAAGCAATCAGAACAGTTACTTTTAAATTAAAACAAATGCTACTTTTGTGGCATTATTTAGCCCATAGTTCCTATATAATACGCTTATATTTTAAGAAAAGGAACGTTAAAAATGAAGAATAGACTATTTAAAACAATGCTCTTAGCCACATTGCCGATGGTAGCTATCCAAGCAGATAACAATATAACCCAAACATCTTTTGCCAATAACCCGATCTTTCAACATTTTCAAAAGCTTCAAGAGGATATGAACCAAATATTCTCTGAATTTGATAAAAATTTCTTTCATGACATAAGCATTAACCCACGTTTCAAAACAGGTCTTTCAAATAAAATCTCAATGAATCCCGCCACGGACTTTTTGGATAAAGGAGACAAGTATGAGTTAAAAATGGATTTAGCAGGTATGGACAGAAGCTCTATTGATGTAAAACTCAAAGATAATCTTATCTCCATCAAAGCAAAAAGTGAACAGAAAAAAGAGGAGAAAGAGGGTGATAAGATTATTCATCAAGAGCGTTTTGTAGGGATGGTACAACGAACACTAAGTCTACCAAAAGATGCAAATGCTCAAAAATACACCACAGATTATAAAAATGGTGTCTTAACCGTAACCATAGATAAGAAAGAGTAAAGTAATCTTTTTATAGCGACCATTATCCAAATGACTGTAAGCAGAAGTAGATAAAGTACAACTACAGTTTTGTAGTTGTATGCTCTTTAACTCTTGTCTCCCTTAATGTTACTGAAGTTTCTTGATGCTCCAACGCCCCTGCAATCTTCACCTCTTTTTGTTTAATCCCCTCAGGAACAGCTTCGCTATAGATATTGACAGCACACTGCTTAAAGTTTGGCTCAAATGATTTGGGGTCAAAGTCTGCAATGGTCACATTGTTTATCATCTGCTCACTAAAGTGAAATGGCACAAAACAGTCACCCTCTCGTACCACCTCGGTCACTTTAACAATCAAATCTTCAACCGAGCCACGGCTAGAGCCTATTTTTATTCTCTCTCCACTTTTTACCTTTAGCTTCTTGGCATCTTTGGGGTTAAGCTCTACCCACGCTTCAGGGGCTAAATCATTAAGCAATGCAATGCTCTTAGTCTTGGTGCGTGTGTGCCACTGCTCTACGGTTCGCCCCGTATTTAAGTTTAATGGGAAATCAGGATTACAACTCTCACTCAATGGCTTCCAATCCACAGGGAGAAGCTTCGCCTTTCCATCATCTGTTTTACACTCAAATCCTTCGGTATAGAGCCGTTTTTTACCCTCAGGATACTCCTCATTACATGGCCACTGAATCCCTCCTAGCTCCTCTATCTTCTCATAGCTCATTCCACTATAGTCACAGAGTTGCCCTGCACTTACCCGTTTTATCTCTTCA
>CAYVNI010000112.1:0-2336 GCA_964452815.1 uncultured Sulfurovum sp.
TACTCCCTTTCCCTTCCGAAACCCGTCCCATCAATGTTACATACAATTCTGAGACTTCTGTTTTTGTTAACTTTATTTCTGCAAATGCAGAACCACTAAATAACATGACAAACAGTAACGATTTTAAAGTAATTTTTTTCACATTAGTCCTTTTATTTTTTATTATAACAAAAACTGTTTATATATTTAATAAAAGAGATAAATAATAGTATAGTATAGTAATGTTATTATTTCTTTTGAAAAATATAGATTTCAGAGAAGCAGTAATCAATAAATTTTCCCTTTTTCTAAGAGAAAACAATAAAAATAAGGATAGAAAATGGCAATACAAAAAGTTTCAGACCCCGTTAAATTAATTCAAACGGCGGGTGATACCTATCAAGGTGACACTAGAAATCAAACCTATATTATTAGTCCCACCTTAATAGGCGTTGGAGATACCATTACCATTATCGACCAAGGAGGAACCAATGAAATTCAGCTCGTAGCGGGAGTAGTCATTCACAATGCGGTTGTGGTAGCTGACGAAGCACAATTAACATTGAGCAATGGTGCAGTTATCAATATCCGTGGTGCAAGTACTTTTACTTTTAATATTGGTGGAAATATGACAACAGGTGAAATAGGTGTTGATAAAACATTTTCAGAGTTTGTACTCGAAGCGTTAAATACTACCGTTCCTGAAATAGGTGAAGTCGCGGTTACGGTGACAGGTACTTCAAAAATGAATTCAGATGGTACAGTTGATACCACAGGTGAGATGAGTAGTGGCACTCTACCCCCAGAGGAACAAGCAACCAATAGCAACAATTTATCTCACACTAATATTGGTTTGGGGACACTGAGCTCAAATAGTACAAAGGGTGTTTCGGCACTTGACTCAGGTGTTCATTGGGAAGGGACACAAGATATTACATTTAGTTTTAACTCTACCATTCCAAATGAGTACAACAATGACGATGCACTTACTAACAATTGGGAAGAGCTAACCAATCAACAAAAAGTAGCTGTTCGCGATATCACAGGTGAACTGAATAAACTGTTGGATATTGAAATAACAGAACGTGCGAATGATGGCATGATTCAATTTAATATTGTTGAGATGAATGAAGAGGGAGTAATGGGGTTCGCATACTATCCAAACAGTGGTATTGGTGGCGATGTTTTCCTCTCTCAAGAGTTTAATAACCCCAACAGTAACTATAATCTAGACTTAAACAGTGGAGAGGGAGGATACATAGTCATCGTTCATGAACTTGGTCATGCCTTAGGGCTTGAACATCCATTTGAAGGTAATGTAAGATTGCCGAACAATGAAGATGATACAAACCATACCATCATGTCTTATAGTCAAAGAGACAATATTGAACCAAAGTTTTCATTACAAGGTTCAAGCATACATCTAAAGCTTCACTCCAAAAATCCAGATTTATACTCACTCTATGATATATCCACACTACAAAGCATATATGGAGCAAATAGAGAAACCGCCTTAGGGGATGACACCTATTCCATTAGCTATGATGAATATAAAATCCAAACAATTTGGGACGCAGGAGGCAGAGATAAAATTGACCTCTCCTCAACCTTAGGAAGTAGTACCATTGATTTACATGGTGGGACAATTAACAGTGCAGACCAATACAGCCTAGAGGAGATTATATCTCTGCATCAAGAGTCCATTAATGATACAAATGCAAACGATTGGATTAGAGAGAGTGTCACTGAAATATATAACCAAGATGCACTCTATACAGGTAAAAATAATCTATCCATTGCACAAGGTGTCATTATAGAGGATATCACAACAGGCAGAGGCAGTGACAAGATTACAGATAATGAAGTAGATAACTACATCGCTACGGGTAAAGGAGATGACAAAATATATTTGGGGGCGGGAGGTTACGATACTGTAGATGGAGGAGAGGATAATGATAGACTCTACATCGACCTAAATGAGGGTCAATTTACGCTCCAAAAAATCCCCAATGAAGCCTATAGATTGGTCGCCGATAACTTCCTGGTAGATTTTGAAAATATAGAAACAATTCAACTCCATAATGGTGTAAACTACTCACCTGAGGATTTACTAATAGGATAAAAATTTAAATTATGATAAAATTCAATCTGAATTTTATTATAGTTTTGAAAAGAGTAGTAAATATATGAGAGAGAAAAATGCACCCAAAATTTCTGTTGATAAAATTTTGGAGAGACTAGAGCAAGAGATAGAGACAAGCAATAGCACAAAAAAAAAGAGTAATGGCAATACAGGCTTAACATTCACTCTACAAGAGAACCAAAAAGTAAACAGATTTTATAATTTTGCAAAAAGA
>CAYVNI010000113.1:0-1814 GCA_964452815.1 uncultured Sulfurovum sp.
AGAGTTTATAAAAGCTTTAGATGTAAAATTAACAGCTACACAATTTAGATTGTTACAGAAGCATTTGAGTGAACACAACGACGAAGCCAAGCTTTGTTACGATAAAAAAGGAAAGCTAGAAGCAAATTCTGATTTACGAGACTACGAAAACGTGCCGTTGAGCGAAGATATTTACACCTATTTTGAACGCGAGGTAAAACCCCATGTTCCATTGGCGTGGATAGATGAAAAAAAGGTAGATGCCAAAGATGGAGAGGTTGGAATTGTGGGGTATGAGATTCCTTTTAACCGTCACTTTTATGAGTATGTTCCTCCAAGAAGTTTAGAGGAAATTGATGGAGAGTTAGAGGTGTTGAGCCGTGAGATTATGGGGTTACTCAATGAGATATAAACCATATCCAAAATATAAAAAGAGTGGTGTTGAATGGTTGGGGGATGTTCCTGAGGGGTGGGAGATTTGGAAACTTTCACATGCTTTTAATCTTATTGGAAGTGGAACAACACCAACTTCTACAAATAAATCTTATTATAATGGTCATATTCCTTGGGTAACAACAGGTGAATTAAGAGAAAAAATTATTTTTAATACAAAAAAAATGCTTACAACAAAAGCCATACAAGAATTATCATCTTTAAAGTTATTTCCTAAAGGTTCAATTTTAATAGCTATGTATGGTGCAACTATTGGAAGATTAGGTAAGCTTGGAATAGAAGCAACAACAAATCAAGCTTGTTGTGTAATAACCTCTTCATCTAAAATTTTAAATGATTATTTATACTATTGGTTATTAGGTTATAAAACAGAAATAATTAATTTGGGATATGGAGGAGGTCAACCAAATATTAGTCAAGATACTATTTCTAATTTAAAAGTTTCTACTCCAAATATTGAAGAACAAAAAAATATAGTTATTTATTTAGACCAAAAAACCAAAAAAATCGACACCCTAATAGAAAAACAACAAACTCTAATTAAGCTACTAAAAGAGAAGCGTCAAGCACTTATTAGCCATGCTGTTACTAAAGGGTTGGATGACTCTGTGGCTATGAAAGATAGTGGGGTTGAGTGGTTGGGGGAAGTTCCTGAGGGGTGGAAGATAAGTAAGTTCTCTTATTTATCAATAGTTGTTAGGGGTGGTTCTCCCCGACCAGCAGGAGACCCTAGTTTATTTAATGGAAAATTTTCTCCATGGGTAACAGTAGCTGAAATCACTAGAGATAAAACACCTTATATTGTGAAAACAGAAACACTTCTAACTAAAAAAGGAAGTAAACAATGTAGAGTTTTTAAAAAAGGAACATTACTTATTTCAAATAGTGGTGCTACTTTAGGTGTTCCAAAGATTTTAACAATTAATGCTAATGCAAATGATGGAGTAGTTGGATTTGAAAATTTAAGTAAAAATCTTGATATTATGTTTTCATATTATTATCTATTTTCTTTAACTGAGAATTTAAGAGAACGTATGAATCAAGGCTCAGGACAGCCAAATTTAAATACTGATATTATTAAATCATTACAAATTCCATTACCCCCACTAAAAGAACAAAAAAATATAGCCCATTATCTCGACCAAAAAACCCAAAAAATCGACACCCTAATAAACAAAGCAACCCAAGCCATAGAGCTACTAAAAGAGCGACGAACGGCTTTGATTTCGGCTGTGGTTACTGGGAAGGTGGATGTGCGTTGTACACTATGTTAACTTTTTTGACATTTATAGACATTTAATAAGAACTATGTTAAGAAAATCATATTTTTTTAACATAGGTTACTAGATTCCCTCTCTTAAACGAGCAAAAAGCTCTTTATT
>CAYVNI010000114.1:0-7343 GCA_964452815.1 uncultured Sulfurovum sp.
TTCATAAGTTTACACATATTATAGTGTATTTTAGTTAACAGTTACTAGCCCCAAAAAACATCCACCCCATAAACCCAATAGCAACCATAAAAAGAAGATAAAAAAGCCAACGTGAATATATCGCTCCAAAAGAGAGGATGAGGTATACAACACCATATATCATCTCTAGTTTCACACTCCAACTCTTACTCTCTAAACTAAAAAGTGATAATAACAAGTCATCAAAAACTCCCCCATATCCTACCAAATGAGCCAAGATACTTAAAGGATAAAATGGAGTAAATGCCAATGATAAAAATGGGGAGAAAAACTGTAGTGTTGTGGTCACAGGAAATATAAGATGAGCAATAGGTAGCATCAAAACAAAAATACCAAAGGATATAAGAAGCATCATCATCAGTTTATTGAGTCTTTTAAATCTCTCAACAAGCAAAAAGATATAAAATACCCCCATCACTGAAAACCAAAAAGCCAATGACAAAAGCATCTTTGGGAAAAGTAACAGAAGAACCATAATCATCGTAGCAATAAAAGTGAAACTCAAAAGCTCCATCCCAAAAATAAGCACTCCCCACCCCATCACCATCATGGTATAAGAGCGAAGCAAAGAGGCAGGACTATCCACAAACCAAACATAACTACCCAATAGTACAAGGACGAAAAGACCCACATCTATCACATCAAAACGATAGGGGAAATATCTCTGTTGTACCAAGCGATAGAGGGGGCGAAAAAGAAAAAAAAGCACCCACCAAAGAATACCAAGATGAAACCCACTAAGAGCAATCAGATGACTTACCCCCAATAGGGAGACTTGATTACGAAGCTTTTTATCTAAAGGAGTGGCTAAAAATATCGCATAATAGAAGTTGCTTATCTGTGGGTTTTGGTGCTGTACCGATATTTTTTCTAACAACAGTGATTTGAGATTTTTAGAGGGAGGATAGATAGCATTGATTTTCGAAGCGATAAAAGATGTCCCCAAATACCCCCAAAAGGTCATTTTTTTATATGGAAAGAGTTTTAACCTAAGCCTATGTCCTAGAAAATTATTCTCTTTATAAGTGCGTGTAAAAAAGTTCAAATCCAATTCAGGACTATGTACCCTCAAAATAGTATAAACTTTACCATTTTTCTCTTTTTTATACGCCTGTAACACCTCTACATGGGTAAAATAGAACTCTTTTTGAACAAAATCTCGGTACTCAACATAGATAAATGAGAGACGAATAGAGAAAAGAAAAAGAAAAAAAAGAACCACCAACCAAAACTCTTTTAGGGTCAAAAAAAGTTTTGGTTTTTCTATCATATCACAGTTAAATCATCGGTAAATCTATATTCATATTTGCTTGTGTCATGTCCACATTCTCATCCTCATAGATAACCTCAAAAGCACCATTCCCCCCCAAATCAGCATCCACAAAACGGGTAAATCTCTTTTGAAATATCAACTTCACCGTCCCTGTAGGACCATTTCTCTGTTTTCCTATAATCAGCTCCGTATCCTCTTCAAGTTTATTCTCAAACTTATTTTCATACTCTTTTCCATCAGCTTTAGCTTTCATCTCTTTCTCTTTTTCAGCCGCCTCACGATAGACATCATCACGATAGACGAACATTACTATATCTGCGTCTTGCTCGATAGAGTTATGGACAATAATATCATTTGCCACAAAATTATGTACACTCTCCACTGTCAAATCATAAGTTTTTACTTTTTCTAGCTTTTCAATAGATATGATTTCATCCCAATAGATATCTGAATTTGCAAGGTTTTCGATTAGTTTATTCGGCGTTGCAATCTTATCCCCAACTTTCAACCCATCAAGTCGAATCCACCCATCCACTTTATAAAACTTATGATTAGCCGTTGCATTAACTGTTCTGCCTGATTTTGTGGTCAATTTATAAACTGTTTTTTCACCTGAAAAAAAAGCATTGGTAATATTAAAATTTTGAACCTTTAACTCATTACTCATAGATTTTGTTTGCATAGGAAGTAGCGTTTTATCTTCTGCTAACTCATCTATTCTATATCTCTTTCCTGTTAAAGCATCAACAATAATAGCATCACCAGACAAACACCCACTTTCACGAAGGTCACTAAGCATCGGACGCTTATTGTCCCGACTCTCCACCCCACGATTCAGCTGTGAAAGAGCAATAATTGGAATCTCCAACTCCCTAGCCAACTGTTTAAGTCCCCTAGAGATTTCAGAGATAACCTGCTGTCGCCCCTCTTTGTTGTCCCCACTCATCAACTGTAAGTAGTCGATAACTGCCATAGAAATCTCAGGATATTGAGACTTTAATTTTCTCAACTTACTTCTTACATGGTGAATCGTTGCATACCCCCCATCATCCACAAAAAGTTTTCGTGTTGCCATCTTATCCGTAGCCACTGATAATTGACTCCACTCCTCATCCGTCAAATCCCCAATTCTAAGCTTTTGAAGAGGGATAGAGGTCTCTGTAGAGAGCAGACGAAGCATCAACTGCTCTGCTGGCATTTCCAAAGAAAAAAAGGCTATCCCCTCCCCTCTCTCTATCGCTTTTTGGGTCATGTTTAGTACCAATGAGGTGTTGTGTGTTACGGTCATATCTTCTAATAAAAAGAGTCTATTTCCATCTATCTCAAAACCATAATAGTCATCTATTTTATCATACTCTACTTTGATACCTGTGTGTTGATGGTTACGATTAGAGGCTAATGGACGAGCCTTTTTTCTGGCTATTTTTGTAGGAATTTCATCTAAATTTCCAACAATCCTAACACGATATACCTCACACTCATAGCCTATACTTTTAATTCGTGCAATCTTTGATTTAAAAGAGCATCTAAAACCTAAACTGTCTGCTAAGAATTTAATCTGTTCAGTTAACTTTTTAGATTTTTGTACTATTTCCATAACATGAAACTTATCATCATAGTAACCATCACTGTCTATTAGTCCTGCTAGAAGTTCTAAACGATTTTTTCTGCTATTAATTAAATAGTTTTGGGGGATATGTTTGTTGTTTAAAAGATTCTCATCTCTTAATTTTTTTTGTAAAGAGATATCCTTATCAAAAGCTACTCCTGTATAACCTTTTGTAATTGAATACATCGGACATTTATCTTCTTGAAATCGAGAGCTTAACTGTAAATCAATTCTAGAGGCATACGATTCTAAATAATCAACAACTTCACTATCCTGTGTGGCAATAGCAACATTACTACTTGTGCCATCTCCCAGCCACATTCCTAAAAAATAGGGTTCAATCTCTATTTTTTGCTCACGAAAAACCACGCCAACCTTATATCCTTTATAGTTCGTCTTAAACTTCTCAGAAGTCTCTAAATAGTCACTTACTTCAATATTTAAAACATCTCCATGTTTATGTTTTCCCCCATTTCGGGAACGTTTAAGAGACAAAATATGAGATTTGTTTACACGATAATCTATCCCCTTATTTTGTCGTACCCAATACATCTCTTCTCGCCCACGAGCCAATGAGAGGACTTTTCTAGGGGTAGAGTCATCCCCCATTAACAACTCTCCAACTTGGATATTTTCCACCTTTTTAAGCTCACCAGAGTACATTAAAACCCTAGTTCCTTTTCCAATACATTTGCCCATAGCTGGGCGCGCGGCCAAGATTATCAAATCCCCTTTACCAAATCCACTGGTTCTCTCATTTAAATTTCTAAACCCTGTGTCTGTTCCAAGGAGTTTTGAGTTTCCAAGGGCTTTGAGTCGGTTCATCTCTTCAAGCATTGCCAAGGTGATATCTTTGGCTTCTCTAAAATCCTCTGAGGTTGAATTTTGGGTTATCTCATAGAGCTTTTTTTCTACGAGATTCATCACCTCCTCTACGGGTAAATCATCCTCTACCGTTACTTTTTTAATGGTGGTTGCCAATGTTACCAATGCCCGTTTGCTAGAGCGAGATTTTATCTCTCCTAAATAGGCGTTGGTATTGGAGATGGGGTTGGCTGAGAGGATGTCAAGTAGTGCTACCTCATCATAATTGTTCGTGGCGTTTAGTTTTGATTTTAGAAACTCCTCATCTATGGGTTTATCTTCCCGTGATAACTCCTCCATCGCACCAAAGAGGTGCTGATGAAAAGGAAGATAGAAGTCGTGAGATTGAAGTTTAGAAGCTATCTCTTCAAAGATTTGAGGGTCAAAAATAATCGCAGACAACACTGCTCTCTCTATATTTAAATTATACATATTTTTACTCATTAGACATCAAACCCCACTTGTTTTTTATATTCTTTTTTTATATTCTTTTTTATTAGATATTATATCTAATTTTGCTTAGTAGCAAATGCTTCAACTTCAGAAACAAACCTATCCACAAGCTCTCCTTCGGGAAGTTTTGCCACCACTTCACCTTGAACCATTACCAATCCACTCCCCTTGCCATAAGCGATTGCCACATCGGCATGTTTTGCCTCTCCAATGGCGTTTACCACACACCCCATGACACTCACATCCATTGGGGTTTTGATGTGTGCTGTTCGCTTCTCTACTTCGGCTACAGCACTCACCAAATCAGCCTCTATTCGCCCACAGGTCGGACAGGAGATGATATTTAACCCCTCTTTAACCCGTCCACTGTCTTTTAAAATCGCTTTGGCTACTTTTATCTCCTCCTCTAGCTCACCAGTAATAGAGACTCTCATCGTATCCCCAATCCCATCTAATAACAGGGTTCCCAATCCAATAGCCGATTTGACTGTGGCGTGAAAAATAGTTCCTGCTTCTGTTACACCTAAATGAAAAGGATAGTTATTTTTGGGGCGTAATGCTCTATAGGCATCTACTGTTCGCTCCACATCAGAAGCTTTTAGAGAAATTTTTATATCAGTAAAGTCTAAATCTTCTAAAAACTTAATATTATACTCAGCACTCGCTACCATCCCCTTGGCTGTTGCTCCATACTTGTTGTCAAACTCCTTTTCAAGTGAGCCAGAGTTGACCCCGATACGAATAGGAAGGTTTCTCTCTTTACACGCTTTAACTATCTCTTTGACTCGGTTTTTCTCACCGATATTACCAGGATTAATACGGATACAATCCACCCACTTGGCCGCCTCTAATGCCAGTTTATAGTTAAAATGAATATCGGCTACTAACGGAATAGAGATTCTCTCTCGTATCTCTTTTAGTGCCACAGCAGCTTGCATATTTGGCACAGCCACACGGGCAATATCACACCCCGCGAAGTGTAATCTGTTTATCTGCTTTACTGTCTCTTCTACATCTGATGTTTTACTATAAGTCATGGATTGTACCGTTATAGGGGCATCTCCACCTACAGCTACATCTCCTACATAAATCTTTTTGGTTGGGTATCTATCTTTCATTTTTCCTCGCTATTTTATTAATTTTTAATGGTGCTAAATTTGCTCTCATTCCCATGCTCTATGTCGGGATGAGGGCAACCCGACCTACGCATCATGAAAACTCTACAGGGTCATTATCTATCTCTATTAATGGAGAGTTTATAGCATGAAGTGCCTTAATGAGAGGTATTCTTTTTTTACAACGTAGTAGAATATTATAACGATATTTATTGGCGATTCTCTCAATAGGTGCTTTGCCATGTCCGACTATCTCCACCTCTTCAAACATCTGTATCTTCTCCACCGTATCACGCGTTATCTTCTCTGCTTTGGCACTATCTTTGTGCGATATCAAGACTCTAGCCAATGAGACAAACGGAGGGTAGAAATCTCTTACAAACTCCATCTCATCTTCTAAAAACGCCTCATAATCTTCCAAATACATCTTAAAAAAATCTGCATTTGCTGTCTGTATTATCACATTGGCACTCTTGGCACGACCTGAACGCCCTGCAATCTGAATCAATAGACTCATCGCCCTCTCTCTCGCCCTATAATCGCCCAATCCTAAAATATAATCCATTCCCAAAATCACACTTAGCGTAATATTGGCATAATCATGCCCCTTACTAAGCATCTGCGTCCCCAAAAGTAGATGACTCTCTTTATCTTCAAACCGTTTTAAAGCCTTCTTTAGCTTGGTCGCCGTGGTGATGCTATCTCTATCAAACTGCTCAATCACAATATCCTCAATCGAGCTACTTATCAGCTCTTTTGCCTCAACCGTTCCCATACGTTCACTCATTAAAGGAGAGTGACCACACGCCGTACAGACCTCACGAATCATCTCTGTAAAGTTGCAATAGTGACACTTCAGATGTCGAGCGTAACGGTGAAGAGCCATACCCACCGAACAGTAAGGACAGGTGTGTGTCTCTCCACACTTTTGACAATAGAGATACTTAAAATTCCCACGCGTTGGCACAAACAGAAGCGACTGCTCCCCTGCTCTAAAGTTCTGCTCTATGCTTTTAATCATGCCATTACTAAGCGTTGTTCCCTCTACAAAATAGTACTTTTTTTGTGTCTCTATAAACGGCTTTCTGAGTCTAACCACCTCATATTTATGATAAGAACCAAGACTAGGAGTGGCACTTGCCAAGACCACCTTTGCCCCTATCTTCGCACCAATATAGACAGCCATATCACGAGCATGATAACGAGGCTTCATCATCGACTTATAGCTATCATCATGCTCCTCATCCACAATAATAAGCCCCAATCTCTCCAAAGGGGTAAAAAGTGCTGACCTCGCCCCTGCAACAATATCCACCTCTCCTGCATATATCTTCTCCAAAATCTTCTCTTTTTGCTTTTTGGTCAATTTGGAGTGCCACATCACAATACGTTTAGCAAAATACTTCTCTAGCCTCTTCTGCATCTGTGGAGTCAAAGAGATTTCAGGCATTAAAAATATACACTGCTTCCCCTCTTCAATGGTTTTTGCCATTAACGAGATAAATACCTCTGTTTTTCCCGAACCAGTGACACCAAAAAGTAAGGATTTATCTTTGGTCAAAAGTTGCTTATACGCTTTTTTCTGCTCTCGTGAGAGGGTAGGCAACGCACCCTCTAATAGCATTTTTGACTCTTCAATATTTACATTTTTATCTTGACTACAAAATGGCATAAAAAGAGCAATCGCCTCCCCCAATGAGCTAAAATAATATTCAGAGATAAACTTAGCAGTCTCCATCTGTTTCTCACCATAAAAAGTATCCAAAATAGTCAAAATCTCAAAGGTCTTAAACCCATCAGGCTTCTCCACCTCATCAATAACCACAGCAAATTTTACTTTGGAGTGTACAGGAACTTCTATGCGTTGACCTATTTTTAGAGCTTTATCATGGTGATAGGTGAGTATGGGGGCTGAGGATTTTAAAAGAGAGATGTGGTAGTAGTGGATGATAATCTCCTAGGGTTTTAATCTGAGGAGATTATAGCATAA
>CAYVNI010000115.1:0-3426 GCA_964452815.1 uncultured Sulfurovum sp.
TGAAGTATCTGCTTACAGAGCTTCCTGTCTATCAACGGGATGGTAGAGATATTGAGGAGTTGTTGCCTTGGAATGTGGATAAAGGTGCTTTAGCTTAGGTTTCTTAAAGTTGGGTTGGTGGGGTTTACTTTGGGCTTACGAAAATAGTATTTACAAAGTTACTCCCTACCCTGCATTTCAGAAAAGCCCAAAACATACCCGTTACAGTCACGAATATAAAACTCTCTAGCCCCATACCAAATGGTGTCTATGGCTTTTACTATCTCTACTTTATCTTTTAGAGTCTCATAAAAAGCATCTATGTTCTCTATCTCCATGTAGTAAGTGGCAGACGAACCTACTTCACTGTAGATTTTACCTATATCTTCCACAAAAGAGTCCTCACGCTGGAACATAAAAGCCACATCGCCACAGAGAACATTTGCCCAGACATACTCTTTGCCATCGACAAGCTCATCACCCATAGCTGACCTATCATCGTTTACTGCCATGAGCAGTTTAAACCCAAGGTTTTCCACATAGTAGTTTACTGTCTCTCTTACATTTTTTACGGCTAGGTTTGGTGTTAATTTTTTCATCTATAATCCTTAATTTTTGTGATTATACAGAAAACATCATGCCTTTGTATTGTACAAAATGGACATAAGTTTGGAACTTGGTTTTAGACCTGTGAGTTTTTTAAAGTCTCGGTTAAAATGAGCTTGGTCAAAGTAACCTTTTTCAAGTACCTTTGAAGATAGATTCTCCAAGCCCTCTTCGCTTAAAACCTTATGCACCTCATGAAAGCGTACTATTTTAGAAAACTTCTTAACCGAAACACCCATACGAGGCACAAAAAGTCGCTCTAATTTTTTAGGGTGCATCTCTAATCTATCTACCAAATCTGTCACAGAGACATTGCCATAGGAGTCTCTAATTATCTTCACAGCCATTACAAGTTTTGGCTCAACCACTTTCTCAAAAAAGAACTTTGCAAAGTACTCATCAAGTGCATCATAAGGTTCACTACTCTCTATGAGCTTACTCATTTTACTTTTTAAAGTGTCGTTTATGGAGTCTAAGGAGATGGATTGATTATTAAATTTAGAGACATCTTCACCTAACAACAGAGCCAAAGCATAGGGTTTAAACTGTATACCAAAGTACCTCTCATGTGGCTCAATGGTTATGACATCAGCCAACTCCATAAGCCCCGAAAGAAACAGATAGCCATCTTTCCAAATAATATCCATACACCCATCAGGAACAATAGGAACTTCTATCTGTTCATTGGTTGGGTTATAAGCAGTCCAATACCTATTGATGTAGAGTTCTAGGGCTTTTGATGGGGATTTATTGGAGGTTGTGATTTTTTTTAGCAATTAGTCGGCTTTGTATTTTTGTCTATCTCCATATCCTCTATTCTCAACATCTCATTTGCCCCTCGCTGAAACTCATAATCTGTTTTAATAACTTGTGAGTCATAACCCAACCTATCAAGCTCCTCTATAATCCTCTCTACATAAGGCGACCTCTCATTTTTGAGTGTCAAAAGTGGAAATATTCTCACCTCCCTAGCCACTCGTAGCATCTCTAAAATAGATTTAAGATGAAACTCATAATCCAAATGCTCCGAATACAAAAAGAGAAAATGTGAACTCAATGCCAAATCAAAACTCTTATCTCTAAACGAGAGTTGAGGTAACATCTCTGATAGATAATAACCCTGCTCCCTACCCTCTTTATAATCAGCCAAAAACTGCCTCATTGCACCCATTCGTGTAGAGTATAGGTCATCAATATCTCTGATATTTTTCCATACAAACCCCTCTTGATTTTGTGCCACTTGGGTAATAACCTCATCAGCCACCTCATCAATTCGTCTAGCCAACTCCTCTTTTGTAAACTGATATGTAGGGTCAATAGAGGTCACATCTGCACCCAATGCTCTAGCTTCAACATTAAAAGAGGCTGGACCATCACCACAACCCAAGATTTTTTGTTGTAAATCTTGCTTATCCAAGAGAAACATATCTCTGTATTCTTGAAGTGTTCGCCCCCAAGGGACGATGCTTTGTAGGTTAAATTCTGTTTTTATACATCTAACTAAAACCTTATGATTCAAACCTCACCCCCTCAACAATCCCAAGAAAAAACTCCCTACTCCAAATATCCAAAACACGGCTATCTGAAATAAACGGCTCAATATCTCGTTTGGCAGAATTTATATTTAGTCCCTCTATACGCTTTTTCAAAAGTTCTAAAATATATGATTGAGTTATCTCTTCTTTAATCCTAATGCCCTCTTTGGTTTGCCAATCACAACTCTGTTCTAGTCTTGTACTTAGATGGGTCAAATCTACGCTATAACCGTGAGAGATATACCACACCAAATCATACCAATCTCTCCCTTTGGGTCGGCTACTCCAATTTCGGCAGAGTATGGCGTGAATTTTTCCTGCAAACAGAGATGGAATAGTCATGGTATTTATCATAAATGGAGCAGGTAGTAGTTGTGTTTTTTTCTCACTTTGGAAGCTTAGTGGTGGTTTGGTATCTACCTCAAACTTTATTTTGACCAATCTACCCTGTCCATATTTGGCTATGACATCATCAGGGGCTTTTATGTTAAGTAGATGTTGGGCTGTATTGCCTTTTAAAAAGGCTGACTTTATAACTCCCTCTTGGTTTTTGAGTTGAATATTGACCTCAAATCCAAAGGTTTGTAGTGTCTCGACAATACTATCTCTATATTTTCCCAAATCAAAAGCTTCATCTGCTTCTAACAGAGAGAAGTCTAAATCTTCTGAAAATCTATCAAGCCCATAGAGAATACGAAGTGCCGTACCTCCATAAAAAACAGCATGGTCAAAAAAACCTGCTCGGTAGAGTCCTAGCAAAACTATCTCTTGCAAAATCTCTCTTAGTGCTTCATAGGTTTTATCAGCCGTTGATAAATCATATTTTTCCAACATCTTTCCTATGGCAGGATGTAGTGGTCTGTTATGGTTAGGCATTTTTTCTCCTTAAAATTCCATGTAAACTTTTTAGATTATGCGATTTATATCTCTTGGCAATCTCACCAATGAGTATCACATCCAACTCAAGCAACGCCTCTTGCTCAATTCGCAAATCATAAAGCAGATAATCTATCATCTTCTCATGACCCAGTCGTCCTACTCCTCTATCTCCTCGTATCTTGTCACAAAGAGCCTTTTCAGGGGTAGCGATAAACTTCCCACCATCTCGCTCATCATAGAGCCAATCCACCCCCAAAGCGTAAACCTCCATAGGTATAGGTCGATAACCAAAACGCCCAAAAGGAGTCTCAAAAACCTTTTTGGCATAAAGCGTGGCAGAGGTCACTTCATAGACGCGTTCAGGAATCAACCCATAGTATGACAGAGCATAATCAAACGACACATAAGAGGGTGCATAGAGCCGATT
>CAYVNI010000116.1:0-4054 GCA_964452815.1 uncultured Sulfurovum sp.
CACCAGTATTTTTAATTGGACTTATTATTTTAGTAGCAATATTTGCAGGATTGGCATATTACGCATTTAAGATGATAGAAGAGGACAAAGAAAAATCCAAAAAGAGACCTTCTAATACTACCGTGGAGGTGATTCCTGTGACCCCTAAACCAATGAGTCATCCGACCTTGACCACCCGAGACAATCGTAGTAAAAAATCAGCAGAAGATATGGTAAAAAATGAGATGAACAAAAGCGATGAGAAACCCTCTTTTCCAGAGGAGAGTGTCGCTTATCTCCCACCCTCTTCAAAAGCCTATATGGAAAAGAACCATACCACCAAGAGCAGTATCAATTTAGAAGGTATTCCCAAAGAGGAAGTTAGTGTGAATACGCAACCCAATTTAAATCCAGTTTTTCCTGAAAATTCTGTGGTTGCAAACCCTATAACGACTGAAAATGAGTTCAATCAAAAATCTGTGGGTCAATTTTTAGGTCGATTTGGCAATGCTCTCTCTAGTGCCTCTATTAATCAAATCCTCTCTTTTTATGATAGGGATGTCCAAAAATATTTCAGTTTAACCCGAGTAAAACATGAAGATATTAGAATTGATAGAGAAGCTTATAATAAAAAATGGGAGTATCGAGATATTAGAATTGGAAGTTTTAAGATTTTAAAAACTTATACAGAGCATAGAGTGGAGTATTGTGATGTGGAAGCCCGTTTAAAATGGAGCCTCTCCACAAGTAACTTTAAATCCGATTTGGGGGTAAGCATTGAATGGATAACCCTCAAAAAAACACCCGATGGATTTAAAATAAAATCCATCTATCTGTTAAAATAGTTGTTTAAAACTTTTTTTCTAAAAATGGGATAATCTGTTTTTTACGGCTCATCACTTTTGGTAGCCATATTTGAGCATCAGTGAGTGTAATATCAAATGCACTCTCTATCTTCTCACTCTCATTAGAGACCACAAGTAGTTGAGACCCCTCTTGCATAATATCAGTGAGAAGCAGAAGTACTGTATGTCGATTCTCCTCCTCTTTGATATTTTTCATTTCACTAAAAAGTTCCTCTTTCATCTCATCAAATACCGACAAATCAACCACTTCAAGTTGTCCTACACCGATTTTCTCTCCACCCATGTTAAAGTCTTTGAAATCTCTAAGAACCAAATCTCTTTTGGTGTCATTTAGCACATCTGATTTGACAATAAACATCTCCATACCCAACGCTTTGGCATCTTCTACTCCTGCAATTTTTGCCAACTCTTTACACGCTTTGGTGTCCTCTTTGGTACAGGTTGGGGATTTGAAAATAACAGTATCGCTCAAAATTGCACACATCATCATTCCTGCTAACTCTTTTGGAATCTCTACCTCAAAATAGTCAAACATCTGTTTTACAATGGTGTTAGAGCATCCCACAGGACGTACCCACATCTCAAGAGGGGTGGCAGTTTTGAGGTCTCCTAGTTTATGATGGTCTACAATCCCCAAAATAGTCGCTTCGCTAATATCAGATGGGCTTTGAGAACTCTCCATAAAGTCAATTAGATAGACATTTTCTCCTGCATAAGAGGTTTTAAGCTCAGGTTGTTCAAATCCAAACTTATTTAAGATAAATGCTGTCTCAGGGTTAATCTCTCCTTGTCGTGTGGGCGTGGTATCTTCTCCCAATTTATTTTTGAGGTAAGAGAGTGAAATCGCTCCGACAATAGAGTCAGAGTCAGGGGTGGTGTGACCAAATATATATGTTGCCATAGATTAATGCCTTTATAAATTTTTGTGGAAGTATATAATAGTTTTTTAAGATATAGATTTTATTGTAATCTAAAATCTATATTTATGGAGACATTATTCATGGGGAATTGATTGACCAAAGAGAAGGGGACACTAAGAGGAGAACTCTCTATGACCGATTTTCTAGCCGATTTTTGTAAGATACTTGATGCCCCACTGGTACGGATATTGGTAATGGTTCCATCACTTAAAATATCAAAAACCACATGAACACTCCCTTGGATATGCCGTCTTTTTGCCATTCTAGGGTAGCGTTTATTGCTATTAATAATATCTCTAGTATCTCGTTTAAATGCACTCTTTTCGCTAGATAAATCAGGCTGTACTGCATGGGTTTGTGGAACTTGGTAAGGGATGGGTGCTGATTGTTGAACAGGCAGTGGATCATGGATGATATATTGCTGTTGTGCCACTTTTGCTTTGGCTGTGGGAATAGGTTCAGGGACATAAATGGGTTTGGGTTCGTAATATATCTCTTCAGGTGGCATCTCAGTGTAGACTACAGGTGGTGGGGGAGGTGGTTCATATATGGGTGTTTTGAATGTATCAGGAATATACTCCTCTATGACAGGAGGTGGAATCTCTTTTGGCTTGGTTTTTTTCTTTATCACCTTAGGTTTAACTACCTGTTTGACTGTCTTCTTTTTGAGTGTCTTCTTTTTGACCATCTTCTTTTTTGTAATTTTCTTCTTAATCACCTTTTTTTTGATAATCTTTTTTTTCTTTTTAGGTTTCTTTTTTTTGGGCTTCTCTATTTTAGGTTCAATTTTTTTGAGTTTCTCTTTGGCTTTGGTGGTGACAGGGGCAACCAATGCGATTCTGACCACTTGGGGTTTGGGTTTTGGCTTTTTGATAGGCTTTGTCTCATCAGCAAAAGAGAGAAATAGCAGACCAAAGAGGGTATAGATAGCCACAGTAATCAAAAAAGAGGAGCTGTAGTGTGTATCAGTCATTTTGGGTTACAATCCCTAAATTTTCATATTGGTTTTTTTTAAGTATATCAAGTAAAAAAACAAAGTTTTGAAACTTGGCATCTTTGTCACAATAGAGATGAATGGGGGTCTCTTTATCATGGGTAAGCAGCAGGATTTTTTCCAACTCCTCTTTTTTTATCTCCTCTTTGTCAAAAAAGATATTCCCCTCTTTTTTAATGGATATTTTTAGCTCTTTTTTTGGTTCTTCTTTTATTTTAGAGCTTGATGTGGGTAGGTCTAGTTTGATGACACCTGTTTGAATAAAAGAAGCCGTAGTCAGAACAATAA
This sequence comes from uncultured Sulfurovum sp., assembly GCA_964452815.1. GTDB lineage: Bacteria > Campylobacterota > Campylobacteria > Campylobacterales > Sulfurovaceae > UBA1140. Next base: position 3,048 of record CAYVNI010000116.1, read on the forward strand.
CAAGCAGTACCAACATAATATCAATAAATGGTACGACATTGATAGAGTCAAATTTCTGTTTTCTTCGCATTATCTACTCTTCTGATGGATAACCCATTTGGTCAAAATTACTTCTACTTTTCGGTTAAGATGATTATAGAAAAATATCGCAGGAATCGCCACCACAAGCCCCATCGCCGTAGCTTTAAGTGCCAATGCCAAGGAGGTCATAATATTTTTAACATCCATCTCTCCCGTTTGACCCAAGGTATAAAAAGTAATAATAATCCCCAAAACCGTACCCAAAAGCCCAATATAGGGAGCGTTTGCCCCAAAACTAGAGATAATGGAGAGGTTATTGGTAATATCAAGCTCCAACGCCTCTTGAGTGCGATACTCCTCTACTCTTACAGAGCGATAGAAAAAGAGTCGCTCTATCCAAAAAAATAGCACCAAAAAGCTCATTAATGCCAAAAGTCCTAATATTCCATAATCTACAAATTCACTTAAAAGTTTGATATCCATAATTGTCCTTTTTTATACTCTTTCCACGAAGGTCTTTTTGATTTGCAAGAGGGAGGTTCACACCATCTCTCTATTCTCCAATTTTAAAACCTAATACATATTATATCTTGATAGGCTTTAAGAGAAAAGTACTCATTTTTCAAATCTTTCTGCTACACTTTTAAAAACAAAAAAGAGCCAATTTATGACCCTATTCATTGACGGAGACGCATTTCCAAACCTACTAAAACCAATTGTTACTAAGGCGATAGAACGTCTCAAACTCAAAACCTATGTTATCGCCAACAAAAAAATAAATATTGGAAAATCACGATATATCGAATATCTTGTCGTTGACCAAGGGGCTGATGAGGCTGACCATAAAATAGTAGAGATGACAGAGGAAGGGGATTTGGTAATTACAGCAGACATCCCTTTGGCTGACCGAATTATCACCAAAAATGCTCACGCCATTGACCACAGAGGAGAGCTTTATAGTGTAGAGAATATCAAGCAGTATCTCA
>CAYVNI010000117.1:0-19406 GCA_964452815.1 uncultured Sulfurovum sp.
TGTTTTACCTTTGTGAATCTCACCTGTTTTAGAGTTTGTTCCCATTGGGTATCTTACCGCAGGATGAAGCTTCTCAACTCTAATAGCTACAGCTTGGTGAGGCTCACCTAGAGGTACTGGCATATCATAAAGTAAATCCATAGTCTTACCACTAATATCAATCAACTGGTGATTTTGTGGGTGAAGTGGTCCAACATTTTGGAATCTATCAATTGCCAATTTGTTAAGAGAGATAATATACTTACCTTGAGGATCAGCAGATTTTCCTTCCATTCCACAAAGGTGTCCTACATTGTAGTGTACATTTTCTTTGTCAAGAACTTTTAAATCTTTGTAGTTCCATTTAACAATCTGACTATCAACATAGAGTGAAGTATAGATTTCTCCATCTACATTTGAGTACTGATTATGCAATGGCCCAAGACCCAATTCAACTTGACCGTGAAGTGCAGATTTCATATCAAGAATTGGAACACCATAAGGATCTTTTCCTGCATATTTTTTATCAGCAATAAGTTTTTTGATTTTGCTCCATTTATAAACAGAAGCGTGTGTATCTAACTTACCACAAACCGTAATATACTCTCCATCAGGAGAAACATCAACACCGTGTGGAGATTTTGGCTCTGGAATCAAGAAAAAACAGTCATTTTTAATGGCTACATCCATAGGAACGATTCTCATACCATTAACAACGTTTACATTCTTGTCATCTTCTGCAAGTTTTGCAAGTTTTTCCCAGTTATATACGTGTAAAAAGTCGGTGTCATTTCTTGACATACCTGCTTCATTTGGTGGCATTCCAACTTCGATTCCACCTGTGTACATCTCTGTGTTAAATGAGTTGGTAAATGCCCAACCGTTAGAGGCATTTTTACCTGCATCACTTAAATCTTGCATATATGGAGGCATCTCAATAGTAAATGAGTTCTTTGGCTCTATTCTACCCTTTTCATGGTTGAATTTCCACATAGTAACACCACCACGATACGTCTCTTTATACTCTTCGATTGGGTGATAGTTGTTATCATATGGTGCTGCGTATTGACACGCTTCAATGATATAGTCAGAGTTTTGCGTAAAGAATGCACCACCATGAGCAGATTTAAATATAGGGTTTACAACAATCTGCTTGGTCTCAAAGTCATGAAGGTCAATAATAGCAATTCTTGGGTTTGCTTTGTCATTAATTGCCAACCATTTACCATCATATTTACCATCTTTTTCAGAAAGTGCTGGGTGGTGTGTATCTCCCCAATTTAACTCACGTCCTCTTACATTACCTTGTCTAAGAATTGCTTTTGAATCCTCGTCAAAGCCATACCCTTGCCAAGGCTCAGGTGTAAATACAGCAATGTACTTCAATATTTTCATTGAAGGTACACCATAGACCATCACCTGTCCACTCTGTCCACCTGAACTAAATATTAAAAACTCATCTCGTCCACCTGTTGGCAGATACGTTTTAGCTGCACGAATCACATCGTTTTCTGTCAATCCTCTCTTCTTCATAATCTTTTCAAGTTCACCACTACCTGCTGAGGCTATGCTCACAGCTAATGTTGTACCTAAAAGAAGTGAAGAGAGTTTGCTAAATGCTTTTGTCATCATTTCTCCTTATATTTTTGAGATTGCAGAAAATTTCCCATAGCAATACCCAATAGTCATATGGTAGTGGATTTCTTTAGATTATAATTTGATTAAGGTCAAATTATCCACGTTTTTTAACATAAGGCTCAACCATAAACCAAGCGATAAATCCCCATAACAAAACAGAAGCAACCATAGAGACCATGCCTACCTCTTCACTCATATTTATCAAAGATTGTGGGTCAATATTGGCACTTAAAAATAGATAATCTAACCCCAATCCAAACAGAACACTTCCAATAACAATACTTCCCAAATAGATAACAAGTGAACGTGTTCCCAACATCTGTTTAACCACCCCAATGGTCACGGTATTGGTCGCAGGTCCTGCACTCAAAAAAACAAACGCAGCCCCTGCACTCACTCCTGAGAGCATTAATCCCGCAGCGATAGGAAGTGATGCTGTGGCACAGACATACATAGGAACAGCAATAACAATGGCAATCACATAAGAGAGCCACGCATATTCGATTAAAATATCACTTAAATTTTTAGGAATAAGCACCGTGATTAACGCCCCAAGAACCAACCCCCAAAAGAGAGGCTTGGCGATGTCTCCTAATAGTGTCACAAACCCATATCTCAATGCACCAATAAAAGAGAAGCTTTTTTTCTCCTCCTTTTCACTGCCACTGCTACAACACGACTTTTCAACAGAACAACAACTTGACTTCTCTTCTGTCACCGTTGAGGAAATCACCTCCTCTTTATCAAAAATATTGGTCAAAATCCCTGCCACCATCGCAATAATCATCGAAGTAACAGCACGATAGAGCGTAAATATCCACCCAAAAATCCCATAGGTTGCCAAGATAGAGTCAACCCCTGTAATGGGCGTGGAGATAAGAAAAGAGAGGGTCGCCCCTTTACTCGCTCCTGATTTTTTGATGCTTGTCGCCAAGGGGATAACCCCACATGAACAGACAGGCAGAGGAATACCAAATATAGTGGACTTAACCACCGACCAGATGTTCTCCTTTCCCAAATGTTTGGTAACCAGTGTATCGGGTACTAACTCATGTAAAACCCCTGCAAAGAGTAGTCCAAAAAGAATATAGGGAGCCATTGCGTTACTTAGGTCAATAAGTGCGTTTATAAAAAGTGTTAGATATTCCATAATATAATCCTTATGTTTAGTTATAACAAATTTCACTTTAAGCTTATCTGTAATAAGATATTTGAATAAAAGGAAACCCATGATACTAAGCATCGAATCAAGCTGTGATGACAGCTCCATTGCCATCACCAAAATAGAAAATAATCAACTAATTTTCCACAAAAAAATCTCACAAGAGAAGCAACATGCTTGTTATGGTGGTGTCGTCCCAGAACTGGCATCAAGGCTTCATGCCATAGACCTACCCAATATATTAGAAGAGACCAAACCCTATCTAGCCGACCTAAAAGCTGTGGCAGTCACCAACCAACCAGGACTGGGGGTAACACTTTTAGAGGGAATCGCCATGGCAAAAACCATCGCAGTAAGCCAAAATATCCCCCTACTTGCCGTCCACCATCTCAAAGGGCATATCTATTCACTCTTTATCGAAAAAGAGCAGATTTTACCCCTCTTGGTTCTGCTCATCTCAGGAGGACACACACAGATAATCCGAGTAGAGAGCCTAGAGAAGATGACCATATTGGCAACAAGTATGGATGACTCAGTCGGTGAGAGTTTTGACAAAACAGCCAAGATGATGGGGCTTGGCTACCCTGGTGGTCCCATTATTGAAGCATTGGCAAAAGAGGGAAATGAGAACCGTTTTGCTCTGCCTGTGCCTCTACGAAACTCCAAGCTCATCGCCTTTTCACTCTCAGGGCTAAAAAATGCTGTCAGACTTACCATCGAATCCCTTGGTGGAGCAGAAAAGATGAGCAGACAAGACCAATGCGACCTCTCAGCCTCTTTCCAAAAAGCCGTCAAACTTCACCTCGTCCAAAAGAGTAAAAAGGTCTTTCAAGAGGAAAAAATTAAAGATTTTGCTATCGTAGGGGGAGCCAGTGCCAATCTTTATATTCGAAAAGCCTATGAAAATCTATGCCAAGAGTTTGGGAAAATCCTCCATACAGCCCCACTAGAGTTCTGCTCGGACAACGCAGCCATGATAGGACGCTATGCCATCGAAGCGTATAAAAAAGAGCTGTTTATTGACCCTTATGAGATAGATATTGTGGTGAGCAGAAAACGACAACAGGGGGTGGAGTTGTAGGTTTCTCTCCTCCTCCAAAAAGTTAACTTTGAGAAAGAGAAGCAATTGGGCTTTTGGGATAGAATATCTATTGAATACAAAATAATTGTCTAAACTTCTAACTTTTTGAAAAATTATACTAATTATTAATAATATCATGCTATAAATAATTATGAATGAATTAATAGAAGCCATCGAGCATGATAATCTCGTGGCTATAAAAAAACTTTGTAACAGTGATATTGACCTGACGACTCCGATTGATATGGGGGCTGAATATGATTTGGAAGACCCTGATTTAACGACCATCTTGTTTTATACAATTCGTAAGTATGGCTCGGTAGAGGCACTTGAAATACTTTTGGAGAATGGGGTAGATATACGAGAGATAGACCCTGATGGTCTCTCTGCCATTGATGTTGCCATTAAATTCAAACGTGAAGATGTGATTAAGCTCTGTATTGATAAAGGGATAGATGTCAATGAGACCCATCGCCCAAGTGGAATTACACCGATTATTTTGGCTGCCTGTTTTAATAACACTACCATTGTTGAGCTTCTTTTGGAGCATGGTGCAGATATTAACGCTCATGACAGTGGAGGAATGACCACCAAAGATTATGCCAAAAAATTGGGTCAGAAAAGAATGTTGGCATTTTTAGAGGAGAGGGGAGCCAAACACAACCTCTATCAAGAAGATAGAAAAGAGGAAAAATTTGATATGAAAAATCGCAAAAAACCAACCGAAGAGCAGGGGTTTGACTCTATTTAAAACGATTTCAAAATCTACACCTTTTGTACATTTTTTTTATATATAATGGCATAAGAGTTAAGAAAAAATAACTCTATTATAAAGTATATATAAGGATGAAAAATGAAAAAAATTTTACTCACAACACTCCTCCTTTTTTCTACCTCTATGGCAGATACTGCCCTATTGGTTAAAAAAGGATGGCAACTGATAGGCTCTGCCATACCTCTTAATGATATGTCAAAATTTAAATCCACCAATGTAGAGCAGGTTTGGCACTTTGACGCAACTACTCAGAAATGGTTAGGGTACTCACCTGATAGAGAGACACAAAATAGGATGAGTGCCAATAATATCTCAAAACTAAAACGCTTAGAGAATTGGCATGGTTTTTGGGTTAAAAGTAGAAAAGAATGGACACTAACACTACCAAATGATTCACTCTCACAAGCACCTTCGGATGAAAATAGCTCTAATGATATTATTCACCTAGAAAAAGGGTGGAATCTAATCTCCTTACCTATTGATACCGTTCTCTCTGCTGATATTTTTAAAGATATGACCGTTTGGAAATACAACCCCAACCAAGAGTGGGAAATTTTTGACAGAGAAGAGAACCCAAAAGAGAATTTCCCAAAACTAGCCCATATCAAAAACTCTGATGGTCTTTGGGTAAAAGCAGATAAAGATACCGACATCTCGGTTATGAAAGAGGCTTCAAAACTACATAACTTTAGTACCTCAAAAGAGATGAAAGCCTATATCAAAAGTACCATAGAGATTTATCAACGTCCTATTTGTGGATTTGAACCGATAGTTTTAAGACGTGAAGGAGTGATAAATGATGCTGTACCTACACCCATTCCTGTGGCAGCTCCTTCTGTTATGGATGTCGCTTCCAATGAATCATTTTCTACAAATGATGCAGATAGTGGAGCAAAAAATACCTCTGGCACAAACCTACAAGAGCTAGATGTTGATGAGGCCGATATTGTCAAACATGACGGGATTAATATCTTTTATACACAGAGAGATAACAGCTATAGCAATAAACCAAGCCATGTTAATATCATCAGTTTCTCACAACTTGCAAAAGGGCAAAATAGTCCACTTAATCAAATCACTTTTAATGAAAAAGGTCAATATATAGACTCTCTCTATTTGGTAGATAAAAAATTGGTTGTTCTTTCAAATCTAAACAGCTATGCAAGAGATGAGATAAAAAATGTTGAGGGTGAGGAGATTTTAGGTCAAGCCACTCAGCATATTGTGGTGGATATCTTTGATGTATCAGATATTATGAACATTAAAAAAATCTCAAGCTATAAGATTGATGGAAACAAGGTCACCTCTCGTGTGGTTGATGGCAAACTATACCTTGTCTCTAATTTTTCTCCTAGATTTACCATTGAATATCCAAAAGAGTATGTAACCTTATCAGATAGCTGTAGAGAGTTTTTTACACCAAGAGAGGGTGAGGATGAACCTGACCAACCTTATCCTGAGGATCTAAGCGTAGCACCATTAAGTAAATCACAACCTTATGAGCCAAACAAGTATACGGAGTGTTACTCATTACAAAAAGAGTATGATAGTGAGAGATACTACCGTTATGATTATGAAAATCCGATATTAAAAGTTATTGACCTTGTTCCCGATATTGAGGGAAGTGACCTTGCACGACAAGAGCTCATTAAACCAAGTAGACTCTATACTTCATCCAAACAGAATCAAAATAGTAATATGACGACCATCTCAACCATTGATATATCTGATGGAACCTATAAACTATCTAACTCATTTATGGGATATAGCTCCACACAGTATGCCTCTTCAAATGCACTCTATTTGGTCTCAAACCAATACCCTATCTATTATGATTTTTACAACTATAAAGAGCGTTCATCTATCTATAAATTTAATCTTGGTGAGACGTTAGACTATCGAGGGATTGGCTCGGTCTATGGACATATGCTAAATCAGTTTTCGCTTAGTGAATATAAAGAGATACTAAGAGTTGCCACCACAGAAGGATTCTCTTGGGGTATGAGTGGGACTAACAACAGTATCTATACGTTAAAAGAGGAGAGTGGTCTGCTTCCTATCCAAGGGGTACTCTCAGGATTAGGAAAAGAGAATGAAATAATAAAGTCAGTTAGATTTATGGGAGACAAAGGGTATGTGGTAACATTTAAACAGACCGACCCCCTCTATACTATTGATATGAGCGACCCAAAAGCACCTAAAAAAATGGGTGAACTTAAGGTGAATGGATACTCTGCCTATCTACATCCTGTAGGAGAAGATAAACTGTTGGGAATTGGTCGTGATGCTGACTCCAAGGGAGGTGTACATGGTGTAAAAATAGAACTTTTTGATATTAGTGATTTCCAAAATCCTAGCTCACTAGACACTGTTATCTTAAAAAAAGATACCTACTCAGAGCTTGAAAATAACCATAAAGCACTCGCCTACAGAAACAGTGATAACCTTTTTGCCTTCCCTTATCGTGAACAAGGAGACCATACCAATGACTACAAAACAGTTAACTATTTGGGCGTTTATCAGATAAAAGAGGATGCACTTATCTCTTACAATAGAATCAATAGTGCAACCCAAGATTGGGGTGAAAGCAGGGGTCTTATCTTTGATATGAACAACAGAACATTTATAAGCTTTTTTAGCAATGGAAAAGTAACAACAGAAAAATTAGAGGAGAGATAGAGATGAAGTATATAATAACAGGATTACTGCTCATGGCTTTTATAGGCTGTGGGTCAGATGATAAAAATGAGATAAATAGTACAAAAATAACAGTACCAGAGGGGCAAAATCAAAAAGTGGTGAAGGAGAGTTCTCCTCACAATATGGAGAAAGCTAAAACACCTCCTGCCATACCTCAAATATAAGAGCAAAAACTATAAGAGAGACTCCTCTCTTATAGAGCAATATTGACTAGAGCAATATCCACAACAATTCGAGCAGGGTTCTCTAAGTTAAATACTTTAACTTTTGCATCTTCTCGTAACTTAATATGAAACTTATATCCACTGTCATCAAGATACTCATCCATATACATCTTCTCAACCACACTGTTTGTTGAAAATGTTGGTAAAGAAGCAGAAAAATGACGATATCCCCCAATGGTTGCCGTAATAAGATACTTATCAGGATAGTAGATAAAACTATAAGAGCCAACTTTATGATTAGAAGCCCCTTTTGAATCAAATACCAAACGAAGCATATCCCCATGTTGACTCTGACGAATTTTGCTAATATCTAACCCATCCGACAGATAACCACCCTCAAATACCTGAGATTCCAAAGAGGTCTCTTTGTACTCAAAATTATGCTCATCAGCATAAGAGCTATTTACCTCTTTAGACGCATTGGAAGAAGGAAAATCTCCTTTGTGGCCTGTTTCACACGCAACGAACAGAAATATTAGAGACAATCCAAAAGCTGTTTTTTTTAACATCATACTTTTCCTTTTCATGATAATATCCTTTTGTCTTAATTATATCTACAAAAGCCCCTATTTTAACTTTAAAAATTATAATTTAACATACTAAATAGAGAACACTTCATGCGTGACAAATGTAAATTTTGTCACAAAAAAAATTTAATGGATTAAAAATCGTATGTGACACCTGCACTTAATGTATCTAAATCAGGAGAATCTTTTTTCACCACAAGTCTCTCATAATCTACAAAAAGTCCTATTCCTCTCTCTTGGTCTCCTTGACCATCAAAACTTCGAGAATATCTGCCCTCTTTTGGCGTATCTTTTGATAAATCAAACTCTACCCCTGCACCAAGTGCTAAACTCTCTGCATCTACATTTCGATAAGAGCCAGAGACTTTTGTTTTGGCAGCACCAACCAGACCGTATGCATTTAGTCCATCTGTTATGGGAACCATTGGTTTTACAAAAAGACCCACATGTGAGATATCTGCTTTACTGGTACTTCCGATGGTCTTCATCCCCCTAAACTCAAGACCAATATATCGATTGAAATCATAACCAATACGAGCCAACAGTGCAACATTATTCTCTGTTCCTGAGACTTCTGTTTTGGAGTTTTGAACACCTAGGTTAGAGGAGCTACTGCTATCAGTTTGACAATCACAAGAGCTTTGATATCGTGAACCTGTAATTCCTAAACCTGCATAGAAACCACTCGGAGAGATATACTTAGGGGAGGTAATGGGTACAGGTATAGGTTTTACCACAACAGGCTTTGGTCTAACAACAGGAAGAGGTTTTGGGGTGGGTACGATTTTAACAACTACGGCTTCAGGCTCATAAACTGGCTCCGATAACGGGGTTTCCATCTCTTCATAGGCTACAGAAGCCTCCATAGTATCATATGTCTCATAATAGGTCACAGGAGCAATATCTCCTCCTGCATATACCATATTTCCTATTGCTATTAGGGCAATCATTGATAATTTTATTTTTTTCATTTTTTTTCCTTTCATTTACTTTGCAAAAAAATATTATTTACAGAAAATAATTATATCTTTATTATATTAAATGACTAATTAATTTTTTAATATTAAATTAAGATTGCGAAGAATATAGAAAAGCGAAATAGAGAGAAAAATCATCACCAAACTTTGAAGTTGTCCCATGGTTAACCACTCTCCATAGATAAATCCCAATTGTATATCAGGTGATCTCCAGAACTCGGCGATAAATCTCATACTCCCATAGAGCATCCCATAAAAAGCGATTAATGCCCCATTAAACGGCTTCTTTTTACGGTAGAGATAGAGAATAATGGCAATGAGTATCCCCTCTAAAAATGCCTCATAGAGTTGAGAGGGGTGTCGAAGTGTCCCATCCACATAGATGCCCCAAGGCACATCCGTCACCCGTCCCACCAACTCTTGGTTCAAAAAATTCCCAATTCTACCAAACACAAAGCCCACAGGTACAGAGAGAGCTACCACATCTATAAGTTTATAGAGCTTGTTTGGGTATCTAATAGAAAAAAGCAGAGAGGAGATAATCGCACCTACCACTGCTCCATGATAGCTCATTCCACGAATGCCCACAAACTCACCCTCTCTAAAAGGGTTAAATATCTGCCAAGGAGCAGAGAGATAATAGTCCAAATGAGGGTCATAAAAGAGAATGTACCATATCCTAGCCCCCAAGATAATCCCTATCTCAATCCATATAAAATAATTATCCAATAATATCTCTGAAATATCCAAATTATCTTTTTTGATAATCCACTTTGCAAACCCCAACGCCGTTAAAAGTGCTAAAATATACATAATTCCATACCAATGCAATGAAATAAAGTTTAAATTAAGGGCAACAGGATTAAAATGTTCATAGATATGATTCCAATACTCCACCTCTATCTCCTTTTTTTGAAGTATATCACAACTCTATTAACTATCCATTAATATTTCATTGGTTGATGATTAATCCTACTCTACTATAATTCTCTTAAGACAAACAAATATCATCAACATTGTTCACGAGACACTTAAGTATATAATAAAAAAACTCCTTTCTGAATAACTATATACTCCCTTGATAGAACATTTATAGGCCTCCTTTGTAATAAACCTCCCTCGTGAGCAATGTTGATGATATTTATAGCTTTTAGTTTAATTTAACACCTCTCATGTTATCATCAAAAATATCAGCAACAAAGGATTTGTTATTATAAAAATTTTAATGATTGAAGATGACTCTGAACTTTCACAACTCTTAAGCGAATATTTAAATCAATACAATATCAATGTAACCCCTGCTGAAGAGCCGTATATTGGTCTCTCTATGTTAACCCAAAAAGAGTTTGATTTGATTATCTTAGACCTTACCCTTCCTGGTATTGATGGGCTTGAAGTGATTCCAAAAATACGTGAACAATCCAATATCCCTATTATCATCTCCTCTGCACGAAATGATATCACCGATAAAGTCATCGCAATGGAGCGTGGAGCAGATGACTATATGCCCAAACCGTATGACCCACGAGAGCTTGTTACCCGTATTAAAACCATTCTTAGAAGAACACAAGGACAACAAGAGCCTACGGATAGTTCTCTCTTTGAACTTAATATCAAAGCCAGAAACATCACTTTTGATAACAAACTACTCGAATTAACCGCGGCTGAGTTTGACATCCTCTCTATTTTAATTAACCACAAAGATACCGCCGTATCACGAGAACAACTTCTCTATGACTCTGTCCATATTGATGACAACAGCTCTATTAAAAATATTGATGTTATGATTTCACGTATTCGACATAAACTCTCAACCATTAATAGTGAACATAGCTACATTAAGCCTGTGCGTGGCATAGGATATCTGCTTACAGAAAAAGTATGAAAAACATATCCGTTAATCTTTTTATAAATATCCTTTTTACATTGGTTTTGAGCCTCTTAATTGGTGCTTTTTTTGCTTTTGTCTCTTTGGATAAAGAGCGTCAAAAAAATGCTCAAATTGCACGATATAAGCTCATCTCCAATGCCCTACTCTCTACGGCCAGTCTCAATCCCTCCAATGAAGACATGGAAAAGTTTTATAAAAATTCACGTGTCAGACCTGTTGCGATTCAGGCAAACCGTAAACTTATAATAAGTAAAGGAGACAGTATCTTTGAAGGAGAATCTGTCTATGGGCGTATGCAGATTCTCACCGTTGGTGACAGCAACTACATCTATCTACAACGCTATGGTACAGAGATGATGTTAAAAGATATGGACTCAAAAGAGGTTAGGATTGAGCTGACCATATTTATCGCCTCTCTCATCGCCCTACTTTTTCTATTTTTCTATATTGTAACCATGAGAAAACTCGCTCCCCTTAAAAAACTCAACAGAGAGATTTTAGAGTTTGCAAATGGGAATATGGATGTAAAAATTACGCACAAAAGCAGAGATGAAATTGGTCAAATTGGTCAAAGTTTTGATGATGCAATTCATCATATCAAAACCCTTTTGGAGTCAAAAAACCTGTTTATGAGAAACATGATGCACGAGCTAAAAACCCCCATTACCAAAGGGCGTATCGCTGTAGAGATGATAGAAGATGGACTCAGTAAAAGAACACTGATTCACGCGTTTGAGAGAATGAATGAGCTTATTAATGAACTCGCTTATGTGGAGCATATCACCACCCAAGGTTTCCCAAAAACACTCCAAGAGGTCAATATGAACCATATCATCAATGGAAGCCTAGAGCTACTCCTGTGTGATAAAAGTCGCGTTTTGGTAACAATAAAAGAGGAGAAGCTTATCACCGATGAAAAGCTATTAACACTAGCACTTAAGAACTTGTTAGATAATGCACTAAAATATGGAGAAGGTGAAGAGGTACACGTAATAACCGATAAAAATTCAATTAAAGTTATCTCAAAAGGGAAAAGTTTAGAGTATCCTCTTACCTACTATCTCGAACCATTCACCCAAGAGGAAAAAAGACAAAGTGGCTTTGGATTGGGTCTCTATATTGTTGATAATATTGCCAAACGTTTGGGATATCATCTTCACTACTACTACCGAAACAGCAGTAATGTATTTGAGCTACAGATATAGTTATCGACAAACCCGAGCATAAGCTCTTTTTCTATATTTTTGTATATATCTTCTTTTTTTATATTTTTTAGCATACTTTCGTTTTTTAGAATATTTTCTTTTTTTAATATACTTTCTTTTTTTATAATATTTTTGTTTTTTTACATATTTTTTACGTTTATGGTATCTTCTCTTTTTGGGTTTTACTCTTTTCCCATTATGAAGCGTCACCTTTGTCCCTACTCGTGTCCATCTCCAAAGCTTTTGAGCGGTTCTCCTTGAGACGCGTATGCAACCATGTGAGGCAGGATAGCCAGGCAGATATCCTTGGTGAATAGCGATACCACCATGGGTTAACCGTTGCATATAGGGCATTCTGGCACCTCCTCTTGGTCGAGGGTAGAGGTTAGAACGATGAAATCTATTTTTTCCTAAAATCTTAAAAGTTCCACGAGGGGTTCTGTGGTTTCTTTTTCCTGAAGAGATAGCCCCCATAAAAACCACTCTTCCATTCTCTTTTGCATATATTCTCTGTTTTCGTAAATCTACCTCTACCGTTTTTTGAGCATTAAGTGCCACTGTAAACAACAGAAATAGTATAAAATATTTGATACTCACCATCGGGTATACTCTCCTCAATATATATAATAAATTTAAACAGAATAGTATATCACATTTTTTAACAATTTATATTATATTGGTAGATATTTAATGGATTAAAAAAAGATAGAAGTTAAAAATCCTCAACAGTACGACCACAGAGAGCCTGTGGTCATTGACGCTCAATTATAATATCGAAGTGGCATACTCACCCGTTCGTTTCATCCATCCCTTAAGCCACTGCTTCTCATTTTTAGCAGGGTCTGAGTTTCGAATACGTCGTTGCAAGGTCATACTCGCTGCCCTTGAAAACTCTCGAAGTGCATTCGGTCCAGGAGCCACAGGTCTCATTGCTTGGAGTACTTGAAGCAGTCCCCAACCTTGATTGTTATATCGCTCTGTATCTTTAATCCCTTTCCCTTTAAAGTTGATATAGTCAATCAATGGATACCAACCACCTTGGCTCTGTGCCAACGCATTATAACTCTTAACAATATGGTCACGGTACTGTGGAGCCACCGTATCCGTTATCTGAGGAATTGATGCTGTTAATCTCTCAAAAAAGAATTGGGTCTGTAGTGCTTTGGTATTCATAAGCAGATATTTTAACTCTCTAAATTGAGGGTCATTTCTGGATTTTTCAAAGGTTGTTCTGTTGGGCCATGGTGCACCAGTATCTTTAACAGCAATTAACCATGCTGGAACTTTAACCTTATTATCAATATAGTACTGAATCATCGCTGGAAAAGTCTGGTCAAATCGTTCAGGAACACCTTTTGGATACCAAATAAAGTGACCAATACCCAGTGAAGGGAACACCTCATTCTTAGACCAAAACATCAAATGGTCTGGATTTCCAGAGGTCTCATTCATATATATTTTATTTGCAATTGTGTTCAACTCATATGTCGTAAGCTTTGGCTTGGTAATATTCCTCTCTTTATATTCGTCTGTAATCACCTGCTTGGTACATCCACTTAAAACCATGACAACAATACCTATCGCCAATGATAACTTTAAAATTTTCATTCTATCTCCTATATTTAAGTAATTTAAAGATTAGTATAAATAAAAGTAGCTAATAAACGTGTTAAATTTAGAAATTAAAATATATATTAAATTTTTAACACTAAATGAAGGAAAGTGAGTAAAAAGGTATCTAATAATTAGTATTTTTTATAAATAGTATATATAATCATTCTTTTTTTAAATATTAAATCTTAACCTTAGTTAATAATATTATACTTTATAACATTTAAAATATACTAAGGATAATCTATGAAAAAAATTACATTAATTGCACTGCTTACAACTTCTATCGTAAGCATCTCTTCAGCAGAGATGTTTGGAGGAATAATGTCTGATATGATGGACATACCAAAAGAGATGATAACCTCAGGAACTGATGCGATGAAAGATATGAAAGATGCAGCAAAAGATTCAGCAGACGCAGTAAAAGATGCTGCAACAGACATTAAAGACAGTGCTAAAGATGTAGCTGATGATGCTAAAGAGACCACCACCGATGTAACAAAAAATGCCAAAGATACAGCAAAAGATGTTAGCACCGATGCAAAAGAATAGTTTTAGATAATAAGTTTAATAAAAACGATGTATCTCTTCCATAATATTGGCAAAGTTTACATCGTCGCCTTTCTCTTTTAGAAATTCAATCAAATATTTCTGCGAAGCTTCCACACTTTGACTTTTTTCTATTTCTAAAAGTTTAGCATAGAGGTTCGCAATAACCTCTAACACATGAACAGAGATACTCTTTCTATCCGCATGATACCCGATAATCTCCCCAGTATCTCTATCTTTTCGACTTTCAAACTCTGTAAAAATCCAATAGTATCGCCCATCTTTTGCCAAGTTTTTCACCACAGCATTAATATTTTTGCCTTGTGATATGGTCTCCCATAGCAGTTTAAAGACCACCTTTGGCATATCAGGATGACGTACAATATTATGAGATTTTCCCATCAATTCCTCATTACTATAACCCGAAACCTCTCTAAAATAATCATTACAAAAGGTAATTTTCCCTTTTTCATCCGTCTCACTTACAATATAACGCTTTGGGTCAAGCACTATCTCTTCATCTATTGGTGTTGGTTTTTTCATCTTATATCCTTCCATTTAAAAGTCGAATTAGGGCATCGGACACCTTATCAAAAGTAAATATCCGTTTCCCACTGTATTTTTTAGAAAATGCCTCTGCACCCTCTTTGGTCTCTAGTGCCACCAAATCATCTCCAGCAGGAGAGATAGCACGGCTACCATAAACATAAAAAGCCTTTTCAGCATCTATCCGTTTGAGTGTCTCATAATCCGTTACCACTATCTTGGAAAAATCTCGCTCACTCTTCACCCCCACATCAAACCACTTCCCTGGTCGATGGTAGAACTCAAAAAGAGATTTAGGGCTAGAGAAGTAGACCGTTTTCCCATCTCTTGTCTCTATTTTAGCTACCCATTTTGGCTCTTTATAGAGTTTAAAGTGTCGCACCAAACAGGTGGTATTTTTGTCATACTCTATGCTGTATACTTTTGTAATTGGTTTCGTTTTCCATGTGCTGTTATTGGTCTCATTGCTCTCTGTTGATGCGAATATTAGAGAGAATAATAGTAGAAATATTATGGCTGTTTTTTTCATATTTTAACTCCTTAATTAAATTTATGATGCGTTGAAAAATGCACCCTACACCAAATCTTTTTTGGTGAATATCTTGAACCCTAAAAAGGCAAACAGTAGTCCGACTATGACAGGATAGATTATGGACAATAGCACAAATAGTGTTTGTGAAATCGTATCTAAAATATAAAATGCCACAGGTCCCATGACGGTGAGTTCAGGGTCAAAGAGCGAAATCGCAGCGACCCTAAATATCTCCATTGGATTCATCAATGCAATCCCGATAATAAGCTCTTCATTAAAACGCTGTTGCATCATAAGCGATATAAGTGCTATATCTATAAATGCCAAGAGAAATATCCATATAAAAAAGGCTATCCCCAGTGCCACCTCTGATGACTTAACAAATGAGGAGATAAAAAAAGCAATCCCCAAAAAGGCAAAGCTTAAAGCAAATAGCAACCCTGTATAGAGGAAAAATATCGCCCAAGGGATATCTGCCCCTTTAAATGCTCCATAGATAATCGCGATAACCATCGCAAAAACCACAGGCAGATAGACCGTAATAAATCGCCCAATAACCTTGCCCCAATAATACTCTTTTAGCGAAATGGGAAACGAGAGCATATACTCCAAGACATGACTGTCCCTATCACCCGAAATAGAGCGTACCGTGGTTATCAAGATAAAGATAGGCAAGATAATAATCGTAATCTGAATATACATAAGTAACAATCTACTAAGCCCACTAAAGCCCATCACTTGTGATTCGGTCACCCCTGCGATAAAAAAGAGAGCAATCAAGCCTCCAAATACCAACGAGTAGACCAAAAACCATTTGGCTCGGATGGACTCTTTCAAATCCAAAAAAGCGATTAATTGTAAATTTTTCATCTACTCTCCTAATATCTGTTTTCTAATTTTTGGGTTTGCTATATGCTCACCCCGTAACATTCGTAATTTTACCTCATCAAACGTGATACTTTGGGGTTGAGCTTTTTTATAGGCTGTAAACCCATATCCCATCGGTGTTCGCTCATTAATGGTATAAAAAGCTTGAGTTGCTTTGATATACTCTTTGGTATCTTTGGTAAAGACCATCGCCTCTTTGGGCTCTACTCCTTGCTCTTTTGTCCATAAAATAAGACATCCCATATCATCAAAATACGTTTTTTTATCAAGATAGGAACTCTGCTCTTTTGAGTCGGGAATGGGCATATTGCACTTGGGACAGAGTATTTTATCGGTTAAGGATGAGTCACACCCCAATAGAAAAATAAATAGAAAAATAGACAGTAAAAAGCTAAATCCTCTCATCAGAAACCACTTTTCCCAAATCCATATAGACCTCACGGTTTACAAGAGATTCAACCTCTTCAAGCCTGTGCGTCACAAAAAGCAGAACCCTATCTTCCCCTTTGCCTTCCAAAAGCCGATAAAAATCATCACGAGCCTTGGGATCAAGATTTGCCGTTGGCTCATCAAAGATAATAATCTCACTCTCCTGTGAAAGTGCAATAGCAATAAGCAACTTCTGCTTCATCCCCCCACTCAATTTAAAAAATGACTTCTTTATATTCGTCTTAATATCAAGCTTCATCTCATTGGCATGATACAAAATACGCTCTCGTGTCACATCAGCACTCACCTCAACATAGCGAATCAGCTCATCAATACTAAGCTTAATGGGAGGAGGCAACTGTGGCACAAAAGCGATATGTTTAAGCACCTCTTGACGCTCTTTTATCGGGTCAAGCCCATTCACCATCACAGAACCACCATCAGGATGATAATAGCCCAAAATAGAGCGAATCAGTGTGGTCTTCCCTGCTCCATTTGCCCCCATAAGAGCAATGGAGTCGTTTTTGTTAAATGCGATACTCACCTCATCCAGTGAGACAGTAGAACCAAACTTTTTGGTTAAATTTTTAACGTCTATCATTAGAATCCTTGATAGGTTTTATAGTGAAGGATTATACTATGATTTGGAAAATAGTTTTATGATTTGTATCAATGAAGTATCTTCAAATAAAGTATCTTCAATGGCAAGGGTGTAGTTACTTTAACTCTCTCTTAGATATTCACTATATAATGTAACTTAATTTCAAATAAAAGGTTATCTTATGTATCTATCGGATGAACAGCTCAACTCTTTTCATATTAATGGCTTTCTTATCTTAAGAGATTTTGCCAATCCTGCGCAGTGTGAGGCTATCTTGGATATTGCAACAGTTCATCTACAACATAGAGTAGAACCCCTAGAGACAGAGCTGGAGTATGGAGGAAAATCAAAATCCTATCGTACCAATGTCACAGACTACAGGAGTCAATCCAAAGAGAAGCAGGTGACAGTACGACGGCTTAGACAGGTCTATCATCGAGATACTATCTTTAAAGAGTGGATGGAAAATGAGGAGATTCGCCCTATCTTAGAGCAGATTTTAGAAGACCAAGTCGCCATCACCATCGCACATCACAACTCCATCATGACCAAGATGCCCCACTCTAGTACAGAGACGGCGTGGCACAGAGACAGACGCTATTGGCGTTATAGTGATGATAATTTGATGAGTGTTTGGTTGGCACTGGGTGAGGAGAATAGCCAAAATGGAGTGCTAGAGTTTATCCCAAAAAGTCATCTTATGGAGTTTACCGAGAAGCAGTTTGATGAGAAAGATTATTTTCATGAGAAAAATGAGCAAAATCTGTCACTTATAGAAACAAAAACATCAACAACACTAAAAAAAGGAGATGTGGTACTTTTTCACTCAAAACTCCTCCATAGAGCCAATGCAAACAAGAGCCAAAGAGCCAAGATATCATTTGTCTATACAGTAAAAGGGGCTTCAACAAAGGTTACAGAGGGTACACGCTCTGCCTCCTATCCTGAAATATTACTCGATAGACTTGACAAATAAAAGAAGTTAGGTTATAAGTTCATGATATAAGACCAAATCTATCTAATTTGGCTTTAACAAAGTTGATGTATAATTACGGCATTAAATATAACCAATTAAAGGACAAAAAATATGGCAACATATGTTGAACTAACACAAGACAATTTCGAATCGACAATCAAAGAGGGTGTAACAATGGTAGACTTTTGGGCTCCTTGGTGTGGACCTTGTAGAATGATTGCTCCTGTAGTTGAAGAGTTAGCTAATGATTTTGATGGTAAAGCTACCATTGCAAAATGTAACACAGATGAGCAACAAGAGATTGCAGTTAAATACGGTATCCGTTCAATCCCTGCTATTCTTTTCTTCAAAGATGGTGAGCTTGTAGACCAAATGGTAGGTGCTGCTTCAAAAGACGCATTTGCTGATAAAATTAACGCTCAACTGTAGTTGAAACCTCGTTCCTACGGTCTCCGTGGGAATGAACACCTCAATGTTCAATAACAGCAAATCCCCCACATTCAAATCTTTATCAAAATCATATCTTCTATTATTTTTATAAAAATTTAAACATCCAAAAGGAATATTATTATGTTAGATTGTGCAATTATCGGTGGGGGTCCTGCAGGACTTACAGCAGGACTCTATGCTTCACGTGGTGGGCTTACAAATGTTACGATGTTTGAGATGGGAATGCCTGGTGGGCAGATTACAGGGAGTTCAGAGATAGAGAACTACCCAGGATTTTTTGACAATAACAAAACAGGCATGGACTTTATGAACACGTGGCAAGAGCAGTGTTTCGCCTTTGGTCTAAAACATGAGATGAAAAAAGTAGAACGTGTGGCAAAAACAGGTGAATATTTTACCATTACCGTTGAGGGTGGTGAAACATACCAAGCATTAACAGTGATTACCTGTACAGGGTCAACCCCAAAACGAGCAGGATTCAAAGGGGAAGATGAGTTCTTTGGAAAAGGGGTAAGTACTTGTGCAACCTGTGATGGATTCTTTTACAAAAATAAACCCGTCACTATTTTAGGTGGTGGAGATACTGCTTTAGAGGAGGCATTTTACCTCTCAAACATCTGTTCAGAGGTCTATGTGGTACACCGAAGAGATGAGTTTAGAGCAGC
>CAYVNI010000118.1:0-1841 GCA_964452815.1 uncultured Sulfurovum sp.
TATAAATCTTTATATCCTAAAAAACCTTTTGATTTTTCACATGAAAATTTTGATGAACTAAAAGAAAAACTAAAAAACTTATTCAAGGAAAACCAATGAGCGAACATTTCATAAAAAATATAGAGATTAAAAATTTTAAATGTTTTGAGGATTTTAAGGCGGAGGGGTTTGGAAGAGTTAATCTGATTGGTGGAAAAAATAATGTAGGCAAAACAGCACTAATAGAGGCTATTTATATAAGTAATTCTAAAAATAATTTAAAAAAAATTATTACTACACGGTATATGGCTGATATTTTATGGGATTTATGGAAAGAGATTGGAAAAAAATTTATCAATAATTTTATAGATGAAAAGATAGAAGATTATAAAAAGAGTCAAATAAAAACAAATTTAAATGATTTAAAAATAGATATAAAATTTCAAAGTAGCAATAAAGTAACTAAAAATAGATATGAAAATGTATATAGTTTAATTATTAAAAATGAATTAGAAGATAGATTGGATAGTTATATAAAAGAGTTTGATAGTGATATTGAGAAATTTAGAATTATAAATAGTCAACCCTATTGTAAAAAAAATGGAGATTTTTATAATTTAAATGAGTTCGGAGATGGCTTAAGTAAGTTTATATACTTTATAATGCTTCTATTATCACAAAAGAATAGCATTATTTTAATAGACGAAATTGAAAATGGAATACACTATACCAATTTGGATAAACTATGGGAAATTATCCTAACCATCTCAAAACAACAAAATGTCCAAGTCTTCGCCACAACCCACTCAAAAGAGTGCATAGAGTCTTATGCTAGAGTAGCTAAAAAGCTAGAAGATGAAGAGATAGCTTTTATAGAACTAGGACGAAATAAAAACAATGAGTTAGACTCCATTATCATGAACAGTGAGATGTTTCAAAGATTTATTAAACTAGGTAATGAGGTTCGTGGATGGTAATTATTGCTTATGAGGGAAAATCTGATGGAGAGTTTTTTGATACTCTTTTAGATAAATATGAACTTGACAAGAACCAAATACTCTATTATGAATTTGAGGGTAAAGATAATCTTTTTAATATAGGACATAAACATTATGATGAGATTGAAAAAAAGTATCTTAATAAAGTGAGCCATATATTATTGGTTGTTGATGCAGATAATAAAAAAGACTCAAATCCAAATAGAGGCTATGAAGCATCTGAAAAAGCATTAAACACACTTATAGAAGATTTGAGTTTTGAAGATGTCTTGATGGACTATTATATTATGTGTGATGAGAATAAAGAGGGATATTTAGAATCATTTTTACTTTCGGTACTTGATGATAAACAAAAAAAGTGTATAGAAGAGTTTAAAGGTTGTTTTGAATATGAGTTAACAGATAAGTGGGTTTATAACTCTTTTTATAAACATAACAAATACCCTTTTGATTTTGAACATCCAAACTTTAAAAATTTAAAAGAAAAATTAGAAAAAATGTACGAGGAAAAACAATGACAATACTACCAGCCATAGACCTAAAAGATGGAAAAGCAGTAAGACTTAGCAAAGGCTTAATGGAAACAGCCAAGATATACAGTGATGAGCCGTGGCAAGTAGCCAAACGGTTTGAGGAGTTAGGGAGCGAGTGGGTACACCTAGTTGACCTAAATGGAGCGTTTGCAGGAGAGCCAAAGAACTTAGAGCAGATTAAAAAGATTAGAGAGAACTGTAATCTAAAACTTGAACTTGGTGGAGGGATTCGTGATGAAGAGACCATTAAGATGTATTTGGAGCTTGGGATTGATAGATTGATTCTTGGCTCTATTGCTGTTAAAGATGCACAGTTTGTAAAAGATATGGC
>CAYVNI010000119.1:0-2436 GCA_964452815.1 uncultured Sulfurovum sp.
AGGAGAGAAAGAGATAATGTTAGATAAGATTTATGCGAATACAAATGGGCAACGGTTAGACCAACATCTTTTTGGTGTGGGTTATTTGGCTAAGAGATTGATAGAGAAGTTAGTACCACAAGATGAGAGTTTGGCAGAGTCTGTTTATGTGGCTGGGTTGTGGCATGATATGGGGAAGATAGATGATGGTTTTCAAGGTTGGATAATTAAAAAGCTGAATAAAAAGTATAAAGAGCTTTCTGAAGATGGTGAACATATTGATAAAAAAAGTTCATGGGAAAAGTCTCCTCGTCATAATGAATTTTCTTTATTACTTTTTGAAATATTATTTGATACAGATTTATTACAAAATAATGAACTCCCCAATATTATAAGACATGCCATATATTGGCATCATGCGAAACCTATTCGTAAAAAGAAGATTAAAAATCTTATTGGTATTTATGATAAAGTAGATGATTTTGAAAATAAATATAGAGAACTAATAAATACTATAAAAGGTATAATCAATTCCATTGTTGAACTATCAAATGAATATGATGAAGACTTGATGGATGTAAGTAAAATAAATATAAATAAGTTTGATAATATAGAAGGTATAATTGAAGATAAAGAGTTGCCTTTTTACAAACAATATGTAGAAAGAAATTCATTAAGTGCTTATTCTTCTAAGATAAAAATAAATGCCAAAAATAACTTAGCAAGAACAGCAATTGTAACAGCTGATAGAGTTATCTCTAGGTTAACAGCAACAGAGTTAGATTCTCATATCTCTAGTAAAACATTAAATAGTCTACTTGATGAAGCTTTGCAAAAAGAGAGAGGTTTAGGTGTTGAGATAAAAGCTTGTTTGGATGGTTTTGAGAGTAGATACCCTGATAGTCAACGAAATATCGCTCAAAAAGAGGTAGCCGAGGAGTTGGCAGATGAGGAGATAGATATAGGAGTGCTTAATGGTTCGGCAGGGTGTGGAAAGACAAAGATAGCTTTGGAGTGGGCGATGAATACAAGTGTCAAAAAGATATATTGGGTCTGTCCGAGAATTCAAGTGTGTGAGGGAATTTTTGCCGATTTGTGTTCATCTGAATATCTTCCAAATGCCTCTATAGAGATAGTAACAGGAGAGATTAAAAAGTCTCAAAAAAAGGGAAAGATAAAAGAGACTATGGAGGGGCAAGAGTTCTCTAGTGATATTATTATCACAACTATAGACCAAATTGTGAACAGTATCACAACCCATAAGCATATCTCTTCATTTATGGATTTTATGAACTCTCATGTGGTTTTTGATGAGTATCATGAGTATATCAATATGCAAGGGTTCAATCTGCTTTTTGCTGAACTGATAGAGGCTAAAAAGTATCAACAGACAGAAAAGAGTTTGCCCGATACACTTTTAGTCTCTGCTACTCCAAATCCTCTTTTTGTGACAGAGTTTTTACGCATTGATAGAGATAGTATTATTGGGATGAAGAGTTTTAATAATAGCTCTTATATGATTGAGTTTGTGGAGTTTGATGTATTGATGCAAGAGCAAAGAGAGAAGAGTGTTTTTGTGATTAGCAATACAGCCCTTACAGCACAGAGAAGTTTTATTGAGCATCAAGCCAAAGAGAATGGTGTACTGTTTCACTCTAAATTTATTAAATCAGACAAAGAGAGATTATTTAATGAGATTTTTGAGAGTTTTAAGAAAGATGGCTCTAAAAAATATAATATTTTACGAAGTGGCCCTGTGGTTCAAGCTTCACTTAATATCACTTGCAAAAAGATGATAAGTGAGATGAGTCATGCAGAGAATTTTTTACAACGATTGGGGCGACTTGATAGATTTGGAGAGAGTGACGAAATAAATATCTATACTATTGCGATTACAGAGGGTGTTAAAAGTGGAAAAGCCAAAGATGGAACAGCTCGTTTTTTAAATGAGTTGGATTCTTTGCAGAGTACCAAGGCGTGGTATGAGTTTTTGCAAAACAATTTAAAAGAGAGCTATACTATAAATGATTTTTATAAAATTTATGAAGAGTTTTATAGTGATAAGAGTGTAATTGCATTAGTAACACAAGATTTGATTTCATCTCTCAAAAAGAGTGTTTTGATGATAGATGAGAATGTGCTTGACCCAAAAAGTTTTCCAAAGAGTAAAAAAGAGGAGAAAGGGATAAAGATAAAGAAAAACTCACTACGAGGTAATAGCTTGTTTGTGCAGATGGCAAAAGCAGAGATACACTCTACTGATGATGTAAAAATTTTGGATGAGTATGCCTATAAAAATATAGAAGATGGTGTAACAGTTGAGTCAACAGTTATAGAGGGGTATGGAGATTCCAATATGAACTTACTCTCATTTATGGCAAAGAAGCATCACAATATCAAAGATGTGAAAAAAGCCTATAAAGATGCTCAACTAAAAAATGAGGCGAGAGACCCAAG
>CAYVNI010000120.1:0-2324 GCA_964452815.1 uncultured Sulfurovum sp.
ACCATGATAAGTATTAGTTTAGAATATAAATGGGATAAAAATAGTCTTAATTGAAATTCTCTACAAAATAATAGCATTTTTTCAATTATATAAGCTAAATCTTATGATTTTCATTATAAAACGTTAATAGAATAAATAAAAATAGGAGTCCTAATGACAAACGAAAATGTCTTAGAAGCACTAAAAAATGTAACATACCCTGGGTTTACAAAAGATATTGTAACTTTTGGATTTGTTAAAAATGTAGAGATTACGGGCAGTAAGGTTGTGATTGTTATTGATATTACCTCATCAGCACAAGAGGTAAAAGCAGAGTTAGAAAAAGATGCGACAGTTGAGCTTCAAAAAATAGGGTTTGAGACAGTTGAAGTACACGTTTCTGCACCACAAGCCCCAATGCAACAGAGCAACTCAGTAAGTGGTAAAAATATCGCTCCTCATGTTAAAAACTTTGTTATGGTAAGTTCAGGAAAAGGGGGAGTTGGTAAATCAACCACCTCTGTGAATATTGCAATTGCTATGGCGATGCAGGGTAAAAAAGTGGGTATTTTAGATGCTGATATCTATGGACCAAACATCCCTCGGATGATGGGTTTAAATGACCAGAAACCTGTAATAGAAGGAAACAAAGTTATTCCACTCAAAGCATATGGTGTTGAGATGATGTCTATGGGTTCTCTTATGGAGGATGGGCAATCGCTTATCTGGAGAGGCTCGATGGTTATGAAGGCGATTGAACAACTTCTAAGAGATATCTTGTGGTCTGAACTGGATGTATTGGTTATTGATATGCCTCCAGGAACAGGTGATGCACAGCTTACATTGGCACAATCTGTACCTGTAACAGCAGGAATCACCGTGACTACACCACAAGAGGTCTCTCTGGATGACAGTAGACGCTCTTTGGATATGTTCCAAAAGCTTCATATCCCAACAGCAGGTCTGATTGAGAACATGAGTGGATTTATCTGTCCATCGTGTGATGAGGAGTCAGATATCTTTGGTATGGGAACATCAAAAGCCGTTGCAGATGAGTTTGATACAGAGCTTATTGCACGAATCCCAATCGAACCAGCCATCAGAGTAGGAGGAGATACAGGTCAGCCTATCACCTATCATCAACCAGACTCAGAGACAGCAAAGAGATATCATGAGGCTGCGTCTAATCTTTTGGCATTTATTGATAAGGTAAATTCAGAGGGTGGAGCAGATAACTCAGCAGTACAGCCGACAACACCTCCAGGTGTTTCAGCTTGTAGTATGTAGTAAAATAGAGGTATCCATCATAACGGATACCTCATTTGGTTTTAAGATGCCAATTGTTGATAGTTTGAGATACGTCTAAGTTGTAGATACCAATCTTCATCATAATCTAATGAATCATCTAATTCCAATAAAGAGATTTCTAATCCATCACTCCCAAGTGTTGCGTACTCAATAAGCTCTTCAGGGATATCTAAAATCTGTTCACAATACTCCAACGCATTATAATCGTCTCTTAGGTCACTTAAACTCCAACTTGAATCTATATTCTGTCTTGATATTATAAAAAATTCTTCCACTATTTTCCTTTTGATGTTATAAAATATTTATTTTTTTCTTTGTGTCTAAACGTTAGTATTATAATCACTTATTTATTAATGAAAACTTGTAATTTTAAATTTTAAGAAATATTTAATAAAAGTAAAATATTTTTCAATTAAATTTAATATTGAGAAGTATTTAGATAGAATTTCACCACTTAAAATAAAGGCAGACCATGCAAAATTCAGAAAAATTAAAAAATCTATTGACCATTGAAATAATTCCCGATTTAGAAGAGGCGATAGATGAGATGTTCTCGATGATAGAAAAAGCAAAAATGGCTTCAATCGCAGACAAAGAGGAGCTACAAGAGCTTCAAGAGATGTTGGCTGAGTGTAGAGAGATTGTAGAGGAGATTGATGCAGGTGATATGCCACAAGACGAAGCAGAGGGTATTTTGCTAGAGCTAATGGAAGCCAAGACAGTGGAGGAGGAGTAGAACTTACTCCAACTCCTCTAACTGTGGTTCATATCGCTCTGATATCTCATCAAGCGCATCACTGGCGATTTCTAAGCGTCCAAACAGTGCATCTATCTCTTTTTGGAGTTTTCCTATATGTTGAGAAGCCTCTATCATCACAGAATTCTCTCCACTCTGCGATGCGTTCATGAGGTTCTCATTTTGCTCCTCTAACTCCTCTTCAAGTTTCATGATTTTATTTTCACAAAACTCTAGATCTTTTTTATGAGGGGCATTCTCTCTGCTTCGTGCTTGAACCAGCTCTTTTTTTAGCCGTTTT
>CAYVNI010000121.1:0-2236 GCA_964452815.1 uncultured Sulfurovum sp.
ACGCTTAATATCGCTTTTTGCAATGTAAAATATAACTTTTAATGCACCAAGATTATTTTTTTGAACCAATGCCTCTACAAGAGCATTTGATATTTTTGCTATATTCGTAGGATTCTTTTTTTTCTATTTTTCTCTTCTTAAAAATTCAATGGGAGTCATTTTAGTGTCCTAAATTTCTTTTTAGTGTCTTAATGGAATATTAGCACACTTTATATTTTAATGTCCTAAAATCCTTTTTAATGTCAACATAATATAGTAGAACACTAATTGGACAAGTTAGACACTAAAATAGTCATTTTTAGACACTAAATTCGTCACTTTTGGACACTAAATGTTTTTTCTAAACGCCTGAATTTCGGTCATAAAAAGGGTTATTCACACAACGGTAACTACTCTTTATAAGTCTTTTTAATAAAGGAGAGTCTGTGATAGTGATTATCCATCAAATAGTAATCATGTACATTTGCCTTATAGGTATTACACAATATTTCTAAAAATTTCGCTCCTAAACACAATTTGGGAGCGAGAAAAAAACTGATACAGAGTGAAAAGATGTTTTTCTCAGAGGTAATTTAAAGGGTTTTGGGACTTGCTGTTTCATATCAATATATTTTATTTTTATCTATTTAGGAGTAGCTTCTCCTCTTTTTGTATATAATACGATTTAAATTAACATAGTAAAGTAGAGAAATGAATAAGAATTTAGGGTTTAAAGAGTTATTGGCTCTTGCTATTGGTGGTATGGTTGGTGGAGGTATCTTTACCGTTTTAGGTATTGCCGTGGCAATGGTTGGTTCTCTAGCCCCTTTTGCTATCGCTTTGGGTGGTGTGGTCGCATGGTTTGCTGCGTATTCTTATGTAAAACTGGGTGTTTATTATAAAGATGAGGGGGCAACATACAGCTTTTTTAAACGAACCTATCCCTCTTCGCCAATGGCAGGTTCTTTTATTGGTTGGTATACTATTTTTGGTTACATTAGTACCCTTGCACTCTATGCTTATACGTTCTCTTCTTATGCCATTAGTGGATTTGAGTTTGCTCAAAACGAGTTGATTCGGAAACTCTTGGCTATTGCGATTATCGGCTTTTTTGCCATAATTAATATTTGGAGTGTTAAAGGTATGGGAAAAATTGAAGATGTTATGGTTTATGCTAAACTCTTGATACTTTTTATCATCTCTCTACTTCTTATCTTCTTTGCTAAAGTTGATTTTAATACCTTTACCCACATGATACAACAAGACTTTCACGCAACACCACTGCTGAGTATTCTTATTGTTTCTTCAGTTACTTTTGTGGCTTATGAAGGTTTTCAACTGGTTATTAATGCTGTCAATGAGATGGAGAATCCTGATGTTAATATTCCTAGAGCTATTTATGGAGCAATTATTTTAGTAGCACTTATCTATTTTATTATTGCACTTAGTGCCGTTTTAGTCATTCCTGCTCAGGATTTAATTGCCAATAAAGAGTCTGCTTTAGCCAGTGGAGCAGAGGATATTATGGGAAATATGGGTCGAAATTTTGTTATTTTTGGAGCAATTCTAGCAACAAGCAGTGCCATCAATGGTACACTTTTTGGTTCTTCTCGACAGATGGCACGTATCGCAAATGATGGATTTATGCCAAAGTTTATTAGTAAAAGAGTCAAGGATATACCAATATATGCCATCTTAACCATGGCTTCCATTGCAAGTATACTTATTTTAGTAGGTGGACTTCAACTTATTTTAGAGTTTGGAAGCATTACCTTTCTATTGGTTTCACTTTTAATGTCCATTGCCAATTTTAAAATACGAAAAGAGACCAACAGTTCATTGCCTATTACCGTAATTTCTATTATAGGACTTTCCTTTGGAATGCTCTTAATTCTATATTATGAGTTCCAAAATTCGCCTGAACAGTTAATGTTTATAGCTCTTTTATATCTCTTGCTGACACTAGGAGCTTGGGCTTATACAAAAGTACGAAAAGAGTAGAGTCGTTCCTTGTAATATTTTTATTTATTTCTTCTTATTTTAATCTTTGGGCGTATTATTTTATAATGTGAATCCAAGTTTCTTAAAATATCCTCATATCTAAAAAATAAATACCAAGCAACCCTCACCCCTCTAACCGAACCTTTGGCTCTTCATCTTCCAATAAAAATACAGGCTCTGAAAAGGGTGCTAGTTTTGCTAAAAAATTGAGTAATGAAATCACAGGTGAACCGTAGAAAAACTTTACGTCGGGGTT